>JBKJQX010000248.1:0-12115 GCA_046594875.1 Vicinamibacterales bacterium
GCATAACCGTGCTGCTGGATGAATTCCTGAAGGTAGTCGAGAATCTCGCGTTGGCGTTTGGTGAGAGGCTGCACGGGGCCGACTGTATGCAAAAGAAAGGCGAAAGTCAACGGATTCCCGGTCTCCCCCCACTCGGCGTAGGGCCGATTGACGTCGTGGGGTTCGGTGAGAACTCCGTCGATGTCCTCGCAACCGTGCCGCGCTGGCCGGCGCCGGACGCCAAGGTCGAACTCGCGGGACTCCAGACGATGCCCGGAGGCCAGGTGGCCTCGGCCATGATCGCGTGCGCGCGGCTGGGGTGCCGGACGCGTTACCTCGGCGTGTTCGGTGACGACGAGAACGGGCGGCGAATTGAAGGCGCGCTGCGTGACGAGGGCATCGACACGAGTGGGTGCGTTCGAGCGGCGGCTCCGAATCGCTCGGCCATCGTGATCGTCGATCGTGCAACCGGCACCCGCACCGTGTTGTGGAGCCGGCCCCAAGCCCTCGGTTGGCCCCAGTCGCGCCCGGTACCAGTAATCGTCTCCGAGGCACGTGTGCTCATGGTGGATGCCACCGACATCGCCGGCGCGGTGCTGATGGCCGGACAGGCGCGGTCGGCGGGCGTACCGGTGCTCGCAGACGTGGATACTGAGGCACCAGACCTCGATCGCCTGCTGAGTCTGGTGGACGTGCTCGTGATTCCCGACCGGTTCGCGTTGCACTACACAGGCGAGGCCACGGTGGAGCAGGCCATGCGAGCGATTGAGCAGCGGTTCCACACAGCCACCGTAGTGGTCACGCTTGGCGCCAACGGCGCCGTGGCGTGGGCCAATGGAACATTGAGTGAATCGCCAGGTTTCGTCGTTCCCGTGACCGACTCGACCGGCGCAGGGGACGCGTTTCGGGGAGGGTTCATTGCCGCCTGGACGGCGGCGACTGTCGCCACCCGGCTCACGGACCTGCTGACCTTCGCCAATGCCACCGCCGCCCTCAACTGCCGGACCCTGGGGGCCCAGGCCGGCCTGCCGACCAGGGCCGAAGTGATGGCCCTGGTAACCGAAACCGGTGCGCGCCGGTCTAACGGGCATGGGAGCTCATACAGCGGTGGCTGCTGAACGCATGCCGGTCTGGGGGTCAGGCGTGGAAGCCGAACCCGGTACGCAGAGCGTGACCCCGCCTGCCGCCGCATTGGACCTGGCCGCCGCCGAAGACCGGGTGCTTGTGGCCGCGTTTCTGGCTGGCAGTCAGGACGCGTTCCAGATCATCGTGACCCGCCATCAGCGAGCCGTGTATCAGGTCTGCTACCGCTTCGTGCGCAACCACGAGGATGCCTCGGATCTGGCCCAGGACGTGTTCGTGCGCGCGTTCAAAGGCCTGAAGAACTTCAAGGGCGACTCGGCGCTCAGCACGTGGCTCTATCGGGTCGGCGTGAACTGCTGCCTGAACAAGATTGCGGCCAGGCGCCCCGACACCGAACCGCTTCTTGAAGCGCGGCACGTGGACCCGCATTCAGACGATCCGTTCCGGGCGGTGGCTCGGAGCGAAAAGGCGGCCGAGGTCAGGCGCGCCATCGCGCAGCTGCCGCCCCGACAACGCGCGACCTTGCTCCTGCGGGTGTATCAGGAACTGTCGCATGAAGAGATTGCGGGAATCCTCGGCGGCTCTGTTGGCGCCACCAAGGCCAACTTCTTTCACGCCCTCAGTAATTTGAAACGGCTGCTGCAATCATGACTACTCATTTGTCTCCTCAGGAATCAGTCAATGCGCTTGATGGTGTGTTGCCGCAGAGCCGGCAATCCCATTTGGACTCGTGCGCATCCTGCCGGACCCATGTCGAGGACCTGCGCGCCATGATGACGACGGTGGGCGACGTGGAAGATGTGCCCGAACCATCGCCCCTCTTCTGGGATCACTTCCAGTCGCGCGTGCGGGCCGCGGTGCAGGCAGAGATGGTGCAGCCGGCACGGGTCTCGTGGTGGTCGAGGGTCACCTCCATGCGGGGGGCGTTGGCCGCCGGGGCCACGGTCGTCGTCGCCGCGATTGCCGTGGCGCTTTATCCGGGTGGCCCAGTGTCGCCGATCGCGCCCAGTGAAGACGCGCCGGCTGCGGTTGCGGACGAATCAATGGCGCTCGACACCGCCGAGTGGGCGTTCGTGTCGGGCATGATGGATGCGTTTGCACAGGACGATGTGCGTGAGGTGCTGGTGCCGTCAACCAGGGCGGTAGACGCCGCGTTCGCGGTGTTGACCTCCGACGAGCGTGACGCATTCGTGAAGTTGTTGACGGCCGAAATGGCCGAGGGAATGGAGTAGTCGTGGTGGCAATGCTTCGAAGAGTCGTTCTCGCGGGTGTGGTGAGCCTGATCGCGCTGGCGCCGGCGTGGCCGGCCGCGGCGCAGGAACCGCCGCCACCGGGCCAGCAGGTGAATCGCCCGAACGCCCAGGGCCAGCGTGGACGAGGGCAGGGATTGCCCGCGCCCGGGTCCAACATGACGCTGCAGGAAATGCAGTCCATGTTTGATGCGTATGCACTGGTGCAGGCGCAGCGGATGCTTCAGCTGAATGACGAGCAATACCAGCGGTTCTTCATGCGCATGAATGCCCTGCAGGACCTGCGGCGGCGGCACAACCAGCAGCGCATGCGCCTGCTCAACGAGTTGCGGCGCCTCTGGCGGGGCGAGCAGTCGGGCGAGGCGGACGTGCTTGCAAGGATTCGTGCGATTGACGACCTTGATCTCAAGTTCGAGGACGCCATCAGGACCGCCCGCCAGGCCATTGACGAGACCCTGACCGTCCGGCAGCGCGCCGGGTTCCGCTTCTTCGAGGAAGACATGGAGCGCCAGAAGATCGACTTCCTCACGCGGGCGCGCGCCGGTCGGCAGGGACCGGGCTAGGGGGCGTGGGACGCGCTACAATCAGGGCATGCCTTCACGATTGGTGATGCTCGTCGCGCTGTGCGCGTTGGTGGTGTTGTCGGCGGTGACCCCGCAGGCTGCGCAGGACACGTCGCGGGCTGCGGCCGAACGGGCCGACAAGAAGATGCAGGCGATCATGACCCGCGCGGTCGCTACCCCTGCAAAGGCGCCGGCGCTCAAGACCACTTTCACCGAAGAGGAACTGAACGCCTACATGCGCGTGCAGCCGGACCTGCCCACCGGCCTCACACAGCCGACCATCCAGTTTCTCGACGGCGGTCGCGTGCAAAGCCGGGCGCTCGTGAACCTGGACATCGTGCGCCTGTCCGAGAAACGCGGCTGGCTCGATCCGCTCGCCTACGTGACCGGCATTCTGGAAGTCCATTTGATCGGCGTGTTCCGCGGGGCCAACGGGCAGGGGGTTTACACCTACGAATCCGCCAGGGTGGGCGGGGCGCCCGTGCCTAAGTCGGTGCTCCAGGAGCTTCTGGCGTTCTACACAAAAACGCCCGAGACGCCTAAGGGCATCCTGCTGGATACCCCATTCGAATTGCCGGCGGGCATCCGCGAGGTGGAACTCCGCCGTGTAATGGCCACGGTGATTCAGTAGCGGCTCGCGCGCCGCTCGTACCGCGCATGTCTGCCGACGTCTTGTCGCAACCCCTGCAGTTCGTCAAAGGCGTGGGTCCGCGACGTGCCGCCGACCTTCAGCGCGCCGGTCTCATCACTGTCGAGGATCTGCTCCTCAGATTCCCGCTCCGCTATGAAGACCGCGCGAGGCTGACGCCCATCGCCGGCTTGCGTCCGGGCATGACCGCCACGGTCGTCGGCGAAGTGTTGTCATCGGGCATCCGGCCCACCCGTCGTCCGGGGTTCCGCCTGTTCGAAGTGGTGGTCCGCGATGCGAGCGGCGCCGTGCGGGCGGTGTTTCCGAATCAGGCGTTTCTGAAAGACGTGTTCCACCCGCAGCAGCAGGTGGTGCTCTTCGGACCGCTTGAATACCGCGGCAGCGGACTGCAGTTCAGCAATCCCGAGTACGAGATCGTTCGCGGCGATGCCGACGACCCGGAGGATGCCCAGGTGCATACCGGACGCATCGTGCCGATCTACGAGAAGGTCGGGTCGATGACGCCTCGGATGCAGCGGTCGCTGATGCATCAGCTGATGGCTCAATTGCCCCAGGATGTGGGTGACCCGTTGCCTTCACGCGTGCGGCAGGCGTTGTCACTGCCCACCCGTCGCGACGCGATTGTGCAGACGCACTTTCCAGTGGCGGGTGTGCCGGTGGACGCACTCAACGCGTTTCGTACGGAGGCGCAGCGCCGGCTCATCTTCGAAGAGTTCTTTCTGTTCCAGGCGGGCATGGTACTGCGCAAACGGCAGCAGGCGCAGTATTTGAAGGCGCGGCCGGTGGTGGTGGACGACCGGATCCGCGCGGCGGCGCGAAAGGTGCTGCCGTTCAAGTTGACCGACGGACAGAAGGTGGCGTTGCGCGAGATTGTCACCGACATGCAACGCGCCGCACCCATGCATCGGTTGTTGCAGGGCGATGTCGGCGCCGGTAAAACGATCGTCGCCTTGCTGGCGGCGCTCGTGGCGATGGAAAACGGATTCCAGGTGGCGTTCATGGCGCCCACCGAGATCCTTGCGGACCAGCACTACATGACCATTCGCCGGCTTCTGGAACCTTCGCGGTTTCGCGTCACGTCCCTCACAGGCAGTCTGACTGCCGCGAAGAAGCGCGCGGCGCTGGCCGAAATCGCGAGCGGGACCACCCACATGGTGGTGGGCACTCATGCGCTCGTGGAAGGAGCTGTAGAATTTCGCGACCTCGGGCTCGTGGTCATCGACGAACAGCACCGGTTCGGCGTGGTGCAGCGCGCCACACTGCGCGGCAAGGGGCAACACCCCGACGTGCTCGTGATGACCGCCACACCTATTCCGCGGACACTCGCACTCACGGCGTTTGGCGATCTGGATACGTCTGTCATTCGCGACCTACCGCCAGGCCGCCAACCGATTCGCACCGTCGCCAAACCGGAATCACGGCGCGACGATATTTACCGAATGGTGCGCGACGAACTCGAACAGGGCCGGCAGGCGTACGTGATCTACCCTCTGGTGGAGGAGTCCGAGAAGGTGGACCTGCGCGCAGCCACCGAAATGGCCCAGACGCTGCAGAATGAAGTGTTCCCGGAATATCGCGTGGCCTTGCTGCACGGCAAGATGAAGTCTGACGAGAAGGACCAGGTGATGGGCGCGTTCGCCCGCGGCGACGTGCATGTGCTGGCCGCCACGACCGTGGTTGAAGTGGGCGTGGACGTGGCCAACGCCACGATCATGGTCGTCGAACATGCCGAGCGGTTTGGCCTCTCGCAACTGCACCAGTTGCGTGGTCGCGTCGGCCGGGGCGCGCATGCATCCACGTGTGTGCTGGTCTATCAGCCGCCGCTGACCGATCAGGGCCACGCGCGCATCGATGCGCTGGTGGAGACGACGGACGGCTTTGTCATTGCTGAGCGCGATCTCGAAATTCGCGGCCCCGGTGATTTCTTCGGCACGCGCCAGTCGGGCCTGCCGACCCTGCGCGTGGGGGATCTCGTTCGTGATCATGTGCTGATGGAGGAAGCGCGGCGCGAGGCTGTGGCCTGGCTTGACGACACCAACGAGGCGCAGCCCCTGGTCGATTACCTCACGGCCAACTGGGCGCAGCGCTTCGGGCTTGTGGCGGTGGGGTAGCCATGCGGATCGTCGCCGGCTCGCTTAAGGGACGCCGCCTGCAGGGCCCGGCGACAGACGATGTGCGGCCGACATCGGATCGACTGAGGGAGACGTTGTTCAATGTGCTCGGCCCCAGCGTTCAGGGGGCGCGCGTGCTGGACGCGTTTGCCGGCACCGGCGCCGTCGGCCTCGAGTCCATCAGTCGCGGCGCGGCGCACGTGACGTTCTACGAAAAAGATCGCCGCGCCTGGCCCATCGTCGAGGCCAACATCGCGCACTGTGGCGTCCAGGTGCAGTGTCACGTCATCCGCGGCGACTTCCTGCGATCGAGTGGCGCGGCCAACTGTGACCTTGTCTTTCTGGACCCCCCGTATGATGATGACGCCTTGGAGGCGACGCTGCGTGTGGCGGCGACGCACCTGGCCCAGGATGGCGCGGTTGTGATCGAGCACCGGCGGTCTTGTGATACGCCGGCGACTGAGGCCGGGCTGACTCGGACGCGCGTGCTCGTTTCTGGCGACAGCGCGTTGTCGTTCTACAGATAGGGAAAGTATGTCGTCATCCCGCATTGCCATTTTTCCTGGGTCGTTTGATCCGTTGACCAACGGACATCTCGACGTGATCCGGCGGACGGCCCGGCTGTTCGACCGTGTGATCGTGGCCGTGCTCGTCAATCCGGAGAAGCGCGCGGTGTTCACGGTGGATGAGCGCGTCGCCATGATTAACGAGTCGTGCGCGGGGATCGGCCAACCAGGCCAGGTCACCGGGGATACGTTCGAGGGCTTGCTGGTCCGCTACGCCGCGCGCCAGGGGGCCTGCGCGGTGGTGCGCGGCCTGCGCAGCGGCGTGGACTTCGACTACGAGCGCCCGATGGCGTTGATGAATGCGCATCTCGCGCCGGAGATCGAGACGGTGTGCGTGATCGGGGCCGATCGTCTGGCTCACATCAGTTCCCGCCTGGTGAAAGAAGTGGCGGGACTTGGCGGATCGGTTGAGGGTCTGGTGCCAGACGCCATCGGCCAACGGTTGGTGGCCCGACTCAGGGCCGGGAAGAGCGAATCATGATGACCCCCACGCCGACCGCGGCACCGTTGGCTGCGCGAATGCAGCACGTGGCCATGTCACCCACGATGAAGGGGACGATTGCCGCCGAGAAACTGCGACGCGAGGGTGTGGACGTAGTGGACCTGGGAGCGGGCGAGCCCGACTTTCCGACACCGGCGCACATCTGCGAGGCCGGACATGCGGCCATCAACGCCCAGCGTACGAAATACACCGCCAACATGGGCACACTGGACTTGCGGCAGGCCGTGGCCGGGCGTTACCGCGCTGACTATGGCGTGGAGTACGCACGCGATGAGATCGTGATCACAGCCGGCGGCAAACAGGCGTTGTTCCACGCGGCCATCGGACTGTTCGGGCCCGGTGATGACGTGATCACGCACGCGCCCGGGTGGCCGACCATTGCCGAACAGATCAAACTGGCCGGGGCCAAACCAGTCATCGTGCAGACGCGAGCGGAGCAAGGGTTCGTGCCGACAGCCGATCTGCTGCTCGGTGCGCTGACGCCGAATACCCGCGGCATTGTCATCAACAGTCCAGGCAATCCCACTGGGGCACTTCTCTCGGAAGCCGACGCGCGTGTAATTGCGGCCGAGGCGGCACGGCGTGGGCTCTGGGTGGTCCTCGACCTGTGTTACGAGCGCCTTATCTACGGTGGTGTGCCCCACAACCTGCCCGCCATCTTCGGTGAGGTGCTGCGCGACCGGCTCGTGCTCGCAGGGTCGGCGTCCAAGGCCTACGCGATGACCGGGTGGCGGCTGGGATGGGCGGTGGGGCCCAAGGCGTTTGCGTCCAGCGCAAACGCGTTGCAGAGCCACACCACCTCCAACGCGAGTTCCATTTCCCAGTATGCCGCGGTGGCGGCGCTCAACGGGCCGCAGCAGTGCGTGACCGACATGTTGACCGTATACCAGCAGCGCCGTGATCAGGTGCTGGAATGGCTTGCTGAGGAGCCGCGATTCCGATGCGCGGTGCCGCAGGGGGCGTTTTATGTCTTCCCGGACGTCGGAGATTTCCTGACGCCCAGCGGCCTTCGCACGTCGCTGGAATTCAGCGATGCGCTGCTGGCCGAGGAGCACGTGGTGACCACCCCTGGCGAAGCATTTGATGCGCCTGGGTTCGTGCGGCTCTCGTACGCGACGTCGCTCGAACATTTGCGCGAAGGCCTGACGCGGCTGATTCGATTCGCGCGCAAACACTCGTGACCGACGCCCTTCTCGATCGCCTCCGCGCCATCGTTGGCGTCGACCACGTGAACACCGACCACGAGACGCGTCACGCTTTCGGCGTGGATGCGCTCAAGCGCGGGCATCCGGCGGATGCCGTGGTCTGGCCCGCAAACACTTCTGAGGTGTCAGCCGTCGCGCGTCTGTGCCATGAAACCCGCACGCCTCTGGTGCCCCGCGGTGCGGGCACCGGGTACACGGGAGGCGCGGTGCCCACGCAGGGCGGTGTGGTCATCAGCCTCGCGCGTCTCAACCGCATCCTGGAGATCGACGAAGGCAACCTCCTGGCGGTGGTGGAACCGCACGTGGTGACGGGGGACTTGCAGGACGCGGTTGAGGCGGTGGGCCTGTTTTATCCGCCAGATCCGGCGAGCCTCCGACAGTCCGTGATCGGCGGCAACGTGGCCGAGTGCGCGGGTGGGCCGCGCGCGTTCAAGTACGGCGTCACCAAGCAGTACGTGCTTGGTCTCGAGGCCGTGTTGCCGACGGGCGAGATCATCCGCACCGGCGGCAAAGTGGTAAAGAACGTAGTCGGTTATGACCTGACGCACTTGCTCGTGGGGTCGGAGGGTACGCTGGCCATCATCACCAAGGTCATCCTGCGGCTGATACCCAAGCCGCCGGTGCAGGTCACCATGCGAGCCTCGTTTCCGAGTGTGCGCCACGCGGTGAATGCAGTGACCGGCCTGATCCGCGCGCGCGTCATTCCGGCCGTGCTCGAGCTGATTGATGGTGAGTGCCTCGATGCCGTGGCAAAGAACCTCAATGTGCGCTCGCTCGCGCCAGAGGGCACAGCGGCCATTCTGCTGCTCGAGGTGGATGGCCTGGCTGAGCAGGCGGCAGCCGAAGCTGATCGCGTGGAGGCCGCCTGTCGTGAGGCGGGATCGACCGAGTTCCTTCGCGCAGCCACTGACGCCGAGCGACAGGAATTGTGGCGGGTGCGGCGCGAAATTTCGTTGTCCTTGAAGGTGATCACGCCGCTCAAGGTCAATCACGACGTCGTGGTTCCGAAAGCGCGCGTGCCTGAACTGTTCGAACTTGTCGAGGGACTGCGCGCCCGGTACCGTCTGCGGATTCCCTGCTTCGGGCATGTGGGCGACGGCAACATCCACGTGAACATCATGCTGAAGCCCGGCGACAAAGCTGAACTGCGCCGGGCGCGCACGGCCGAAGAAGAGTTGTTCCGGGGCGTCATCGCGCTCGAGGGATCGATCAGTGGGGAACACGGCATCGGATTTTCCAAGATGAAATACCTTGAGTGGGAGTTGACGCCCGAGACTGTTGATCTGATGCGGAGGGTGAAAGTGGCCTTCGACCCGCACGGCATTCTCAATCCAGGAAAGATGTTTCCAGGGTGAATCCATGAACACGGTAATCGCGTCTGGGTTGATCGGGCTGATGGCGTTGGTGCAGGGGCCGGCGGCGCCGGTGGTCGTGGTGTTTGAAACTTCGCTTGGGTCGATCACGATAGAGGTCAACGTGGCGAAAGCGCCGGTGACGGCTGCGAACTTTCTGAAGTACGTCGACGAGGGGCTCTATGACGGCGGCAGGTTTCATCGCACGGTGCGGCCGGACACCGAGACCAACAAGGTACATCCGATAGAAGTGGTGCAGGCGGGCCGTGCCCCGCGCACGCCAACCACACCTGGATATCCGCCGATTGCGCTTGAACCGACGAGTGTCACGGGCCTGGCGCATGTGGACGGCGCAGTGTCCATGGCCCGCGCGGGTGCCGACACCGCGACGAGCGACTTCTTCATCTGCATCGGCGCGCAGCCGCTGCTGGACTTCGGCGGCGCGCGCAACGCCGATGGCCAGGGCTTCGCGGTGTTCGGGCGGGTGATTTCGGGCATGGACGTGGTGAGAAAGATCCAGGCCTCGCCGGTGCGTCCGGGGTCCCAGACGCTCGATCCTGTCGTGGCCATTGTTAAAGCTCGACGCCAGTAGGGCGCCGTGGTAGCGTATGTGTGCCATCGAGGTGATACCCATGAAAGTCCGGTCGATCAAACTGCCAAAGGAACTTGAGCAGGCCCTCAAGACACGGGCCCGGGAGAAGGGCGTCTCCGACAGCTTTGTGATGCGCGAAGCGTTGGCTGAATACCTGGTTCCCGACACGGAGGCTTCTGCTCGCGACCCGCGCTCGTTTGCGGCGTTGACGGCGGACCTGGCGGGATGTGTGAACGGTCCGGCGGATCTCTCGACCAACCCGCGCCATATGGCGGGGTTTGGCCGCTGATGGATCGCGACATCATCGTCGACACCGGACCACTGGTCGCCTATCTGAACAAACGGGACACCTGGCACGACTGGGCCGTCGCTCGGCTCTCCGAGATCGAGCCGCCTCTGGAGACGTGTGAGGCCGTGCTGACGGAAGCATCGTTCCTGCTGCGCGGTGACGCACGAGGACCCGATGCGTTGCTCGACCTGCTCGAGCGTGGGCACCTCGTCTGCCGGTTCCAGATCGATCAGGAGGCGGAGCATCTGCGTCGCCTGATGAAGCGGTATGCGGATGTGCCGATGTCGCTGGCCGACGCCTGCCTCGTCCGCATCACTGAAGAGCGACGTCAGGCGAAAGTGTTGACGCTGGACGCTGACTTCAGGCGCTATCGCCGCCTGGGCCGGCAAGTGATTCCCCTGATTTCACCGAAATAGCAGTCGCCACCGCCAGAGTTGACGAACCGGCGTCCGATCCCCATAATGCCGCATCAGGAAGCAATATGGCCTTTTTGAAGAAATCGCCGGACACGGCGCTCCTTGGAGAGGTGGAGATGCTGGTCCTGTTGGCCGTGTTGCGGTTGGGAGACGACGCCTACGCGGTGCCGATTCGAGACCTGGTGCTTCGCGAGGCAGACGTTGAGTTGTCGCGCGGCACGATCTACGTCGCGCTTGAGCGACTCGAGCGCAAGAGCTACGTCACGTCGTACTTTTCGGATCCCCTGGCCGTCCGCGGTGGCAAAGCCCGTCGAATCTTCCAGTTGAAGCCTCCCGGCCTCGCGGCACTCAAGAGCGCCAAGGGCGCGGTCGACCGTCTCGCCGACGGAACCGTGCTGGCCAAGGTCCGCCGAACCTGAAGGCACAGGTCAGGCATGCTGCGGCTCCTCATTCCCCGTCCGTGGCGTGATGTGGTCATCCGCGACCTTGAGGACGAGGCTCGCGAACGTGGCAAGGGACGGGTCTGGGTTGCTGCGCACATCTTCCGGATTGGGCTTCGCCTGCAACCGGTCATCAATGGAGACACGCTCATGACAGACCTCAAGTACGTCCTCCGTTCATTGTGGAGAGCGAAAGGGTTTGCCGTCGGGGCGGCGACGGTATTTTTCATCGGCATCGGCATCAACCTCACGACATTCACCGTGGTGGATCGGGTGCTCTTCCGGTCGTTGCCGTTTGCAGAGTCGGGACGCCTGGTGCTGCTGCGGGCGTGCAGTCTTAAGACCGGAGAATGCGGTGGCGGATTTCCGAGTGCCGTGCTGAAAGAAGGCGTGGCCCTCAAGGCGTTGGGGCCGATGGCCGTGGTGGGTTTTCCGGAGTCGTATCGCGTGAACGGCGCGAATGACGACGCGCCCCCCTTGTGGCTGCACCAGACGTCCATGAGTCTGTTGTCGGTCCTCGGTGTCGCCCCGGTCGTCGGGCGCGATGTAACGGAGGAGGAAGCTCGCCAGGACCGCCGCGTCGCGTTGCTGTCCTACGAGACCTGGCAAGCGAAGTTTGGCGGGGCACAGGACGTGCTGACGAAAGAATTGCGGACGAGCACGGGCGTGGTACCCATCATCGGCGTATTGCCGCGCGGGTTCGTGGCACCATCGTGGGCCATGGCCAGTGCGGCGTGGGACGGCCTGGCGTTGTTCTCCTCTCCGCAGACCGTCGCTCCCGTGGCGCGACTCGCGCCTGGCGCAACAACGGAGCAGGCCACGGCGGAGATCGGTGCGCTGATCGCTGCGCTCGGGCCCCGCATTCGAGGGCCACGCGACCGTGCTGACACACCGCCGCCGTTTGTTCGGGTGGAACCGCTTGAGGCGACCTTGTTCGAGCGAAGTGCCAGGCAGGCGGCGCTCATCGCCGGGGCGGCTGGCCTCGTGCTGCTGCTGGCGTGCGCCAACCTGGCGGGACTGATCCTCGCGCGCCCGTCCGCGCGCCAGGATCAGTCCCGCCAGGTTGGCGCACGCCAGCAGCAGCACGAGGCCAGCCGCCCCGGCGATGAGCGCCGCCT
>JBKJQX010000082.1:0-7365 GCA_046594875.1 Vicinamibacterales bacterium
AATCACGCGAGACGACGTCAAGCGTGCGATTGATGCGCCGCACGCCGTGGCGCTGCCCGCCGGCCGCGAGATCCTGCATGTGTTGCCCCAGGACTTCGTGGTGGACGACCAGGACGGCATCGCGGTGCCCGTGGGCATGACCGGATCGCGCCTGGAAGTGAACGTGCACGTGGTCACGGGCAACTCCTCATCGATGCAGAACATGGTGGCGTGCGTGAACCGCGCCGGCGTGGAAGTGGGCGACACGGTGCTTGAGCAACTGGCGTCAAGCGAAGCCGTGCTGACCGCTGACGAAAAGGAACTGGGCGTGGCGGTGGTGGACATCGGCGGCGGGACTACGGATTTTTCCGTGTTCGAGCGCGGCAGCCTCTGGCACACCGGTGTGGTGCCGGTGGGCGGCGATCACTTTACCAATGACATTGCCGTGGGCTTGCGCATGCCCATTCCCGAAGCCGAGAAACTCAAGCGGCGTTCGGGCTGTGCGCTGACGTCGCTTGTGCCCGAAGACGAGACGATGGAAGTGGCAAGCATCGCCGGTCGGCGCGCGCGTGTCATGTCGCGCCGGGTGGTGTCGGAGATCCTGCAGCCGCGCGCCGAGGAAATCTGCCACCTGCTGTGGGACGAAATCCGGAAGGCCGGCTTCGAGAAGTCGCTCAACTCCGGCATCGTGCTGACCGGCGGGGGCAGCATGCTCGAAGGCATGGTGGAGATCGCCGAGCAGATCTTCGACTTGCCCGTGCGCCGTGGTGAGCCGGAAGGCGTGGGCGGCCTGGCCGATCACGTCAACAGTCCCGCGTTCGCCACGTCGGTGGGCCTGGTCATGTACGCGCATCGCAACCTCCAGCTGGAGCCCGTGCGCGTGGGCGGCGGCACGATCGGGAAGTTGACCGGCCGGCTGCGCACGCTGTTCAAGGAATTCTTTTAGTCGCCAAGGAGAGAGCCGAGATGAACCCACTGAATCTGACGACAGAGAGATCCGACTCGCTTCGCATCCTGCTTGAGGAGGAAGGCAGACGCACCGGCGCCCGCATCAAAGTGATCGGCGTGGGTGGGGGTGGCGGCAACGCCGTCAACCGCATGGTCACGTCGGGTGTGACCGGTGTCGAGTTCATCGTGGCCAACACCGACCAGCAGGCGCTGGCGCAAAGCGCGGCGCCGGTGAAAATCCAACTGGGACGACTGCTGACCAAGGGACTGGGTGCCGGCGCGGACCCGAACGTCGGCCGTGAGGCGGCGCTTGAGGACACCGAGCACATTCTTGAGGCGCTGGCAGGGGCCGACATGGTGTTTGTCACCACCGGCCTGGGCGGCGGCACCGGCACCGGCGCGGCGCCGGTCATCGCGAGCCTGGCGAACCAGATTGGCGCGCTCACCATCGCCGTGGTCACCAAGCCCTTCAAGTTTGAGGGCCGCAAACGGGCGACGCAGGCCGACCGCGGACTCAAGGAACTCCAGGAGTGCGTGGATACGCTCATCACGATTCCCAACGAGCGCCTGCTGACCACCGTGAACCGCGAGACCAGCATGTCGGCCGCCTTCGTGACGGCTGATGATGTGCTGCGCCAGGCGATTCAGGGCATTTCTGATCTCATCCTGGTACCCGGCATCATCAATCTCGACTTCGCCGACGTGCGCACGATCATGTCGCGGATGGGCCTGGCCATCATGGGCACCGGCATCGCGTCGGGCGCCGATCGCGCGAAGGTCGCCGCCACCGCGGCGGTGTCGAGCCCGCTGCTCGAGGACGCCACCGTCAGCGGTGCGCGCGGCGTCATCATCAACATCACGGGCGGCCCCGATCTCACCCTGGCCGAAGTGAGCGAGGCGTCCGAGATCATCTACAACGCCGCGCACGAGGACGCGAACATCATCTTTGGCGCCGTGGTGGATCAGGCGATGGACGGCCAGATCAAGATCACGGTCATTGCCACGGGCTTCGATCAGGCGCGCGCCCAGGCGGTGCCGGCCGTGCAATCGTCCATCCCCACACCGATCGACATGACGGCGTACAGCGCGCAGCGCATCTTCGACGAAGAACGTCAGGTGGTGAACGGCACGCCCCTCAGTGCCACCCGGCTCGCCCTGGCGCGTCGCCCCGGCCTCGATCTGCCGCTTATTGACCACTCATCACACGTCTCAGCCGATGACGACGACGGTCCGTCGCCGCTGGACGTGCCGGCGTTTCTGCGCAGAAAAGACGCGTAGGCAATAGATCCATCTATTGAGGATGGAGGATTGAGCGATTGAGGATCGGGATTTCGCGCATTGCTGATTGCTGATTGCGGATGGGGATTGTGCAATTGCCGGGCTCCTCGGTTTCGCGATGGCGGGATTGGGTGATGGTGGGATTGGGTGATGGCGGGATTGGGTGATGGTGGGATTGGGTGATGGGAATTGCGGATTGCGGGATCGCGGGTAGGACTCGTGGACCCTGGACCCTGGACTCTGGACCCTGGACCCTGGACCCTGGACCCTGGACCCTGGACCCTGGACCCTGGACCCTGGACTCTGGACCCTGGACCCTGGACCCTGGACTCTGGACTCTGGACTCTGTCACCGCCCCTGGCGGCGATACTTGTCGCGGTTGCGCTTGGCAGTCAGGTGGGCGGATGAGAGGATGGCCCGCAGTTCGCCGGCCTCGCGAATGAGCGCCTCGGCGCGATCGTCGTGAAGAAGGTCGGCGGCCTTCAGGAGCCGGAGCCAGCGGCGGCTTTCATCGGCTTCCTCGAACGCAATGCCGATCTTCGACGTGAAGTCCGCATGCGAGCGGGCCACGCAGGCCGAACCGTAATTCGAAAACACGGCGGCCGCGGACCTGCGAAGTTGTATCGCGATGTCCTTCCCGTCGAGTTCCGACAGGAGCGGACGCGTCAACGCCAGCACTCCCAGGACGAACCCCTCCAGGCGGCCCTTAATCACTTCCGGTGTGACAGATACTTCGCACTTACCAGTCATATTTCCCCCCTCTGGGCCAATGGGCCAATGGGGCGACGGTGCCATCCGGCCATCCGGCCATCCCGCCATCCCGCAATTCCGCAATCCCGCCATCCCGCCATCCCGCAATCCCGCAATCCCGCCATCCCGCCATCCCACAATCCGGCCATCCCGCCATCCATCTGGCCCCAAGCCCCCCGCTGCCGCGAGAACCCCCGCAATTTCCAGCAATCCGTCAATCCCCATCCGCAATCCAGAATCAGCCATCCGTCCAATCCCGATCCTCAATCGCTCAATCCTCAATCCTCCATTCGCAGGTACAATCGATAGAGTCCCGTTCCCTTTCCCCGCCGCCGCGTGAGGCGGGGCTCCAATATCCACGGTTTCGCTGAATGCCCAAGAGACTCGTTCCTCGCAAGTACGGCGGTCGCCCCGGCGCAGGCCAGGGGCCGGGGCATCGGCGTGCCGATGCGCTCGCGACCCTGGAGCGCGAAGTCGGGTACGTCCGCAAGCCCCATGGCGGCCGGCTGCGGGTGGCGCTGGCGTTTCCGAATACCTACTTCGTGGGGATGTCGAACCTCGGCCTGCAGACCGTGTACCGGCTGCTCAATGCCGATGACCGCGTGGTGTGTGAGCGGGTGTTCCTGCCCGGTAAACAGGACCTGGGCGACGACCGGGGCCGCCACGACCCGTTCGTCACGATCGAGTCGCAAACGCCGGTGGGCGACTTCGATATCTTCGCCTTCTCCGTCTCGTTCGAATGGGACTACACCAACGTATTGACCATGCTGCGGCTGGCGGGGGTGAAGGCCCGTGCCACCGACCGGCATCATCGCGACCCTTTGATCGTGGTGGGCGGTGCCGTGACCTTCGTTAACCCCGAGCCCCTCGCGCCCTTCGCCGATGTGATCGCTGCCGGTGAGGGCGAGGTACTCGTGCCTGCGCTGATCGACGCCTGGCATCGCGCCGGGTCGCGCGACGAACTGCTCGGCCTGCTCGCGCGCGAGCGTGGGTTCTACATCCCGTCGTTCTACGACGTGACCTACGACGGCCCCGGGCGCGTGGCCGCCATCACTCCCAGGGCGGGTACCGGTGCGCCGCCTGTGGTGCACAAGGCGGCGGTGCGCGCGACCGATCACGTGGACCCGCCCTCCACCTGCATCTTCACGCCCGACACGGAGTTCGGTGCCAGGTTCCTCATCGAGGTGGTGCGCGGTTGCGCCAACATGTGCCGGTTCTGCTGGGCGGGGTACAACTACCTGCCGGTGCGGCCGTTCGATACCACCAGGATTCTGGCCCTGGCTGAGGCCGCGCGTCCGTACGCCACACGAGTGGGGCTGGTCTCAATCGCCCTTTGTGACCACCCCGACATCGTGCCGATCCTCGAAAAACTGCTGGCAATGGGGTACGGCATCAGCCCGGCGTCGCTGCGTATGGACGACCTGACCGAGCCCATCGTCCGCCTCCTGCGCGAGAGCGGGGAAAAGTCGATCACCATTGCCCCCGAGACCGGGTCCGACCGCCTGCGCCGCGTCATCAACAAGACGGTGACCAACGACGAAATCCTCACGCGCACCGAACTCATTTTTTCGAGCGGCATCCAGAACCTCAAGCTCTACTACATGATCGGCATCCCAACAGAGGAAGACGACGACCTGGTGGCCATTCGGGACCTGACGGTTGCCATGCGCGATCGGATGATGGCGCACGCCAAAGTCCGCGGCACCGTGGGGCGCATTGTGGCGTCGGTGAATCCGCTGGTGCCCAAGCCTGGGACCGCGTATCAGTGGATGCCGATGACCGACACGGCGATGATCGACCAGAAGAGTAAACGCCTGCGGCACCTGGTGGCGGACATCGACAACGTGTACTTCAACATCAAGTCGGAACGGCACTCGTACTACCAGGGCCTGCTCTCGCTTGGCGACCGCCGGGTGGCCGACGTCATCGAACGCGCCGAGCAGAACGGCGGCCAGTGGCGCGCGGCCGTGGCCGATGCCGGCCTCGACGCCGACGCCTACCTCTATCGCAACCGCGAGGCCGACGCGTTCCTGCCGTGGCAGATCATCGACGGCGGGCTGAAGGAGAGCTTCTTCCGCACGGAGCTCCAGAAGAGCCTTCGCGCCGAACAGACCATTCAGCCACGAAGAGTCACGGCCTGAACCCTGGACCCCGGACCCTGGACTCTGGACCCTGGACCCTGGACTCACACCGCCTCGGCGAACGCGACCTCGTGTTCCTTGTACGCCTCCAGGATCAGGTCGCGCAGGGCGTCCTGCGACGTGGCGTCGAGGATGGGGCGCAGCAGCGAGTAACTGCGGCGTTCGCCGTTGACCGAGTACTGCCGCGCAGGAAAGGTCACGTTGCGGCCGCCCTGTTTGCGCTCCCACACGCTGAAGCCCACCAGCCGCAGGCCGTTGAGCGGACCGCCGGAAAAATGCAGCTCTGCGTCTGCCAGCTTGCCAGCCGGATTGCCTTTGTCGTTCGGAACAAACTTCACAGTCATGGTCAACTCCTCGTCACAGTTGGTGAGCAAGTTGGCGGCCAGAGGCGGGTCAGTCACCGCGTCGGCGTAACCCTCAGATAGAGTGGAGCTTCGGCGCGGCGTACCATTGGGGGTCGTGGCCTGACTGATGGAGAGTGACTACCGTGGTTGACACACTGGAAGACGGGTGGCACTGGCGAGAGGAGGCCTGGGGCCCGGCGCTCCAGCAGGACGCGCTGGGCCTGGTTGCGGCCCACGTGATGAGCAGCCGCGCGCTGAACTTCCGGGCGCAGGCCGAAGGAGACTATGCCACCCTGGCGCACACCTTTGGCCGAAGCGCCGGCGATATTGTTCGTGTCACCCAGGTGCACGGACGCGCTATCGTCCACGTCCGGCTGGGCGAGGACGTCCCGAACGGCATCGAGGCCGACGCCATCATCTCGACAGACCCGTCGCGCGTCATCTCGGTGCGCGTCGCGGATTGTGTGCCGGTGCTCATCGCTGACCGTGACCACCGAGTGGTGGCCGCCGTGCATGCGGGGTGGAAGGGCACCTGTGCGGCGATTGCCGAAGCGACGGTTGACGCGATCGCGGCCCTGGGCGTGGCGCCGGATGATCTGATCGCCGCCATTGGCCCAAGCATCGGCCCATGTTGCTACCAGGTGGACGGCCATGTCCGTCATTCGTTTCTGGCCATGACACCCGATGCGGCGGCGTGGATGGTTGAAGACGGAATCGAGCGTTGGAAACTCAACCTGTGGCAGGCCAACGTTGATCAGCTGGTTCGCGCGGGGATGCGCGAAGATGCGATTCACGTCGCACGCGTGTGCACCGCGGATCAGCTTGACCGCTGCTTCTCGCACAGAGCCGAGGGACCGTCTACCGGCCGCATGGTGGCCGCCATTCGCCTGGGGACGCCGCAGCGTCGTCAGAGGGTTGCGGGCGGTGCCTGGTCGGCCGGCGCGTCGTTTCCTGGCGGGGCCGGCGGAGCCACGTAGTAGAGGATGCGCTGGCAACTGTCGCACGGCAGGATGCTGTCGTTGCGGCGCACTTGCTGCTCGACGTGAGGACGCAACCGGACGTGGCAGGCCGTACAGTGGCCGGCCACCATCGCGGCCACGGCCAGGCCCTTGCGGCTTTTGAGGATCTGATCGTACTTCGCCAGCATCGCGGCCGGCACGGCGGGCGTCGCCGCGCTGCGCTGGCTGGCCAGTGTGGCCAACTCCGCGTCCAGGGCCTTGCGGTCCGCGTTCATCGCGGCGCGTTCGGCGTCTGCGGCCCGGCGCCGAAGAGCGAGCACGCCCTCGGCGTCCTTCAGGGTCGTGTTGAACGAATCCGCTTCGTCCATCAACGCGAGGATTTGATCCTCGAGCGTGGACTTGGTGGTCTGGGCCGTTTCAATTTCGTGGTTCAGCGCCTGGAATTCCTGGTTGGTTTTGACGGCGGCTTTGTGTTCCTCGAACTTGGCCATGCGCCCGTCGATGGTGGCCACGTCTTTTTCGAGTGTGCGGCGGGCCGCGCCGTTTGCTTCGACCTTCGCTTTGGCCTCGTCCACCACGGCCTTGGCGACGGCCACCGCCGCGTCCAGGGCCCGTTCTGCGGCGGGCATGTCGTTGATTCGCCTGCGCGCCGCATCGGCGGCCGAGTCCAGCGCCTGCAGCGCAATCAGGGAAGTTAAGGCCTCAAGCATGAACGACTATCTTACATCCCCGACATTTCGGCATTTCCGAGACATTTCGCCATTTGTGGCATTTCGGCCATTTCGCCATTCGTAATGGGCCCTCCAGGACTCGAACCTGGAACCAACCGGTTATGAGCCGGCCGCTCTAACCATTGAGCTAAGGGCCCACAAGGGAATGGCGAAATGTCCGAAATGCCAGAAATGGCGAAATGTTTCGGACACCGCCCCGGTGCTCGTGGCTAACGGCCTTCCAGGAACGGCTTCA
>JBKJQX010000107.1:0-11580 GCA_046594875.1 Vicinamibacterales bacterium
GGCGCAGCCGCGATTTCTGGCGACGGTGCTGACCTGGTTCTCGGCCGTGGCGGCCGCACTGGCGTTGATGGGTGTCTACGGCCTGCTGACGTTCTCTGTGAGCCAGCGCGTCCGTGAGATAGGCGTGCGCATGGCGCTCGGCGCCACGCGAGGCGCAGTGGTGCGGGCCGTCCTGCGGCAAAGCCTGGGCGTGGTCGTCGCCGGCGTGATCGTGGGCGCCCTGGCCGGCGCGGGGTTGTCCATGGTCGTGAAGTCGCTCCTGTTCGGCGTGGAGCCCGGCGATCCAGCCACCGTCGCCAGTGTGGCGATTGCAATGGTCCTTGCGGCGCTCGTGGCCAGTTACCTTCCCGCGCGGCGCGCGTCGCGCATCGACCCGGTGATCGCGCTTCGCGACGAGTAGCCCTTCACAACTTCTTAGCAGCCCGTCTCTAGACTTGTCATCGAAGGAGTGATCAAATGTTCAGAAAGCCGTTTGTGTTGAGTGTGATTGGTGTGTTGTTGCTCTTGGTGGTGGCCGTTCCTGCGTCGGCGCAGGAAATGGTGGTCACCGGCCCGCCGCCGGAACTTCGCAAGAATCTTGATGCGTTCCTGAAGGCGTTCAATTCGGGCGATGCCGCAGCGTTTGAAGTGATGGCCAAGGCCACGTTCACGCCCGAATACTTCAAGCGTCAGACTGCGGACGAGCGCAAGGCCGCATATACGAAGATGCACGCGACCTTCGGGACGATCCAGTTCAACCGGGTCGAGCGGAACGGACCCGAAGCGCCGCTCCAGGTATCCGTGAAAGGATCGAACGCGTCTGGTGTGTTCTGGATTGACCTCGACGAGTCTTCGCGTATTGACGGGTTGAGAACGGAAGTTGACAAAAAGCTGAATGCGAATCGTCGTCATTGAAGATGACGTGGTGGTGGCAGAGACCCTGGCGTTGTATCTCGAACACGCCGGTTACTCGGTCACGGCCACCCACAACGGCATCACCGGCCTGAAGCTGGCGCTGGAACCGGAGGTGTCGCTGGTGGTCCTGGACCTGATGATTCCGGGCCTGTCCGGCCACGAAGTGTGCCGGCGCATCCGGGCGTCTTCAGCCGTGCCGATCATGATGCTGACGGCCCGGGCCTCCGAGGATGATCGCGTGACGGGTCTGGAGCTTGGCGCGGATGACTACGTGCCCAAGCCGTTCAGCCCCCGCGAAGTGGTGGCCCGGGTCCAGGCCTTGCTCAGACGAACATCCGCGCAGCCCGCATCGCCTCCGCCCATCGTGGTTGGCGAACTGGAGCTGGATCTCTGGGCCCACCAGGCTCGCTTTGCCGGGCGCGTGGTGCCGCTGACGCCCACCGAGTTCAAAGTGCTCGAGGCCCTGGGCCGTTCGCCGGGCCGTGTGTTTTCCCGGGAAGAGTTGTTGGCCCGCGCATTCGGGCCCGGCTACGATGGCCTCGATCGAACCGTGGATGTGCACATCACGAACCTGCGCAGAAAGCTGGAGCCGGGCCGGACGTCACGGTATGTGCTGACCGAGCACGGCGTGGGGTACCGGCTGGCCACGAGCGATGATCTCTAGCCTGCAGACGCGCCTGCTGCTGGGGGTGGGCGTGCTCGCGATCGCCGCCGTGGCTGCGGTCGCCTTTACCGCGCGCCAGACCACGCGTCTGGAGTTCGAACGCTTCCAGGATCTGGAGCGCGTGCGCGTCAGCGATGCAAACGCACTGAACGGCACGCTGGATGAATTGGCCGCGGCCCTGGACCACTCATGCTGCCCGGACGGCGCCATGGCGGCGGCCGCGCGGCTGGCGGGACCTGAGCAGTCCGTCCTCGTCTTTGACGGCAAGGGCGACTTGGTCGCGGCGGCAGGAAACGGCGTCATCACCTCGGGCCTGAAGGCCACGTTCATCGATGGCGTCATGAAGATCGACGCCGGCGCCTCGGACGATCAGACAAGATCGCGAATGTCGTTGACGCTGAAGGGCGGCCCGCTGCGACCGATTACCCTGGAGGGCGGCAGTGCAGCGACGGTGCATATCCTGCCGAGGCTGGGCGGGGATGCCGGCCGGCCCGCCGATCAGTTTCTGGGCTCGGTCGATCGGCGACTGCTGCTGGTCACGATCGTGGTGGCCGCGTTGGCGTTGGGCCTGACCTGGGCTATCACCCGGCGTATCGTGGGACCGATCTCAGACCTGCGCAACGCGACCAGAGACCTGGCGAGCGGACGCCTGTCGCGCCGGGTCGAGGCCAGAGGCTCCGACGAAATCGCGGAACTGGCTCGCGCGTTTAACTCCATGGCCCATCAATTGGAGCGGCAGGAGTCACTACGTCGAGGGCTGCTGCATGACGTTGCGCATGAACTGCGAACCCCACTGACCGCGTTGCAGTGCCGCATTGAATCGATCATCGATGGCCTTGCGGCCGACCCGGGACCATCGCTGGCCCAGGCCAACGAAGAAGTGGCGCACCTGTCGCAGCTCGTTCGGGACCTCGAGGAGCTGGCGCGCGCGGAAGCCCGTGAGCTGCCGCTGGCCATCGTGGACGTCGATGTCGCGGATGTCTGTCGCTCCGCTGCCAGAGTCGCGGGTCTCGAAAGCGACTCGCGCCTGACGCTCGACTGCGAGACGGGGCTCGCGGCTCGTGCCGACGCGGTGCGCTTGCGGCAAATCGTGCTGAACTTCCTGACCAATGCCGATCGGCATACGCCGCCTGGCGAAACAGTCCGCGTGCGCGCCTCGGCGCGAGGGCAGGAAGCCATCGTCGAGGTCCAGAACAGCGGCAGCTCGCTGCAGCCAGAGGAGTGCGAGCGCGTGTTCGATCGTTTCTATCGCGTCGATCCCGCCCGTCAGCGAACCACCGGTGGCAGCGGCCTGGGCCTGGCCATCGCGAAACATCTGGCGGAGGCGCAGGGTGGCCGCGTGTGGGTCGTGAGCGACTCTGGTGGGGTGACGTTCGGCGTGGCGTTGCCCCGGGCCGCCATCGTGTAGGATTGGCGCCTGTATGGCGCCCGCTCGCGATTCCATGAACGTCACTCCTCGGCTCATCCTCGGGGTCGTCGCGGTCGTTCTGGTGACAATCGCGGTGGAGGCGTGGATGGGCCGCCTGTGGTTCGGTCCCGATGGCCGGTTCGGCTGGCTGGAAAGCGACATCTGGAGCAGCAGCCAATCGCAGCGCGTGCTCGATCCCTATTCCTTCTCCCACATCCTGCACGGACTGCTGTTTTATGCGACCTTGTGGCTGGTCGCGCGCAAGAGTCCAATCAGCGCGCGGTTTCTTGGCGCCGTGCTGATGGAGGGCGCCTGGGAAGTCCTCGAGAATTCACCGATGATCATCGATCGCTATCGCGCCGTGACGATCGCGCAGGGCTACATCGGCGACAGCATCCTCAACTCCGTCAGCGACATCGTCATGGCGGGGATTGGATTCCTGATCGCCTGGCGGCTGACGTTGAAACAGAGCCTGGCATTTGTCGTGCTCACCGAGCTTGTGATGCTGGCGCTCATCCGCGACAACCTGACGCTGAACATCATCATGCTCGTGTGGCCGCTCGACAGCATACGCGCCTGGCAGATGGTGGGGCATGGCCCTTGAAACCGGTGAGCGATTAGGCCCTTACGTCATTGCCGGCCCGATTGGCGCGGGCGGGATGGGCGAGGTGTATCGCGCTCGTGACACGCGCCTCGACCGCGATGTGGCGATCAAGGTCATTCCCGCGTCGCTCGCACGCGACCCCGATCGCGTGGCCCGATTTGAGCGGGAGGCCAAGGCGGTGGCCGCCCTTTCCCATCCCAATATCCTCACCATCCATGACACCGGTACCGCCGGCGACACGCTTTATGTCGTCATGGAGCTCCTGGCCGGTGAGACGCTGGGCGATCGACTCAAACAAGGCCCGCTCCCGATTCGGAAGGCGTGTGAAATCGGGGGACTCGTGGCGCGCGGATTGGCAGCCGCGCACGAAAAGGGCGTCGTCCATCGCGACGTGAAGCCCGACAACATCTTTCTCACCGACAACGGCCAGGTAAAGATTCTTGACTTTGGCCTGGCACGATCATCGACTGAAGCCACTGGCGCGAGCGAGACGCGGGCGGTGCTCACCGATGCGGGAGCGGTGCTCGGCACAGTCGGCTACATGGCGCCCGAACAGGTTCGCGGACTGGCCGCCGATGCCCGGGCCGACCTGTTCGCCCTTGGCGTTGTGATGTACGAGATGTTGTCGGGACAGCGCGCCTTCTCGCGCGGCACGGCCGCCGAGACGATGACCGCGATCCTGAATGACGATGCGCCGGACGTGTCGTCGGCGCAGCGGCAGTGGCCGCCCGCGCTCGACCGTATCGTGCGCCACTGCCTCGAGAAGAACCCGGCCGAACGGTTTCAGACCGCACGTGACGTGGCGTTCGCGCTCGACTCGCTATCAGGTTCGAGCGCATCGGGTGCGGCCATTGTTTCCGGCGGAGCCCCGTCCAGTCGAGCACGTGAGCGTCTCGCATGGGCACTCGCCACACTGTCGCTCGCGGCATTGGCCGCGTGGTTGGCGTTCGGGCGTCCTGCGGCCCGCAGCGTGCCGCCCGAGGCGTATCGCGCCACTCTATTGCTGCCGGAAGGTGTGTCGGTGGCCACCACGCTCATCCCCGGTCTCCGTTTTGCGCTTTCGCCGGACGGCCAGAAGCTGGCGTTTATCGGCGATAGCGCCAGCGGTCGCGCCTTGTGGATTCAAACCCTCAGCGACAGCTCCGCAATCAAGATCGAACGATCGCACGATGCGTACGGGCCGTTCTGGTCGCCCGACAGCCGGACGGTCGCGTTTTTCGTGGATCGCCAATTGATGAAGGTGGACGCTGGGGGCGGTCGTCCCGGTGCCATTGCCGGGGTGCAGGGCACAGGGGCTTGGAGTCCGGACGGCCAGTACATCCTGGTGGCTGATGATCGCGATGGCGTGCGTGTGGTGTCGCCTGCTGACGGCGCCGTGCGCCAGGTGATCGCGCCTCGGATGGGACTCGTGCGCTTCTATCCGGCCTTCCTGCCGGGGGGCAGCCGGTTCATGTACGGCGAGTACGAGCCAGGCAACGCCGCAACGTACGGGTGGTATGGCAATGCGCTTGACGGGGCATCTCCCATGTTGCTGCTCTCGCGCGGCCTCGACGCCGATCGTTCAAATGCGCAGGTGGCGTCCGGACATTTCGTGTGGGCTCGGGACCAGAACCTGCTGGCCCTGCCAACCGACGACCTCGGTGCGAAGTCTGCCCCTGAACCGATGGTGATCGCTGGTCCGGTGGAAGGACAGTCGAGGAGCAGCGCCGCATTTTCAATTTCGCAGACCGGAGCACTGGTTTATCAGGCCGCGGTCAACGCCAATCGATCGAGCCTGTTGTGGTTCAGCCGCACCGGCCAACGCCTCTCGCAGCTTGGCGTGGATTCGGATTACTCGAATCTGGCAGCCTCGCCGGATGGACGCAACCTGCTGGTCTCGCAGACCGATGGGACTTCTCGCTCCAGGGATATCTGGGTGCTGGACATGGTTCGCGGCGTGCCAACGCGGTTGACCTTTGATCCGGCCGACGAACGAAGTGCCGTTTGGTCGCCCGATGGGCAGGCTATTGTCTACAGAGGCCGCGGTGGCGAGCTGTTTACGCGGCCCCTTGGGAGCGGCGACGAGCAGCCGTTCGTCATTGACAAACGCAGCAAAGACCCGCAGGGATGGTCGGCTGACGGCCGTTTCTTTCTGTATCGGGCCACGGGCAATGGCAACGATCTCTGGATCAAACCGGCTGCGTCAGCCGGGGCCCCGTATCCGTTTATCGCCACGAAATTCGGGGAAGCGTACGGTGAGTTCTCTCCCGATGGACATTGGCTGGCGTATGTCTCAGACGAATCTGGTGCCCAGGAGGTCTATGTGACGGCGTTCCCCTCCGGGCAGGGGAAGACGCGCGTGTCCTCAGACGGAGGCTCATTCGCTCGTTGGCGAAGAGATGGCAGGCAGATGTACTACCTCAGCCCGGACGGGAAGATGATGGCAGCCTCGGTCAGCACGTCCGCATCCGGGTTTCAGGTGGACAAGACCCAGACCCTCTTTCAAACAACCGTCACGCCCGGACCCGGAGTGCCCTATGTGGTCTCGGCGGACGGTCAGCGATTTCTCATCAACTCGATTGTTCCCTCGAGCGATCCGCCCTCACTGAGTATCGTCTTCAACTGGCCCGCACTCATCACGAAGAAATAGCAGGAGCGTTGTATGCGTCTGGTACTTCTGTGTTCAGCTCTGGCACTCGGCGCCGTTTCGCTTGGCGCTGACACCTATCCCCGCCAGCCCGGCGTTGATGCGCAGCACTATGTCTTCCGGCTGACGCTGCTCACCGGCGACGCAAACGACATTCAGGGCGACGCCACCGTGACGCTGCGCATCGTCAGTGACGATGTGCGCGAGATTCTCCTCGACCTCACGACGATGGGAACGGGCGGAAAGGGAATGACGGTGTCCAGTGTGACCTTGGCTGGTCAGCCGGTGGCGTTCACGCATGGCAGCAACCGCCTGCGGCTGCCGGTGCCATTGGGCGCGAAGGCGGGGCAGGACGTGACGTTTTCAATCAACTACAAGGGCGTCCCCGGCAATGGCCTTCGTCTGTTGAACAACATTCATGGCGAGCGAACGGCGTTCAGCGAGAACTGGTACAACCAGGCGCGCCAGTGGCTGCCGATGATTGACCATCCGGCAGATAAAGCCACGGGCGAGTTCATCGTGACAACCAAAGCCGACTACCAGGTCGTGGCGAATGGCGCGTTGATGGAGCAACTCGATCTGCCGGGCGGGTTGCGACGCACGCATTGGAAGCAGTCGGCGCCGATCTCGTCGTGGTTGTACTCGATTGGCATCGCGCGTTTTGTCGTCCGGCAGGGCGGTGTCGTTCGCGGCGTGCCGCTTTCGTATTGGGCGTTTCCTCAGGACACCGAGAAGGGTTTGGCCGCACTGGAACGCGATGCCCGCGGATCTTTCGAGTATTTTTCGGACCATGTGGGGCCGTACGCGTACGACAAACTCGCGCATGTGGAAGCCGCCGGAATGGGCGGAGGGACGGAGCACGCCAGCAATATCTTTTACGGCGAGAAAAGCATCACCGCGGGGAACGCACCCGTCGTGCACGAAACCGCTCACCAGTGGTTCGGCAATGCAGTCACGGAAAGCGACTGGAACGACTGCTGGCTCAGCGAAGGATTCGCGACGTATTTCACGCTGCTCTATACCGAGCATGCAAACGGCCGCGATGCGTTTGCGGATGGCCTGCGTCGCAGCCGCGCCACGGTGTTGCGGTTGGAGAAGTCACAGCCCAACACGCCCGTCGTGCACGTCAACCTTGATGAATCAGCAGTGGCCCCCAATAACGGCCTTGTGTATCAGAAGGGCAGTTGGACGCTGCACATGTTGCGCGAACTTGTGGGCACGGAGACGTTCTGGCGAGGGATACGGCTGTATTACCAGCGCCACATGAACGGCGTGGCGTCCACCGACGATCTGCGTCGTGTCATGGAGCAAGTGTCCGGCCAGG
Source organism: Vicinamibacterales bacterium (assembly GCA_046594875.1). GTDB lineage: Bacteria > Acidobacteriota > Vicinamibacteria > Vicinamibacterales > SCN-69-37 > SYFT01. The sequence goes on from JBKJQX010000107.1 coordinate 7,521, forward strand.
ACTTGTCCGCGTTCTTCAAGCAGTGGCTGAACCGCTCCGGCGTGCCTGCAATTGAAGGCAGTTGGCGCTACGACGCCGCTGCGAAACATGTGGTGATTACGCTGCGCCAGACACAAGCCGGAGAGCCCTACCGCGTTTCAGTGGGAATTGGGGTGGTTCAGGCGGCCGGCGCGCTCCCACGAGTCTGGTCCCTGCCGATGAACAGTCGCCAATCTATACTCACGATCGCCGCCGACACAGAACCAGCCTCTGTTGTTCTGGATCCGAACGTTTCCCTGCTGGCCGACTTCGGGACACTTGCCAGAAGCGGCAACGAACCGGCTACTATGGATCTTCGTCAGGTGTTGCGGAGGCCATGAAATGAAGCTCGGAATTCTCGCACTCTCGTTGCTGTTTGTGACCGCGGGCCAAACGGCGCCGGCGGTTCAGGATGACGTCAAGAAGGAACTCGACAAACTGCAGGGCAACTGGGCGGTGACGTCGTTCAACGGCCAGGCGGTCCCGTCAGAAGCGCAGGCGTTTCTTGTGTTCAAGGCGGACAAGTACGAACAGTGGAACAACGGCGCGGTGGACGAGCGTGGGTCCATCAAGCTCGACCCGAAGACCAAGCCCCTGTCGATTGATCTGGTCATCACCGAGGGCAACGACGCCGGCAAGACGCAGCCAGGCGTGTACGAAATGACCGCCCCGGACACCTTGTCGATCGGACTGGCCACTCCAGGAACCACGACCCGCCCCAGCGCAGTGTCTCAGGCGGAACTTCAGGTCGTTCTCAAGAAAGTGAAGTGAGTCCCGGACGTAGGGCGTCCCTTCCGGACGTAGGGCGTCCCTTCAGGGGCGCACCCCGTAGGGCGTCCCTTTAGGGGCGCCTCATGGCCACCCCGTAGGGCGTCCCTTTAGGGGCGCCTCAATGACTGGAGCGAGTCCATGGGTTCTCTTCGTCTCGACCAACGCGGCGTGATTGAGCCGTGCCCGTCGTGCGGCCGGCAGAATCGACTTCCGTACGAGCGACTGGGCGCGGCCGTGCGTTGCGGCCAGTGTCAGACTGAGTTGCCGCAGGCGGCCGCACCGGTGGCCGCCGCGGACTCCGCACAATTCGATACCCTCGTGTCCCTTGCCAGCATCCCGGTGCTGGTTGATTTCTGGGCCGCGTGGTGCGGGCCGTGTCGCATGGTTGCGCCCGAGCTCGAGCGTGTCGCGGCCCGTCAGGTCGGCAAGCTGCTCGTGGTCAAAGTCGACACCGAAGCGATTCCCGATCTTGCTCAACGGCTGATGATTCAGTCGATCCCCACCCTTGCGGTCTATCGCCAAGGGAAGATGGTGGGCCGTCAGGCCGGTGCGATGATGGCGAAGGACATCGAGGCGTTCCTGCAGCAAAGCCTCGGCGCCAGTTAGCGTCCCTTAGAGCACTTTTTGACTTTAGCCGCGCCAAATTCCCGGCGCCCACCGGGCCCCGCTTCACGCTTTCCTCCGGCAATCCTCATGTCTTGCTCACGACTCGGGCGTGGGGCTGCCGCTAGTGTCTCTCCACGGGGCGGCATGGGGCCGCGCCGCTCTTTGCCGAGAGTCATCCCATGATGCGATCCGCCACATTCGATCAGCCCTTGACGCGAGTCCGGCGGCGAATTCTCGCTTTTCGGCGACAGGCGAAGGAAGTGCGCATGGTGGTGCGCGGGCTCGTATCGACCCGCCATCCGCTACTGGCGCACATCGTGCCAATGCGGCGCTGCAACCTGGCTTGCACGTACTGCAACGAGTTCGACAACGTTTCGAGTCCCGTGCCGACCGGCGAGATGCTTCACCGGATCGACTTGCTGGCCGCGATGGGCACATCCGTCGTCTGTATCAGCGGCGGTGAGCCGCTCCTGCACCCCGGCCTGGACGACATCATTGCCCGTATTCGTCACCATGGAATGCTGGCTTCGATGATTACGAACGGCTATCTGCTGGTGCCCGATCGAATCACGCGGTTGAATCGTGCAGGACTCGAACACCTGCAAATCAGCATCGACAATGTCACGCCTGACGAGGTCTCGAAGAAGAGCCTCAAGGTGCTGGACCGCAAGCTCGAACTGCTGAGGGACCACGCCGACTTTCACGTCAACATCAATTCCGTCCTGGGCAGCGACCTCCCCAATCCCGAAGATGCGCTCACGATCGCAAACCGGGCCTTGGAGCTTGGGTTCAGCTCCACGCTGGGCATCCTCCACGACGGCACCGGACAACTGCGCCCGCTGACCTCACGCCAGCAGAGTGTATTCAATGCCATCATGACCCTTCGGAAGACCTCATTCGCACGAATCAACGGGTTCCAACGCAACCTTGCGGCTGGCCGGGAGAACCCGTGGCGATGCCGCGCCGGATCGCGCTTTCTCTATATCTGCGAGAACGGCCTGGTGCATTACTGCTCGCAGCAGCGTGGGCATCCCGGTATTCCACTCGCGCAGTACTCCCTGGCCGATCGCCAACGCGAGTTCCTCACGCACAAGTCATGCGCGGCGCGATGTACGGTCTCATGCGTGAACCAGATCTCGATCGTGGACGCGTGGCGTGCCCCACAGACGCACGAAAAGGCCTTGCCGGTGCCGGGCGTTCACAGAGTGCTACGCTAGCGGCCCAATGACAAACCCCGGTCTCGTGAGAGTGATGGGCACGTTTGGTCTCGCAGCCGCGATCGTCAACATGACAATCGGCGGTGGGATATTTCGGCTGCCTGCGAACGTCGCGGGTTCCCTGGGCGCCGCCGCCCCGGTGGCCTACCTGGTCTGCGCCGTGGCGATGGGGCTGATTGTCTTGTGCATTGCGGATGCGGGCAGCCGTGTCTCGTTGACCGGCGGACCGTACGCGTATGTCGGCACGGCATTTGGTTCGTATGCCGGTTTCATTTCCGGCTTGCTGCTCTGGATGCTCAGCACGTTCGCGTGTGCGGCGGTCGCCACGGTCTTTGCCGCGAGCATCGGCCAGCTCGCTCCGGCATTCAGCACGGCAGCAATGCACACGGTCACTTTGGTGGCCGTGTTCCTATTTTGGACAGCAATCAATCTTCGCGGAGCCGGCCTTGCAGCGAAATTCAACACGGTGGCTACCATCGCCAAGTTGTTGCCGCTGATTCTTCTGGCGGTCGTCGGTCTTTTCTTCATCGACACCCGCAACCTCACCTGGGTCGAGGCGCCAAAGGCGGCGGATGTGGCGCGCACGTCCCTGCTCCTGATATTCGCGTTCGCCGGCATCGAGGGCGCGTTGGCGCCCAGCGGTGAAGTGCGTGATCCGGCGCGCACGGTGCCCCGGGCCATTGCGTTGGCGATGATTGGGGTGACGGCTCTCTACCTCGTGCTTCAAGTGGTGGCACAGGGCATCCTGGGACCGGGCCTTGCGCAGTCAACGGTCGCTCCGCTTGCGGATGTGGCGAATGCGGCACTGGGCGGCGGAGCGCGAACACTGCTGCTTGTTGGCGCGTCAGTGTCGATGTTTGGCTACCTGGGCGCCAGCACGTTCTCCACGCCGCGCGTGATTTACGCGTGCGCCACTGACGGGTTTCTGCCGCGCGCGTTTGCAGCCGTCAATCCCGGAACCCACGCGCCGTCGGCAGCCATCATCACGCAGTCCGCCATCGCACTGGCGCTGGCATTGTCGGGCACGTTCGAACGCCTGGCGCTCCTGGCCAATGTCTCGGCGCTTGCGCTCTATCTCGGTTGCGCGCTCGCGTCATGGAAACTTCGCTCGAAGGGCGTGACCATCGACGGCAAGGCGCCGTTTCGCATGCCGCTCGGCGAGGTGCTCCCCTGGGTCACCTGCCTTGTCATCGCCTGGTTGCTGACGGGACTCGCAAAGCAGGAGTGGCTCGCGTTCGGCGCCTGCGTCGCAGTCGGGTCGCTGATCTACCTGGCGCGGGCGAAGAACCGTACGTAGGGGTGGCTTCAGCCGCGCCAATTGGCGCCCCTAAAGGGTAATGGCTTTCGGGAATTCGGTACGGCTCAGCATACGGTGAGTTCGACAGGGATCCGGTCGGTGCGTGGCGTGAGCAAGCGGGGCCAGCGGGAGGTGGGTTGACGGATCGCGC
>JBKJQX010000019.1:0-23566 GCA_046594875.1 Vicinamibacterales bacterium
AGTCTCGCGCACGCCGGCGTGTTGTTCCTCGACGAGCTGGCCGAGTTCAGCCGGCGGGTGCTCGAGACACTACGGCAACCGCTTGAGGCCGGCGTGGTGCATGTGGCACGCGTCGCGCGGAGCGTGACCTTCCCGGCCCGCGTCATGCTCGTCGGCGCGATGAACCCCTGCCCGTGTGGATTTTACGGCGACGCCCGGCGTCCCTGCCACTGCCCACCACCGCTCGTGGACCGATACCAGCGGCGCCTGTCGGGCCCACTCCGCGACCGATTCGACCTTGGTGTGGAGGTGCAGGGCGTGCCGTGGGGCGAAATCAGTGGCGACTCCGTGCGCGAAACCAGTGCCGTCGTCCGCGCGCGGGTGCACGCGGCGCGGCGCCGGCAACTCGATCGGCAGGGCCGCCTCAATTCGGAACTCGACGGCCGCGCCCTCCGGGCTCACGCCCCGCTCGACCGTCCGAGTCATGCGCTCATGGCGACGGCGGTGACACGGCTCGGCCTCAGCGTCCGCGGCGTCACCCGGGTCTTGCGCGTGGCTCGCACGATCGCCGACATCGCCGGCGACGTACAACTCCGCGCCGATCACGTCGCCGAGGCGCTGCAGTTCCGCGTCCCGGAACGAAGTACTGCTCACGAGTTCACACGAGTCTGAAGGACTGAAGGAACTCCCTTAAGCAAGACCCTCCAGCCCTTCACGCCTCGTGTAACATCCTGTTTTTCAGCAGCCTGTTAAGCCGGTTTTGTGTGTTTGGTGTAGACCGTCGTCTGACCTGTGGCGTTGAAGGTCAGCACGGTGAAGGGCTGGAAAGGCTTCACGTCCATGCCGGGGGCACTGGCGGGCATGCCGGGAATCGTGAGACCGATGATGCCCTTGGGCTTTTCCTTCAGCAGCCGCGCCACGTCTGAGGCCGGCACATGCCCTTCGATGACGTAGCCCCCAATCAGTGTGGTGTGGCAGCTTTGCAGGCTGGCGGGGATCTGGTGCTTCACCTTGACCGGGCCCATGTCCGCCTTGATCACCGTGGCCCGATAGCCGTTGGCGGTGGCGTGGTTCACCCACTCCTGGCAGCACCCGCAGCTGGGGTCTTTGTAGACAATCATCGTGGGTACCGGCTGGCTGGTGGCTCTGCGCGGCAGGCCCAGAACGGCCGTGGCGGCGCCGACAAGGGTGATCAGGACGTAGCGACGGTCAACGTGGGTTCCCATGACTGTCTGATTCTGCACCATTTTGCGCAAATATGTATGTTTTACTGACCTGACTCCCTGACGCTAACCCATTGGCTGATTTGGCCTTTCGGGTGGTCGTGTGCTATATTTCGCCGCTGGGCATGCGATCACCGAAATACACCGTCCTCGTCGCGAACCGACAGACCGGAGCCGTCCGGCGGATGACGGTTGCGCGTCGCCCGGTGGCGTTGGCGGTGATCGGCGTCTTGTGTGTGCCGGTGTTGATGGGTCTGGGTGCTCGTTGGTCAGGACAGGCGCAGATCACTCGGCTCGCGCAGCAGACTGATGCGCTGCGGATCGAAAACGACAGCTACCGTGCCGCGACTGGGGAACTGGCCGCGCAAATCTCGACGCTTCAGACCGCCATCACCGAACTTGGCGAAGACGCGCGGCTGGATCCTGCCGCCAAGCGTGCAATCGACAACCTGCCTGCGCTGGTGAAGAATCGCGCGATGGGTGTGGGTGGTGGTGGCGCGGTTGCCACAACGCCGCCGGTGACCGCCGCGCTGGGCTCTCCCGGCTTCCCGAATGACACCTTCGGCATTCTGCAGAGCCTGCTGGGCTCGCTTGAAGCGCGGCTTGAAACCGTGCGCACGGGCGTCGAAAAGCAGCAGGCGCTTGCGGCCGCCACGCCGTCCATCTGGCCGGTGGTCGGTTACCTCTCTTCGATGTTCGGCAGCCGTCGAGACCCGTTCACGGGTGGGCCCGACTTCCATCCCGGGCTTGATATCGCGGCACAGAGTGGCACGCCGATTCGCTCCACCGCAGACGGCACCGTGGAATCGTCCGGCTACTCCGGCAACTACGGCAACGCCGTGGTGGTGCGCCATGGCTTCGGCATTTCGACGCGTTACGGCCACATGTCGAGGATTACCGCCCGGACCAACCAGCAGGTTAAGCGCGGCGACATCATCGGCTACGTGGGCTCCACCGGACGCGCCACCAGCGCGCATCTGCACTACGAGATTCTGCTCAACGGGCAGACCATCAATCCGTTGCGCCTGCTCGCCCGGCCGTAGCCGGTCCGCTTCCACCGGATTTTCCGTGTAGAATCGTTGGAATCCCCTCCGTGCGGGATGCCAGCATGATCAACACTCTCCTCGGTAAAATCATCGGGACCCAGAACGAGCGCGAACTGAAGCGCTTGCGGCCGCTTGTCGCCACGATCAACACCCTCGAGGCGCCCCTCACATCGTTGTCGGACTCGGAACTTCGCGGCAAAACCGAAACCTTCAAGGCCCGGCTGGCCCAGGGCGAGTCGCTCGACGACCTCCTGCCCGAGGCCTTCGCCGTGGTGCGAGAAGGCGGTCGCCGCGTGCTCAACATGCGGCACTTCGATGTGCAACTCATCGGCGGCATGGTGCTGCACGGTGGCCGGATCGCTGAAATGAAGACGGGTGAGGGCAAGACGCTGGTCGCCACGCTCCCCGCCTACCTCAATGCCCTGGCCGGCAAGGGCGTCCACGTGGTCACCGTGAACGACTACCTGGCCCGCCGCGACTCGGAGTGGATGGGCCGGCTTTATCGCTTCCTGGGCCTGTCCGTTGGCGTCATTCAGCACGACCTGAACGACGCCGATCGCCAGGCGGCGTACCGGTGCGACATCACGTACGGCACCAACAACGAATACGGCTTCGACTACCTGCGCGACAACATGAAATACGACCTCGGGCACTATGTGCAGCGAGGGCACTTCTTCGCCATCGTTGACGAAGTCGACAGCATCCTGATTGACGAAGCGCGGACGCCGCTGATCATTTCCGGCCCCGCTGAACAGTCCACCGACCTCTAGTACGAGGTGGACAAGATCATCCCGAAACTCAAGGCCGGCGCGGTCACGCAGGGCAACGTCAAAGCAGAGGATCGCGAAGCGCTTGAAACGACGGGCGACTTCCTCGTCGACGAAAAACACAAGACCGTCCAGTTGACCGAAACCGGCATGGCGAAAGCGGAAGCGATGCTGGGCCACCGCATCGTCGCGGGCTCGAGCGGCATGTACGACCCGGCCAACATGCCGCTGCTCCACCACATCCACCAGGCGCTGCGCGCGCATGCGTTGTTCAAGGTGGACGTGGATTACATGATCAAGGACGGCCAGATCCTGATCGTCGACGAGTTCACGGGCCGCCTCATGCCGGGCCGCCGGTGGAGCGACGGTCTGCACCAGGCCGTTGAGGCGAAGGAAAAGGTCAAGATCGAGCGCGAGAACCAGACGCTCGCCACCATCACCTTCCAGAACTACTTCCGGAAATACGACAAGCTCTCCGGAATGACCGGCACGGCCGAAACCGAGGCCGAGGAATTCAACAAGATCTACAAGCTCGACGTCATCGTAGCGCCCACCAACCGCAGCCTCCAGCGCATCGAGGAGCCCGACACCGTCTATCGTACCGACGCCGAAAAAGCCGAAGCCATCGTCAGCGACATTGCCGAGAAGCAGAAGTCGGGACGGCCGACGCTGGTCGGCACGGTATCAATCGAGAAGTCCGAGAAGTTCTCGAACATGCTCAAGCGGCGCGGCGTCAAGCACGTGGTGCTCAACGCCAAGTACCACGCGCAGGAAGCCGAGATCGTGGCGCAAGCCGGGCGCCAGGGCACGGTGACGATCGCCACGAACATGGCGGGTCGCGGCACAGACATCCTGCTGGGTGGCAATCCTGAATTCAAAGCGCGACAGCAGACGCTGATCGAGCAAGTGGCCGAGCGCCTGCCCAAGGGGCAGGAAAAGTATGTCGACGACGAGGAGTTCGTGTACTTCTTCCACATCGACAGCTTCTACCGGGTGCCACGGCCCGATTACGAGCGCATCTACGCCGTGCTCAAGGCCGACGCCGACGAGGATCACGAAGCGGTGGTCAGGGCCGGCGGCCTTCACATCATCGGCACCGAGCGTCATGAGGCCCGCCGCATCGACAACCAGCTGCGAGGTCGCGCCGGCCGGCAGGGCGACCCGGGTTCGTCGCGGTTTTATCTCTCGCTCGAAGACGACCTCATGCGCATCTTCATGGGATCAGGGCGCATCTCTGGTCTGATGGAGCGCCTGGGCATGGAGGAAGGCGTGCCCATCGAGGCTCGCATGGTCACCAAAGCCATCGAGCGCGCCCAGAAACAGGTCGAGGCCCAGAACTTCTCCACCCGCAAACACCTGCTTGAGTACGACGACGTCATGAACAAGCAGCGCGAGAGTGTGTATTCGCTTCGGCGGCAACTGCTCGATGGGCAGGTGCGCATCTCCGAAGAGGAGGAAGTGGATACGCGCGGCTACCTGTTGAGCCTGGCCGAAGACGTCCTGGGCAATCTGGTGGATACCCACGCGCCCAAGAACGTGGACCCGGAGACGTGGGACCTCGGTGCGCTCCGCCTGGCGGCTGCTGACATGTTCGGGCTGGACGCGTCCAGGCTTGGCGCAGTCGAACTCGACACGATGACGTCTGACGGCATCATCGATGCAATCCTCGACCTGGCCGTATCGCAGTATGCCGAAAAGGAAAAGGTCCTCGAGGCCGATCCGTCCATTTTGCGGCGGGTGGAGCGCGACATCATGCTCCAGATCGTCGACGCCCAGTGGAAGGACCACCTCTACAGCCTCGACCATCTCAAGGAAGGGATCGGTCTGCGCGGCTACGGGCAGCGGGACCCGCTCGTCGAGTACAAGAAGGAAAGCTTCACGCTGTTCCAGTCCATGAAGGATCGGATCGACGAAGAAATCGTCCGGTACCTGTGGCGCCTCCGGCCGGTGCTCTCCGAAAGCGGCGACGCGGCTCCCCCGATCGTGGCTCCCCCGCCACGCAAAGCGCCACCAATGACGTTTAGCGGCGGCAGCTCGACCACCGCGCCTGCGTTTTCGTCGTTGCCGCGGGGCGCGTCACTGGGAGCGCCGACGCCGGCACGCACTGGCGGCGATGACGCCGACCTCAAAACGGTGCGGCGCGATGAGCCGAAGATTGGCCGCAACGATCCCTGTCATTGCGGCAGCGGCAAGAAATACAAGAAGTGCCATGGGGCCTAATGGCGTGACCGCCATGGGGTCTAGACCGTAGGGCGTGGCTTCAGCCGCGCCAATTGGAGAGTCTGATGTCCGATCGGGTAATGACGAGCGAGAAGTTGGGGGCGGCCGCGCAGGTTATGGCGGGACTCACCGAGGCCCTGACGTTTGACGACATCCTGCTGGTACCGCGCCACTCGCAGGTGCTGCCAAGCAAAGTGGACGTCGCGTCGCGTCTGACCCGGCGCATCAAGCTCAACGTCCCGATCCTCTCGGCGGCGATGGACACCGTCACCGAAAGCCGCCTGGCCATTGCGATGGCGCAACACGGTGGCATTGGCATCATTCACAAGAACCTCAGCCCCGAAGAGCAGGCGTCTGAAGTGGACCGCGTCAAGCGGTCTGAGAGCGGCATGATCGTGAATCCGATCACCCTCTCGCCGCACCACCAGATTTTTGAAGCGCTCGAACTGATGAAGCGCTACCGCATCAGCGGTGTGCCGATTACCGACGATGGGAGCAAGGAGGGACGGCTGGTCGGCATCCTGACCAATCGCGACTTGCGATTCGCCACGAGCATGGATCGTCCTGTCTCGGCGATCATGACCACCGAGAACCTCATCACGGTGCCGGTGGGCACGCCCCTCGATACCGCGCGTGAGATGTTCCATCACCACAAGGTGGAAAAGCTCCTGGTCGTTGACGCCGACTACCGGCTCAAGGGCCTGATCACGGTCAAGGACATCCAGAAGCTCATTAAATATCCGAACGCGTGCAAGGACGACCTCGGCCGTCTTCGCGTCGGAGCCGCGATTGGCGTCGGCAAGGACACGCCCGAGCGCGCCGCCGCCCTGGTGGCCGCGCATGTGGATGTGCTCGTGATTGACACGGCGCACGGCCACTCGCAGGGTGTGCTCGACATGGTCGAAAAACTGCGCGGCGAATACCCGGATGTGGATCTGGTGGCCGGCAACGTGGCAACCGCTGGAGCCACAACCGCGCTGATCGACCGCGGCGTTGACGCCGTCAAAGTTGGCATTGGCGCCGGATCGATTTGCACCACGCGTGTCGTGGCCGGCATCGGTGTGCCGATGATCAGCGCCGTTGCCGCGTGCGCGCGCGCAGCGGGCGATCGCGACGTACCGGTCATCGCCGACGGCGGTATCCGCTATTCAGGCGATCTCACCAAGGCCTTTGCCGTGGGCGCGAGCGCGGTGATGATCGGCAGCCTGTTTGCCGGCACCGATGAAAGCCCCGGCGAAGTCATCCTCTACCAGGGCCGCAGCTTCAAGGAGTACCGCGGCATGGGCTCGCTCGGCGCCATGCGGCGCGGCAGCCGCGACCGTTACTTCCAGGACGAGTTCGACCTGGACGGCGCCGAAGGCGTGGAGAAACTGGTGCCCGAGGGGATCGAAGGCCGCGTGGCCCATAAGGGCAGCGTCTCGGCGATGATTCATCAGCTCATCGGTGGCCTGCGCGCCGGGATGGGCTACACCGGGTGTCCCGACATTCCAACGCTGCAGCGCGAAGCCGAGTTGATTCGAGTGACCGCCGCCGGCATGCGTGAGGGCCACGTCCACGACGTGATCATCACCAAGGAAGCGCCGAACTACCGCGTCGAGTAAAATGCCTCAGCGCCGGATACGAATCCGCCTTTCGTCTCCGCCCTGATCGTCGATCGCCACCTGATGGGCCGTCGCCGGCCGCGCCGCCCATCGGTCCGGCCACTCCACGGCGAGGATGCCGTCGAGGCCGGTTTCTTCAAGCCCCAGATCCGCCACTTCCGCCGGCGTCAACCGATAAAGGTCCGCGTGGTACAACGGCAGCGATCCGCCGTACTGCTGAAGGATCGTGAACGTCGGACTCGACACGTCGTTGGGATCCGCACCCAGCCCCTCGGCCAGCCCGCGCACAAACGCGGTCTTGCCCGCGCCCAGAGGCCCGTCGATCAACACCACGTCTCCCACCCGCAACTCGGCCGCGATGTTCTTGCCGGCCTCGGTGGTCTCTTCTTCCGAGGTGGTGTCTATGGTCCTCATTCCTGAGTCTCCTCAGGCTTGCGGCGCCGTGTCGCCGTCAGTTCCAACACCGCATCACCCAGACGGTCCACGATGTCGCCGGCGATCATGGCGGTTTCGCCCTCATCGGCGGCCGCAAGATCCCCCGCCAGGCCGTGCAGGTAAACACCCAACTGCGCCGCATCCTCTGCGTCGAGCAACTGGCCAAACCAGGCCGCCACCACCCCTGTCAGGACGTCCCCAGTGCCGCCAGAGGCCATCCCGGGGTTTCCGGTCAGATTGACATAGGCCTTCCCTTCTGGCGTGGCTACGACCGTGCGGTGGCCCTTCAGGACGACATGCACACGGTGGGTGGTGGCGAAGGTTCGAGCGACCTCGACACGATCGGCCTGCACTGCCTCAACCGTCAGGCCGGTGAGCCGTGCCATTTCTCCGGGATGCGGCGTGATGATGATGTCCGCGCCATCGCGCCCGACGAGCCGATCGGATTCCCCAACAAACGCAAAGAGCGCGTCGGCATCGAGCACCATCGGCACGCCCGCGCGCTCCACCACCGCCTGCACCAGCGCCATCGTCGCCGGCGCCCGCCCCAGACCCGGGCCCATGACGATCACATCGGCATCGGCCTCGAGAATCTGGTCCAGGGCCTCCCATGCGATCTGTCCATCACCAGTTTCTGGCAGCGCTTCGGTCATGTATTCGACCCCGAGCCCGGCCAGGATGGGCTGGCAGGACGCCGGCGTGGCGACAGTCACCAGGCCGGCGCCCGACCGCAGGGCTGAGGAGGCTGCCAGATAGGCTGCGCCAGTCTTCCCCCGTGCCCCGGCCACGATCAGGATGCGCCCATAGTCGCCCTTCTGCGACTCGGCCACGCGTGGCGTCACCAGTGCCCGCATGCGTTCCCTGGTGACGAGTTCAAGCCACGGGCCGTCGAGACCCTGAATCACGCCGCGCGGAATGCCGATGTCGGCAATCACGAGACTGCCGACCAGACGGTCGGCCGGCGGCATCACGAGCGGCAGCTTGGGTGCCCCAAGCGTCACGGTCAGCGTGGCGGCCACGGCCGGGCCTGGGACTTCGGCCGTATCGGCATCAAGGCCGGTCGGCAGGTCGATGGCGACTACTGGAGTTGCTGCCGCATTGATGTCGGCGATCACCGTCTCGACCAGGCCGGTCGCGGGGCCGGACAAACCCGTCCCGAAAATGGCGTCCACGATCAGATCGGCCGCGAGGACGTCGGAGCCATGCAACTCCCAGGCGGTGGCATCGGCAATCTCCACCACATCCAGGTCCATGGCCCGCAGCACGCCGAGATTGATGCGGGCATCGCCCCGCACGTCGGCAGACACGCCGAGCAGGTACACCGACACCGCGATGCTGCGCTCATACAGCGTGCGCGCCACCACAAATCCGTCGCCTCCGTTGTTCCCCTTGCCGCACAACACCGCCACGTGCAGGCCCGACAGATCCTCGAACGCCGATTCCATGGACGCGACGACCTGACGTCCGGCGTTTTCCATCAGCACCAACGAGGCGATGCCGATCTCATGGGTGGTCTGCTGGTCGGCGTCGCGCATCTGCTGACGTGTGAGGACTCGCATACGAACAAGCCGAGCGTATCGCGTGTGCTAGACTCGCGCAACCCGCCTTCGCCTGCGTGCGCGCTCACGCGCTTTTCCGCAAGCGACGGCGGGGGCAGGCCCGCGATATGTCTCCTTTTCAAGCAGCGGTATTCGTCAATGGCACCATCACACGCGCGCAGGACGCCGTGGTGCCGGTGTTCGATCACGGTTTTCTCTATGGCGAGGGTGTGTACGAAACGTTGCGCACCTATCGCGGCGAGCCGTTCCTCTTCGGCCCGCACATGGCTCGCCTGCGACGCTCGGCCGGCCTGATGGCCCTGGACGTGCCGTACACCGACGACCAGATGGCCGCGCATATCCGCGACACCACGCGCGGCTATACAGACCATTTCGGCCCAGTTGCCGATACGTACATCCGGATCCTCCTCACTCGCGGCGTCGGAGGCCTGACCTACAACCCGGAGGCCTGCCCGTCGCCCACGCTCGTCATCATCGTGAAGCCGTTTCCGGCCCCGCCGGAGCACACCTTCACACACGGCATTCGCGTATCGCTCGTCTCAATTCGACGCAATCACCCCGACGCACTCAACCCCGCGATCAAGTCCAACAACCTGCTCAACAACGCGCTGGCCATGCAGGAAGCCTTGCGCCACGGCGCCGACGAGGCCTTGATGATGAATCAGGACGGCGCCATCGTCGAATGCTCCCAGTCGAATTTCTTCATCGTCACAGCCGGACGACTGAGAACGGCGCCCATCACGTCGGGTCTGCTGCCCGGCATCACGCGAGATTGGGTGATCGCGTTGGCACGCGACCTCGGCGTGGTGACCGACGAGACCGACTACACGCCCGCCGACGTCAACGACGCCGATGAGGCTTTCATCACAGGTACGACTCGCGAGGTGACTCCTGTGGTCGAAGTCGATACGCACGCGATCGGCACCGGTGCTCCCGGGCCGATCACGTTGCGATTGCTGGCAGAGTTCCGGCGCCGTACGAGCTGACCACAGATCACAGGGAGACGCTGAGGCGCGGAGGCGCGCTGGATCACGGCGGATCACAGGAGGCACCGAGGCACGGAGGCACGCTGGATCCCCGGTGAGCCAAAAGCCGTGAGTGGGAATGTGTCCAGAGAAACCCGCAACGAGTCGTCCTGGGCACTTCGGTCCCCATTCACATTCACGATTGCGCCCGAGACCTTGCGGTTCCCCAATGAAGATGGCCCACTGGACCATCTCAGTTCGAACAGCATTCAGAGTGGACTTCGTAGTGGAAGGCCGCGTCATTGTTGAACTTAAGTCGGTGGACGCCCTCCTGCCGGTTCACAAGGCTCAGGTCATCACTTATTTGAAGCTGACCGGCCTGCTGACCGGCTTGCTCATCAATTTCAATGTGCCGGTTCTGAGAGAAGGGATTCGGCGGTTGGTCTGGACGCCACCAGTCGATCCAGCGTGACCAAGAAGTCTCCGCGCCTCGGCGTCTTCCTGTGATCCGACGTGACCAAGAAGCCTCCGCGCCTCGGTGCCTCCTGTGGTCCGTCGGGACCCAGAGCACCTCCGCGCCTCCTGTGGTCCAGCGTGACCGACGGCTACTCGTAGTCGGAGAGCGGCGGACACGCACACACGAGGTTGCGGTCGCCGAACGGATTGTCGATCCGCGAGATCGTCGGCCAGAACTTGTGGTGGCGCAGTGACGGCACCGGATAGGCCGCCTGGGCGCGCGTGTACTTGTGCGTCCACTCGTCGGCCGCGACATCCTGGGCAGGGTGCGGCGCATTCTTGAGCGGATTGTCGGCCTTGTCGGCGGTGCCATCGATGACCGCCTGGACCTCGGCCCAAATCGCAATCATCGCCTCGCAGAACCGATCGAGCTCTTCGAGCGGCTCGCTTTCCGTCGGCTCCACCATCAGCGTGCCGGCCACCGGGAACGACACGGTAGGCGCGTGGAATCCGTAGTCCATCAGCCGCTTGGCGATATCGGTTTCATCCACGCCATGCGCCTTGAACTGCCGCAGGTCGAAGATCAACTCGTGGGCCACCCGGCCGTTCGCCCCCGAATACAACACAGGATAGTGCCCCTCGAGCCGAGCCTTGATGTAGTTCGCGCTGAGCATCGCGAACTTCGTCGCGGCGGTCATGCCAATGGCGCCGAGCATCCGGATGTACCCGTACGAAATCAGCAGGATACTCGCACTGCCCCATGGCGCCGCAGACACCGCTGAAATGGCGCTCGTCCCGCCGGTCTCGACCACCGCATGGCCCGGAAGAAATGCCGCCAGGTGCGCGGCGACACCAATGGGGCCCATCCCTGGGCCACCCCCACCATGGGGAATCGCAAACGTCTTGTGGAGATTGAGATGGCAGACGTCTGCACCAATCGCTGCCGGACTTGTCAGCCCCACCTGGGCATTCATGTTCGCGCCGTCCATGTACACCTGACCGCCGTTGTCATGAATGATCGCGCAGATCTCCCGAATCGCGCCCTCAAACACGCCGTGCGTGCTGGGATAGGTGATCATCAGGCACGACAGTTTGTCGCGGTGCCCTTCAGCCTTCGCCCGCAGGTCCTCGAGCCGAACATTACCCTGCGCGTCTGTGGCAACGACCACGACCTTCAGACCCACCATGGCCGCACTCGCGGGATTGGTGCCATGCGCCGACTGCGGAATGAGCACCACATCGCGATGCGAATCCCCTCGACTGGCGTGATAGGCATTGATCACCAACAGCCCGGCAAATTCTCCCTGCGCGCCCGAGTTCGGCTGCAGGGACATCGCCGCGAAGCCGGTGATCACGCACAACGCCTCTTCCAGTTCCTTGATGACCTGCATGTACCCGGCCGCCTGCGAGACAGGCGCAAACGGGTGCAACTTGGAGAACTCCGGCCAGGTGATCGGCATCATCTCGGCCGCCGCATTGAGCTTCATGGTGCAGGAGCCGAGCGGAATCATCGCCGTATCGAGCCCGATGTCCTTCTTCTCCAACCGGCGGATGTACCGCATCATCTGCGTCTCAGACGCACAGGTGCTGAACACCGGATGCGTAAGGAACGGCGTCGTTCGAGCCAGCGCCCCCGCCCCGACGGCTCCCTGGCCAGGCGCCGCAGCCTTCTTGCCCGCAGCAGCCTCGAATGCACTCACGACATCCGCCACATCGGCATCCGTGACGGTCTCATCGAGCGACACCTGAACCACCCCGCTTTCCGGGAAGCGGAGGTTGATCCCAAGCCGTTCGGCCGCCGCGCGGACCTTCTCAATCGCCACCGGCGCGCCTTCATACCGCACCGTGTCGAAGTACACCCGGTTCGTCTGCGTCCACCCCAGACCCGCCACCGCCGACGCCAGTCGCGACGCATGCCCGTGGACACGCTCGGCAATCGCCCTGATCCCCGAGGGACCGTGATACACCGCAAAAAACGCCGAGATATTCGCCAGCAGGGCCTGGGCCGTGCAGATGTTGGACGTGGCCTTCTCCCGGCGGATGTGCTGCTCACGCGTCGCCAGCGCCATCCGATACGCCTGCCGCCCCTTGGAATCCACCGAGACGCCGATGATGCGCCCCGGTGCCTGGCGCACGTACGCCTCGCGGGTGGCAAAAAACGCGGCGTGCGGCCCGCCGTAGCCCAATGGCACGCCAAACCGCTGCGCGCTGCCGACCACGACATCGGCCCCCATCTCCCCCGGCGGCGTGAACACCGCCGACGCCAGCAAATCCGTACCGACCGCCACCAACACACCTGCGGCGTGCGCCTGTTCGATCAGGCTACGCAGATCGTGCACCTCGCCATGGTCGTCGGGTGACTGCACATAGAGCCCGTACACCTCATCTCCAAAGCCGGATGCCGCCCCAGCCGTCGAGAAGTCCACAAATCGCAACTGAATGCCGAGCGGCGCCGCGCGGGTGACGAGCACCGCCTTGACCTGTGGAAACACACGGTCGGACACCACGAAGGTCGTCGCGCTCTGGCGCTTGGTGACCCGAGCCAACAACGTCATCGCCTCGGCCGCCGCCGTGGCCTCGTCCAGGAGCGACGCGTTCGCAATCTCCATCCCCGTCAGGTCAGACACCATCGTCTGGAAATTGAGCAGCGACTCGAGCCGGCCCTGAGCAATCTCCGCCTGATAGGGGGTGTACGGCGTGTACCACCCCGGATTCTCCAGGACGTTCCGCACAATGACGGGCGGCGTATTGGTGTCGTAGTACCCCATGCCGATGTAGCTGCGGCACACCCGGTTCCGCGACGCAATGGTGCGAAGTCGCGACAGGTACGCCACCTCCGATTCGGCCGGCGGCAAGTCCATCGGCGCAGTGAGGCGAATATCGGCGGGAATGATCTGGTCGATCAAGGCGTCGAGCGATTCGGCACCCACCGCCTGCAGCATGTGCGGGAGATCAGACGGACGGGGGCCGATGTGACGGGATTCGAACTGTTCGGACACGGGCGTACCTCGACGATTTACGCGATGAACGCGTCGTAGCGGGTGGAGTTCATCAACGCATCCAACTCGCCGGCGTTGGCCATCTTCACTCGAATCATCCACGTCTCATGCGGCTGGCCGTTCACAGAGTCTGGATGTGCGGCGAGCGTGTCATTGACCGCCACGACGGTGCCCGACACCGGCGAAAACAGCTCCGAGACGGCCTTCACGGATTCAATGGTCCCGAAGACTTCGCCCTTGGTCAGCGCGCGGCCCACGTCAGGGAGCTCCACGAACACGACATCGCCAAGCTGCTTCTGGGCGAAATCCGTAATGCCCACGGCGGCGTCGTCGCCGTCCACGCGGACCCATTCGTGTTCGACGGTGTACTTCAGATCGGTCGGATACATGCAAAAGCTCCTAGGCAGGTTTCGAGCGCTTGTAGAACGGTTCAGGGACAACCTCGGCTTGAACGCGCCGGCCCCGGATATCAATTGTAAGCGACGTACCAGGCGCCGAGAGCGCCACCGGCACCATCGCCAGGCCGATCGACTTCTTGAGGTATGGCGTCTGGGTGCCGCTCGTGACCACGCCCACCGGGGCGTCACCATCCATCACGACATGGCCGTGACGGGCAATGGCGCGGTCGCGCATCTCGAAACCGACGAGACGCCGCTCCAGGCTGCCGGCCTTCTGTGCCCGGAGACGCTCCGCTCCCAGAAACGCATCCTTCTTCCAGCCGACGATCCAACTCAACCCAGCCTCGACCACAGACGTACCCTCGTCCATGTCACTGCCGCACAAGCGCATCGACGCCTCAAGCCGCAGCGTATCCCGGGCACCCAAACCACACGGCTTGATCCCATGCGGCGCTCCGGCGTCAAGCAACGCGTTCCACACGCGCTCAGCCTGCGCAGGCGGCGCAAACACCTCGAACCCATCCTCGCCGGTGTACCCGGTTCGCGACACCGTGACCCGCACGCCAGACACCTCACCGTGGTCGAACCAGTAGTACTTGATCGCCGCCAGGTCGATGTCCGTCTGGGTCTGCAGCACACGCTCGGCCAGGGGACCCTGAATAGCGATGAGCGCGTAGCGCGAACTCGCATTCACCACCGAGACGTCGCCGCCATGCTCGGCCACCTTCGCAACAATCCACTGATGATCCTTCATGATGTTGCCGGCGTTGACCACTAACATGAAGTGCTGCTCGCCCATCCGGTAGACCAGGATGTCGTCGACAAACGTCCCCTCAGCGGTCGTCAGGGCGGAATACTGGATCTGGCCGATGGCCAGCCGGCTGGCATCGTTGGACGAAATCCACTGCACGGCCGCCAGCGCATCTGGCCCGGCCAGCTCAATCTGGCCCATGTGACACACATCAAACAACCCCACGGCCGTGCGCACCGCCATGTGCTCGTCGATGATGCCCGAATACTCGACAGGCATGTCCCACCCACCGAACTCGACCATGCGAGCTCCATGGGCGCGATGCCGGGCGTTGAGCGGTGTTTTTTTGAGGGTGGCTGCTGGTGGAGTGGTCGTCATGGTGGCGTCCGTACAAACGTACTATCGCCACCCAAGATCGTCAACCACCGTAAACAGATCCCGGGGCGGGCCCAAAGGCCCGCCCCGGGGCGCTGTGCGCGCATTAGCGGTCGCGTTTGGGCGCTGGCCACGCCAGACGCAGGAGCCCGAACATCACGGCGACAAGGAGCAGCAGGACCAGAGGGCCCGCCTGCCGGGTTTGCGGTATCGACACCAAAACCGCTGGCATGATCAGCCCGCCGGCGAGGACGGCAATGATGACCTGTGCGAGCACGACGGCAATGACACGCATGTGACCTCCCTGTTGTTACTTACCCACTGAATGGAATACCGCCGTTGCAGGCAATGAACCAGGCCATCGCTGCCTCCGACCTGACGGCGTAGATGAGCGAACACCCGGCCCACTTGTGCGCCTCGTACCACCTCAGGTCGTCGGTGCAGTCGCCAAAGTCGTTCGCGATGCGCAGGGCCTCGGCCGAGTAAAGGTCCCAGCACTCGCCAGGCCCCCGCTGCTGCGTCAGGTCGGTGACCGCGACCTTGAAGACCTGCGGCCGGCCCGACAGGGTGCCGCGCCGGGCGTCGGCGCGGGCGGCTGCGCGCTCCTGCGCCCACTCCAGGTGCTGGGTCATGGCCTTCGAACGGCCGCTGGCCGACTCAAGAAGAGCGCGAGTCAGCAGCACCGACTGACCGACGAACGTCTCGGGCCCTTCGGTCACCGTCGCCAGCAGTGTGCGGGCCCTGGCCGCCGCCTCCGAACCCCGGAGAACGGCCAGCACCT
This sequence comes from Vicinamibacterales bacterium, assembly GCA_046594875.1. Taxonomy (GTDB): domain Bacteria; phylum Acidobacteriota; class Vicinamibacteria; order Vicinamibacterales; family SCN-69-37; genus SYFT01. The sequence continues at coordinate 15,556 of JBKJQX010000019.1, forward strand.
GCCCGTACTCAGCCACGCCTCCTCCCTCCATCGTCACATCCCCGGCCGGCCCGCTGAGGCTGAGGACGCCGCGGCGGACGATGAGAGTGAGACGGTCGTTCGACGTTGTCAACGTCACCACCGAACGATCCGCGGAGACGTCCTTCCGTACGGTCACCGTTGTGTCGGCCACTTCCATCACGATGCGACCGGCCCCGTGCCGCGTCACCCGCACCGACGGCCCGTCGGCACCCGCTGCGGCCACCGGCGCCAGCAGCCCGGCCATCGCGATCGCCGCTGCGCCGGCCCACCGCACCCGTGTTGCGTTGTTCATTGCTGTCATTGCCATCACCCTCCTCAACTTTTCTCACCTACCCTGTGGTTTCAGCCATTCAGCCTCCAGATCGATCGGCGACCTTGCGTGTTCCGGTGTTCGGGCGTCGCCGTGAGTGGCGCCGGGCGCGAACGAAAGATGTGAGCGCAGCGTGTGATAACTGATGTCGAGCACGTCACACGCCATGCGTTTGTTCCCGTCGCAGCGGTCCAGGACGCCCCGCACATAGCGGCTGCTCCAGGTGCGCAGCGACTCGGGGCCGCCTGGCAGGTCTTCCACCAAATCCCGATAGCCCTTTGTGACGATGGGAGGAAGATCACCCACGTCCACCACCGAACCGAGCCCCAGCGCGATGGCACGCTCAAGCACGCGCTCGAGCTGACGCACGTTCCCGGGCCAGTCAAAGGCCATCAGCGCGTCGAGCGCAGCGGCCCCAAGCTCAACCTGCTGCGCCTGCCGATGCCGCTCGAGCAGGTATCTTGAGAGGAGCGGGATGCCGTCGCGGCGCACGCGCAGCGGCGGCACAGTGAGTTCGACGCCGGAGAGCCGGTAGTACAGATCCTCGCGAAAACGCTTGGCCTGCATCTGATCGACCAGGCGGCGGTTGGTGGCGGCAATGACCCTGGTGTTGACCGCCCGTGTACTGTGTCCGCCCACCCGCTCCACTCGCATGTCCTGTAACACTCTGAGGAGCTTGGCCTGGGCGGTGACCGAGAGGTCGGCCACTTCATCCAGGAAGAGCGTGCCACCCTCCGCCAGTTCGAACTTGCCGCGCCGCCCGCGCACTCCAGTGGCCGTCCGTTCCTCGATGCCGAACAACTCTGCCTCGAGCAGGGTTTCCACGAGCGCCGCGCAGTTGACGGCGACAAAGGGTCCCCGGTGTCGTGGGCTCACGTCGTGAAGCGCGCGGGCCACCAGCTCTTTGCCCACTCCGCTCTCCCCCTCCACCAGCACTGTGAAGTTCGTCGCCCCGACGCGGACAACGTCCGCTCGCAGCTTCTGTATCACCAGGCTTTGTCCCACGATCATTACCGCGCCTCCAGCGGGACGACTATCACGATTGGTGCCAACTGATCAGCGGTGCTCCACGGCAGCGCCGAGGTGTGCGACGACGCCTGAAAGGCCGGCTGTTACCCTGCTGACTCAACCCACCGGCAGACGCCGCGATAAACCGTCCCTCCGTGACCCAGCGTCCACACCGACCACGTCTCCACCAGGGCTCGCCGAGGCTCGAGACCTCGCGACGAGGGCACATCCAACAATTCAACAATCTCCCCGGGCGCCAGTCGCGACCGCCCCTCGAGATGTCCGAGTTCCCGGGTCAACTCGACCGGCGTGAGATCGCGACCAACGCGGTACCGCCGCACTGCGCTCATTCCACCCATACGCGACGGCCTGGATCAAACTCCAACACCCGGGTGCGGCCGGTGACGCCGGCCACCCGCACGGCAAACTGCGCCGTACCCGCTCCCCGCAGTGCGACCGTCCCGGAAGACGACGTTCCTGAGGGAGAGAATGCCGCCATGGCTGCGGGGCCAAACCGCAGGGGCGTTGGCGCCACATCACCATCCGGGCCCGGCACACCAGGGAGGTAGTCCACGCGCACGGCTGGAAACCGGAGCGAGACCGCCTCCGCAGCCGCCTCGCAGCGATCGGTCCCCGAAGCGATGTCAGACCGGGACACCCCGTCACGATCGCCGTCCAGGCACGTTCGCCACCCCACCTCGCCTCCCACGTCATCAAACACGACGGCGACGTACCGACCGGTCATGACTGCGCGCTGCCGCGCCATGCGGAATTGCCCCGCGAAAAATGACGATGCGTCGCGGGTCCGCTTCGCGTCGGCCACGTGGCTCAGGGCCGGCACGCCGATCGCGCACAGTGACATCACGATCGCAAGCGTCAGGACGACCTCCACCAGCGAAACTCCATCCGCACAGGACGGGCGCCTCGCGGCACCCGTCCCGTCTTTGCTCGCGGGGCCTGCCGGCCCGGGCACAGGCGCTACAGCCACACGCCCTTGCCCGGCGTGACCACAATCATCGGCTTGAGCGAGAGGAACATCTTCTCGCCGACGCCGCGCACGTTCATCAGGTCTTCGATCTTCTTGAACCCGCCCTGCTTCAGCCGGTACTCGACAATGCGGGCCGCCGTCGCGGGCCCCACACCCGGCAGTGCCTCGAGTTCGGCCGCCGTGGCCGTATTGAGGTTGATCGGCGCCTGCGCGGGAGCATCCTTGGCTTCCTTGGCCGCCTTGCCGGATTGTGCGGACGCGCCGGCTGCCTGCGCCAGAGACTGGGCTGAGAACACGGTCAGGATGAGGGCGAGTGCCATCGCAAGTGAGTTACGCATGTGTCTGATCTCCGTCATGGCTTTTCCACGTCCCATACGCGGAAAGTCGTCATCGGCACCGGCACAGCCACATCGCCCGAACGCAAGGTCAGGAGGCCGCATTGATACGGCGTGGCTGGCCGGCACCCGGACGGGTCAGATTGCAGGTTGAAGGCCAACTCCCCACCCGCGCCGTCGTCTCTCTAAGCGAGTGCAGGCAGGGGAGTTGTGCGCGACGTACCCGTCGGCCGTCGCCGGGGATTCAGCAGAAGTGGAAATCGCAGTTGTCAGTGAGCCCGTGGGGGGCGTCAGACTGACAACGTCTTGAACCACGCCACGGTCTGACGCAGGCCGTCTTCGAACGGCACGGTGGGGTCGTAACCCAGAAGCTTGCGAGCCTTGAAGATGTCGGCCTGCGAATCCTTCACGTCGCCCTCTCGCGGCGCATCAAAGGTTGGGGCCTTCTCGGAACCCAGGATCAACTGGATGGCCCGCACCAGTTCAAGCAGGGAGATGCGCCCGCCGGTGGCCACGTTGATGACTTCCCCGCTCACGCCCTCGGCGGTCGCCGCGCGGAGCACGCCGTCCACCACATTCGCCACGTACGTGAAGTCACGCGTCTGCCGCCCATCACCGTGAATCAGCGGCGACTGTCCGGCCAGCAGCGCCTTGATGAACAGGGAGATGACGCCGGAATACGCCGAGTCTGGCGCCTGACGCGGGCCAAACACATTGAAGTAACGCGTGGTGACCGTCTCAAGACCGTAGAGCGACGTGAACAGCTGGCAGTACTGCTCACCGATGTATTTTTGCAGCGCGTACGGCGTGATGGGTGACGGCCGCATGTCCTCGCGCTTGGGCAAAACCGCCGAGTTGCCGTAGGTGGATGAGGAGCCGGCGAAGACGAGACGTTTGACGCCGGCATCGCGTGAAGCGACCAGCAGTTGCATGGTGGCGTCCACGTTCGCGCGATGCGTACCCAGCGGGTCTTTGACCGAACGGGGTACCGACGGAATGGCCGCCTGATGCAACACGTAGTCGCAGCCGCCCACCGCCCGCACCGCCACGCCATCGTCTGCCAGGTCGCCCTCGATGACATCGACGCCGGCAGGAAGATTCCCGCGTTTACCCGTGGAGAAATTATCGACGACCCTCACCTGATCGCCGCGCTTCAACAACGCTTCGACCAGGTGCGAACCGATGAAGCCGGCGCCGCCGGTCACTAAATACACAGACATAGACGCCGACTATCGTAATGGGGAAATGTCACAAATGTCCGAAATGGCGAAATGCCGGACAAACCAATGCAGGGAAGAATGCCTGAATGTCCTCGGTAATCAATGGTTGAATCTGCTTCTCCGAGGTCATTCCTGTATTGCGCGCGTTCGACATTCGGTCATTCTTCCCTGCAATTGGTTTGTCCGGCATTTCGCCATTTCGGTCATTTGTGACATTTCCCCATTACACGGCGGGCGCAGTCGGGCTGCCCGCCTACCTCGGCCAGCCGGTCTGCGGTAGGCCCGGCGCCACTCGGAGGGCGTTCTTGTAGTACAGCTTCTTGAGGACGTCATCGGGCAGATCCATGCCGTAGAGCTTCCAGAACGCGTGATAGTCGCGGTAGTAGTCGAAGTACTCGTCGGCGGTCTCGAACACGCGCCAATAGTACGGGTATTCCTCGGGGTAATAGGCGTCTTTGCCGAAGAGGACGCGGTCCTGGTACTTGATGAAGAATTCGCGCGACGCACGCGGCTGCCGCGCGAAGTCATACAGCACCGCGCCCACCTCCAGCACCGCGTTGGGCGCCTTGTCCAGGAGTTCGGCGGCCTTCTTCAGGTTGTTGCCGTAGTAGGCGAAGTGCGCGCCGATGAACCGCGTCTTCGGATTGGTGATGAACAGGTCGTCGCGCTCGCGCTGGAGGTCGGCAAACGTCGGCCGGCCTGGCATGTAGTTGCGGCGATCCTCGAACAGCGCCAGCTCAAGCCAGCGCTCGTTCTGGAAGTCCATCGGCGAAAAAAACTCTTCCGGTTCAGCCGTGTGAATGATCACCGGGATGTTGAGCCGGGCGCAGGCCTCCCAGATGGGCTTGAGCAACGGATCGTTGACTTTGACCAGGGAGCCATCGGTCTTGACGTTCTGCAGGCCCAGACCCTTTGAAATCTTCAGCCCGATGGCCCCACTCTTCACGGCGCCTTCCAGGTCGGCCACGGCCTTCGCTGCCCACCCGGGTGCGTCCGGCTGGTTCCAATTGACGTTGGCGAACACCGCGAAACGGTTCGCGTATTTTGAGCCCTTGATGAAGTCTACGCGGCCCTTCACTTGATCAGGCTGGCTCCCGCCGCTGAGGTTCACCAGAATCTGGAGATTCAGCGCGTCCATCTCCATGATCGTCTGCTCAAGGTTGAGCTCCGACACACCGAGATGGCTGTGAATATCGATGACCGGGTACTGCGCCCGCGGCACCATGTGTTCGGCCACCACCAGCGTGGTGCGGGGACGGTAGTCGAGGATGGAAGGCGCCGTGAATTCAGGGAACATGCAACTGCCTGGGCGTTGCAACGTGGTCCCGGATGGGCACTCACCATTAACCGGAGGCATCGTCCGCGAGCATTGATCCGGCGCAATCATCGCGGTGCCCACTGGACACTTGCCGTCAACCGGACGAATCACCGCGCCGCGGCCACCGCCCCGGCCGCGCCCCTGACCTGCGGCCTGGCCTTGCGCCTGGCCCTGTCCGGCTGCCTGTTCCGCGGTCACGGCCACGTCCGGTCCCAGCCACAACGCGGCCACCATGGCGCTAGCACCGCACAACAGGATTCGTCTGGTCGTACTCATGCGTTTTCCGCCTCCGGGCGTACTCTATCTTTGTTCACAGTCGTTAGAAAGTAGCTTCCGTCGTGGCGGGCCGTAAGCCGAATTCTGTTCCCCTCGACTCCCCTTCGACGCCCCCGAGACAAGCTCGAGGTCGCTCAGGGTCGCTCAGGGCGACGATCATTCCTCAAGGCCGGTGATTGCTCACCGGCTCCAGCAGCCTACCCGGAGACATCGGACGGGCCGTCCTTAGCGAGTCCGCACGCGCCGCGATGCGCGTCGGTGCTCGACCGTCTCCCTATTTGGCCTTGCTCCGTGCGGGGTTTTGCCTGCCATCTGCCTTACAGCAGACGCGGTGCGCTCTTACCGCACCTTTTCACCCTTACCTCGCCTTCGCCCTTTCGGACTTCGGCGGGCGGTATATTTTCTGTGCCACTAGTCCTTCGAGTTGCCCCGACCGGGAGTTACCCGGCGCACTGCCCTGCGGAGTTCGGACTTTCCTCTCTTCGACTCGGCCGCTGCCCACGCTTTCGCGTGTGCTGCAGCTTCGCTTCCGAGCGATCATCCAGCCCACCACGACGGAAGCTCCAGAGTACCCTATCCGTCGGTTTCCTGCCGGATGCCGTACTGCTCGAGCTTCTTGTAGAGATTGCTGCGGGGCGTATCGATCACTTCCGCCGTCTTCGAGATGTTCCAGGCGCTCTCCCGGAGCTTCGATACGAGCCACGCACGCTCGGTGGCCTCCTTGAACTCCCGCAGCGTGGCAGCCGCCGGGACGCTGGCCGGGGCTTTCCCGCCGGCACCAGCCGCGGGCTCGAATGAGGCCGTCTCGCTGGAGCTCGATGGCACGGGCCCGGCGCCACCAGACCTCACGACGCTGCGCACGTCCGCCGCTTCAATCACATCGCGCGGCACCATGATCAGCAGGCGCTCGACGACGTTCTTGAGTTCGCGGATGTTGCCGCGCCACCGGGCCTGCTGAAGTGCCTCAATCGCCTGCGGCAGGAACCGCACCGGCCGACGATTGTTTTCGCGGCTGAACTGCGACACGAAATGTGTGACCAGTCCTGGAATGTCGTCCAGGCGCTCTCTGAGTGGCGGCACCCGGATCGGAATCACGCTCAGACGGAAATACAAATCTTCGCGGAACCGGCCCGCCGCGATTTCTTCCTCCAGGTCCTTGTTGGTTGCCGCGATGACACGCACGTCCACCTTGATCGTGCGGGCCGACCCCAGCCGCTCCACCTCGCCCTCCTGCAACACGCGCAGGACCTTGGCCTGGGTCTTGGGGCTCATATCGCCCACTTCGTCGAGGAAGATGGTGCCGCGATCGGCCTGTTCGAACTTGCCCGTCTGCTTCTCGGTGGCCCCGGTGAACGCGCCGCGCTCATGGCCAAACAACTCCGACTCGATCAACTCCTCAGGGATTGCCGCGCAGTTGACCTGCACGAAGCGCTCCTTCGTGCGAAGGCTGTTGCGATGAATCGATCGCGCAATCAACTCCTTGCCTACCCCGCTCTCGCCAAGGATGAGCACTGTGGCGTTGGTTGGCGCCGCCCGGCCCACCTGGTCCATGATCGACCGCAGCCCGCCGCTTTCGCCCACCACCTGATGCCGCGTCTCGAGCGCCGATCGCAACTGGCGATTCTCACGACGAAGACTTCCCAATTCCAGGCCCTCGCGCACGGCGTCGAGCACGTAATCCTTAGAGAGTGGCTTTTCCACGAACCGGAACGCGCCGAGCCGGCCGGCCTCAAGTGCCGTCGTCGTATTGCCATGCGCCGACACGATCACCACCGGCAGCGTATCGTTCATGGTCCTCAGGCGGCCCAGCACTTCAAGCCCATCCATACCCGGCATCTTGACGTCCAGAAACACCAGGTCGGGATTCTCCTTCTCGACCATCGCCAGGCCTTCCTGACCGGAGGCGGCAAGCACCACCTCGTAGCCGTCGTACTCGAGCAGCATTCGCATCGTGTCGCGAATAGCCGGCTCGTCATCGATCACCAGCAACTTGGATTTCATTCGGGGGATTTCATGAAGGATCAACCACGAGCGTATGGATCGCGCGCTGCTCGGTCAATGGGTCGAACACGTAGATGGCCACCGCGCTTCCCGGCGTCAGCAACGAGACCACACGCTGGAACTGGGACACGTTGCTGATTTTCTGCCGATTGATTTCGAGCACGATCTGCCCGCGACGGATGCGTGCCTGCCGCCCCGGCCCGGTGGTATCCACGTCCATGATCATCACGCCGGTCAGTCCCTCAGGCAACCTGACGCGCCTGGCGGTGGCCTCGTCAATGCCGCGAACCGTGATGCCCAGCGGCCAGGTGTCGCGGCTCAACACGGGTTGCACGCCGCCGCGGGTCGCGCTTGGCCGGGCCGTGGCGGGCAATGGCCGCTCCGTCAATTTGAGAGACACGATCTCCCTGGCATTCTCACGCCAGACTTCGAGCCGAACCATCGACCCTGGCGCGCGTGCCGAAATCTGCCGCAGCAGCGCATCGTCCGACAACACTTCCTTGTCGTCTATCGCCGTGATCAGGTCGTACGGCC
>JBKJQX010000186.1:0-2762 GCA_046594875.1 Vicinamibacterales bacterium
CTTCTCGCCCGACGGGCGCTGGGTTGTGTTCGACTCGAACATTTCAGGGGTGACCGAAGTGTATGCCGCGCCGTTCCCCGGGCCTGGTGCCAGTCAGCAGATTTCGCGTGGCGGCGGCGGGCTTTCGCGTTGGGGCAAAGACGGCAAAGAGATCTTCTTCGTCCGTGACCGCACGCTGACCGCGGTCAGTGTCGTCGTTCGCAACGGCATGCTGCAGTTCGGAGAGCCCCAGGTCCTCTTTGGCGGCATCGTCACCAGCAGCCGCGGCGCTGGTGCTGGAGTCACGTACGACGTGTCTAACGACGGCCAGCGGTTCCTTGTGTTCGACGATGGCGCGTCAACCACGGCCCCGCCATTGACGCTTGTGCAGCGCTGGACCGCATTGCTCGGCAGGGGAGCCCGGCTCCCATGACTCTTTCTCCCGGCACCCGTCTCGGTCCCTATGAAGTGGTCTCCGCTATCGGCGCGGGCGGGATGGGTGAGGTCTATCGCGCGAAAGACACGAAGCTCAACCGCGATGTGGCGCTGAAGATACTACCCGAGGCGTTCACGACGGACGCTGATCGGATGGCGCGGTTCAGGCGCGAAGCGCAGGTCCTGGCCTCACTCAACCACCCGAATATCGCGGCCATCTACGGGTTTGAGGACTCGGGTGCCACCCACGCGCTCGTGATGGAACTGGTGGAGGGCCAGGATCTGTCGGTGCTGATCGACAAGAGCCGCGCCCTTGAGACCCAGGGCGCGCTACGTACGACAGGGATCCCGCTCGCCGACGCGCTGCCGATCGCGAAGCAGATCGCCGACGCGCTTGAAGCCGCGCACGAGCAGGGCATCATCCATCGCGACCTCAAGCCACAGAACATCAAAGTGCGCATGGACGGCACGGTAAAGGTGCTCGATTTTGGACTCGCGAAAGCGATGGACTCGGCCGGCGCGTCGAGCGCTGACGTGCAGAACTCGCCGACGATGACAGCGCGCGCGACCGCCATGGGCATGATCATCGGCACGGCCGCGTACATGTCGCCAGAGCAGGCGAAGGGCAAGCCGGTCGACAAGCGCGCGGACATCTGGGCGTTCGGTGTGGTGCTCTTCGAGATGCTGACCGGGCAGCGTGCGTTCAAGGGAGACGATGTCAGCGACACGCTGGTGTCGGTGCTGCGCGATACGCCGGAGTACGCCGCTCTGCCGGCTGACACGCCGCCGCGGCTGCGGCGGTTGCTCGAACGGTGTCTCGATCGCGACATCAAGATGCGGCTGCGCGACATCGGCGAAGCACGCGTCGAGATCGCGAAGATCGAATCAGGCGTCCCGGACAGTGTGGTCCAACTGGCAGAGAGGGCAACAGCCAGCGTGCCGGCGTGGCGTCGTCCGCTGCCTTACATGGTGGCCAGTGTGTTCTTCGCGTTGCTCTTCGCGGTCTCCATGTTCAAGGCGCTGGCGCCGACATCCACACCCGCCCCCGAGCCGCGCAGACTCCTCGCCGGCATCGGAGCGGATGCGCACATTGTGACCAGCGATGATTTCCAGGGTTCGTCCGTCGCTGTGTCGCCGGATGGCAAGACGATGGTCTTCATCGGGGCTCGCAAGGTGCCCGGAAGCCGTCCGCAGTTGTTCGTGCGCGCGCTCGATCAACTGCAGGTTACGCCGCTCGATGACACCGAGGGCGCGTTCGCCCCCTTCTTTTCGCCAGATTCTGAGTGGATCGCGTTTTTTGTAGGCAGCGTCTCGGACGGCGGCATGCTCAAGAAGATCAAGGTCACAGGCGGCGCGGTCTCCAGGATCTGCGCGGTCGTCGCGGGTCGAGGCGGCTGGTGGGCGGAGGACGGCACGATTGTCTTCAGTACGATCTCCAAGCCCGCGACCACGTTGATGCGCGTCGCGGCGGCCGGTGGCACGCCCGTGGCGTTTGGTGTCTTTGGCGAGGGCGCCACAAACCAGCGCTGGCCGCAGGTTCTGCCGGGCGGCACACGCGTCCTCTATACCGAGCATTCGAGCAGCAATCGTTTCGACTTTGCCAATCTGGTGGTGGCGCCGCTCGCGGGCTCGCCCGCCGAAGCCTCAGCGAAGGCGGGAGGTACGCCGCAGGTGATTGTTCGCGGCGGGTCCTACGGACGCTACGTTGCGTTCGGAACGAACGGATATCTGACCTATGTCCGTCAGCACACGCTGATGGCGATGCCGTTCGATCTCTCGCGGCTCGAGGCGACCGGGCCGGCGGTGCCGTTGGTGGAGGACGTGGCCCTGGCCGGGGAGGGTGGCAGCGCGAGCGTCGTGGTCTCGCCAGACGGCACGCTGGTGTACCTGCCTCACACGAACACGGAACCCGTCCGTGCGATCGACTGGTTGTCGCGTGAGGGCAACACATCGGTATTGCGCGCAGCAAAGACGCATTGGGCGGAACCACGCTTTTCACCTGATGGTCGACAAATCGCGTTTGTCGAGACTGACAAACATCGCATCTTCATCCAGGAGTTGACCCGCGATATTCCGAAGCCAGTGACCGCGGAGGGTTGGGCAAGTGCTCCAGTCTGGACTCCCGACAACAAGCGCCTGGCGTTCGCATCCGATACGGGCCAGGGTGTGTCCAATCTCTGGTTGACCAACGCCGACGGGTCCGGTACCCCTACACGGCTGACCACGAGCCTCAACGATCAGCAGCCGTCTTCGTGGGATCCGACCGGCAAGTTCCTCGCGTACACGGAAATCCGGGCGAACACCTCGCGGGATGTGATGATCCTGCCGGTGGAGGGCGACGCCAACCT
>JBKJQX010000032.1:0-18792 GCA_046594875.1 Vicinamibacterales bacterium
GCCTCATTTGAAATGGAATGGGGCGAAATGGTAGTCTTGGAGGTTCCACGGGGCCCCCTCCAAGGGGTCCATATGGGTATTCCTCGGAACGTTTTGGGAGAGTTGCAGATGTTCGCCATTGTCGAAGCCGGTGGCCGGCAGGAAAAGGTCACCCCGGGCGCGGTTGTTGTGGTCGACCGCCTGGATCTTGAACCCGGTACGGAATACACGTTTGACCGGGTGCTGCTGCTCGAGACCGCCACTGGCGACATCGTGACCGGCGCTCCGTACGTGGCCGGCGCCACGGTCACCGGAGTGATCGAAGAGCAGACGCAGGGCAAGAAGATCCGCGTCTTCAAGATGAAGCGCCGCAAAACGGAGCGCAAGACGATCGGCCACCGCACGCAGTCCACCCGCGTGAAGATCATGGCAATCAACGCCTGACGCCCAGGCGCTTTACGACATCAGGACAGCACGATGGCTACTAAAAAAGGTCAGGGAAGTTCCCGTAACGGTCGCGACAGTAACGCGCAGCGCCTTGGGGTCAAGGAACACGACGGCAAACTCGTGCCGGGTGGTTCCATCCTGGTGCGGCAGCGCGGCCGGAAGTTCAAGCCGGGTCTGTTCGTGGGCCTCGGTAAAGACGACACGCTCTTTGCCAAGGTCACCGGCACCGTCAAGTTCAGCGATCAGGGCCAGCGCGGCCGCTTCATCAGCATCGTCCCCAGCGCAGCGCCGAGCGCCGACAAGGCGTAGTGTTCGTAGACGAAGTCGAGCTTCGCGTTCAGGCGGGCGATGGCGGCAACGGGTGCCTGGCCTTCCGCCGCGAGAAGTTTGTACCCCGCGGCGGTCCCAGCGGTGGTGATGGCGGCCATGGCGGGTCGGTCTACCTCGTCGCCACGCTCCACCAGAACACGCTCGTTACCTACCGCTTCCATCCAGAGTTCAACGGCCAGCGCGGCGTGCACGGACAAGGCTCCAATTGCACCGGCGCAGACGGCGAAGACCTGACGCTCGAGGTGCCGCCGGGCACGGTCGTGTACGAAAAAACTGAAGACGGCGAGATGATTCCCCTCGGCGACCTCGCCACAGTGGGAGACCGCGTACTCGTCGCCAGGGGTGGACGTGGCGGACGAGGCAATTCCGCGTTTGCGACGGCCACCAACCGCGCCCCGCGAAAACACGAACCCGGCGAACCCGGCGAGGGGCGCACGCTTCGGCTCCGCCTGAAACTGCTGGCGGATGTCGGTCTCGTAGGGTATCCAAACGCCGGCAAGTCCACACTCATCGCCCGCGTCTCGGCGGCCAAACCCAAGATTGCGGACTACCCGTTTACGACCCTCACGCCGAACCTGGGCGTGGTCAGTCTCACGGACGACCGGAGCTTTGTGGTCGCCGACGTGCCCGGCCTCATCGAAGGCGCGCACGAGGGCCACGGGCTCGGGATGAAGTTCCTTGCGCACCTGGAACGCACCAAGGTGCTGGTGCATGTGATTGACGTGTCGTCATTCTCGGGGCGCGACCCGGTCAGCGACTTCGATGTCATTCGCCACGAGTTGAAGATGTTCCAGGGCAGCGGCGATGACATGGCCGAGGCCCTGGCGTCCAAGCCACAAATCGCCGTGGCCAACAAGATTGACGCCCTCGACGATCCCGATCGCCTGAAGAAACTCGCCAGGCACCTCAAGAAACACAAGGTGCCTCTGTATCCCATCTCCGCGGTGACCGGAGAGGGCCTGCCGCCACTGCTTGAAGCCATGTGGGCAGCGGTCGCGGCACACGCGGAGTCGCAGCCGCAGTGAGCCGCGTCCGTCAGGGCTGGCTTGGTGGGACGTTCGACCCGATTCATTGCGGCCATCTCGATGTGGCGCAAGCCGCGCACGACGCCTTGTCGCTCGACACGGTCCACCTGGTTCCGGCACGCGTCCCGCAGCATCGACTGGCCCCTCGCGCGACGGCGGAACACCGGCTGGCCATGGTGACACTGGCCGCAAAATCTGCCGACTGGCTCCGGGTCTCAGACATCGAGATGGCGTCTGATGGGCCCTCGTACACGGTGGACACCCTCGATCGGCTTTCGGCCGGGGGCACGGCATTGGACACGTTGCACGTGATCATCGGCGCCGACGCGTTCGCGGGTATCCTCTCGTGGAAGGCCGCTGAAACGTTGCTGAGCCGCTGCCACTTTGTCGTCGTGTCACGCCCGGGGCATCCGGCACCTGGCCTGCGCCAGGCACTGCCGGCTCTCGCTGCACGCATGCGCCACCCCGACGACTACGACGACCGGCTGCAACCGAGTATCTTCTTAGTGGACGCGCCAACCGCGCCGGTGTCTTCGACAAAGATCCGGGCACTGGCGTCCGTCGGCTCGTCGCTCGCGGGGCTCGTCCCGCCGGCGGTCGCCGAATATATCGACAGAAACGCTCTCTACCGAGGAGTCGCATGAGTAAGACCGCCAGGCCCGCGCGCACCGCCGCCCCCCGTACAACCTCCACCGCACGTGCCAAGAAAGCGCCCGTCAGAAAAGCGCCCGTCAGGAAGGCGGTCAAGGCCAAGGCCGCGCCGGCCCGACGGCCGGCGGCCGCGTCAAAGCCGAAGGCGGCGGCCGCAAAGGCCACCGCCCAGGCCGCTCCGGAAAAACGCGTGGCCAAGCCGCGCCTGCCCGCCGACGTCAAGGCCGCCATCGCCGCCGCGCAAGACAAACTGGCCGTGGATCTCACCGTCCTCGACTTGCGCAACTCAACAGCCTTTACCGACTTCTTCATCATCTGCACCGGGACGAACATGAGACAGGTGCAGGCGATTGCCGACGGCATCGAGGCCGCGCTCAGGGCTGCGGGCCAGAAGCCGGCGCTTGTCGAAGGCTACCGGCGCGGCGAGTGGATCCTGATGGACTACTTCAACTTCATCGTCCACATCTTCCTGCCATCGCGGCGCACGTTTTATGCCCTCGAACGCCTCTGGGGCGGCGCCGAGCCGATCGAGGTTTCTGCACCCTGAACGGGCGCGCACGTCGCAAAATTTTGCACAGGTCGCGGGTATCGGACCCGATGAACGCCGGCCAGGCGCCACAAGGCGCTGGCAAGGTTCTTGGACCCGATCGGCGCGGTGGCAATCACTCGATGGGCCGACGCGGCGCTGGCCGCGCTGTTTGATCCGGCGTGCGCTGCCTGCGGCCTGGGACTCGGCACCGGCCGGCGTGGACCGGTTTGCCGTCTGTGCTGGAACTCCATCCGAACCGTCAGCCCGCCGTGGTGCGACTCCTGCGGCGAACCCCTGAAGTCGTGGCGAATCATCACGACGAGCCATTGCGCGCGCTGCATCGCCCATCCCCCACCATTTGACCTGGCCCGGGCATGCGGGCTGTACGAGGGCCCGCTGCGCCAGATCATCCACGCCCTCAAGTACCGGGGCCATCGGTCGCTGGCGGGGCCGCTGGGCGCCCTGATGCGCCACGCAGGCGCAGGCCTGCTGGCGGAGGCCGATGCGGTCGTGCCTGTGCCTCTGCATCCGTGGCGGCGACTGCGCCGAGGGTTCAATCAGGCCGACGAACTGGCCATGGCGCTCGGGCGGCCGGTCTGGCGCCCGTTGAAGCGCTGGTCACTGCGCCCGCCCCAGGCCGGCCTCAGCGGCGAGCACCGTCGGGCCAATGTTGTGGGGGCCTATGCGCTCTCGACGATCCGGGCCGGTCCTCGTGCCCGACGCCCACGGCGGGTTGTCCTGATCGACGATGTGATGACGACGGGGGCGACGCTGGAGGCGTGCAGCCGCGTGTTGCGCGCAGAAGGCGTGGAGTGGATCGGTGCGTTGACCGCAGCGCGCGCCGTGACGCTTACCGGTGGGGCAACCGGGGGAGCACCGCGGCCTCAACCGCCGCACGCACATCGTCTTTTGATGCCTCGCCGTTAATCAGCACCCAGTCAGACTGCTCGGCCTGGCGCCGGTAGCTCTCGCGCACGCGCGACAGCAGCGACAAATCGCGCTCGTACCGATCGCGGCCGGTCTTCTTGCGCTCGACGGCAGTCTCGGGCGAGATGTCGAGCAGGACGGTGATCGTGGCAGGCGGCAGATATCGCTGGATGTCGTTGAGCCATGCGGGATCAAGCCCCTGCGCCTCGCCGTACGCGATGCTCGACGCGCGATAGCGATCGCACATCACCACCGAACCTGCCGCGAGCCACATCTCGATCTTTGGCAGGTACTCGCAGCGATTGGCCACGTAGAGCAGTTGCATCACGTCGGGGCCAAACTCCCGCTCGCCGGCCAACGCGCTGGCAATCTCGCGGCCAATCGGCGTCTCGTAGTCCGGAAACGACAGCGGATGTACCTTCCGCTCCTGTTCGATCCGCGCACGCAGGTGCCGGGCCTGGGTTTCCTTGCCGCTCTGATCCAGACCTTCAAACGCAATCAGCATCACTCATCCCACTGCAACATGTCGGCGACCGTTTGGCGGCGCCGCACCAGGCGCCAGCCGGAACCGTCGACCATGGCCTCGGCCGCGATGGGCCGCCGGTTGTAATTCGACGCCATTATCGCTCCATACGCGCCGGTGTCGCGGACGGCCAGCAGGTCGCCGACCACGACCGGGGGCAATTCCCGGCCCTTCCCAAGGGTGTCGCTGGATTCGCACACAGGCCCGACCACATCACACGCGATTGGGGCGCCCTCACGCGGGGTCACAGCCTCGATGGTGTGCCACGCGCCGTACAGGGCCGGACGGAGCAGGTCTGTCATGCCGGCGTCCACAATGACGAACCAGCGCCCGTCGGCGTGTTCCTTCATGTCCACGACGCGCGTGAGGAGCACACCTGCGGGCGCGGTAATCCATCGGCCGGGCTCGAGGATCAGGCGCAGGCCGGTGGGACGGACCACCGGCAACACGGCGGCCGCGTAGTCGTCCACCGACAACACGGCCTGGCCGTGTTCGTACGCAATGCCCAGTCCGCCGCCCACGTCGAGGTGCTCGAGCGGGATGCCGTCCGAGGCCAGCGCCCGCGCCAGATCGGCGATCGCTGCGGCGCCGAGGCGCAGCGGATCGGCGCTGGTGATTTGCGAGCCCACGTGCACGTGCAGACCCACCACATGCAGGTGATCCCGCGCGGCCATGGCCATCGCCATGCCGTGCGCCTGCGCGGGAGTCATGCCGAACTTGTTGGCGCGCAGGCCGGTGGAAATATGCGGATGACCGCCCGCGTCCACGTCCGGGTTGATCCGCAGTGCGACACGGGCCCGCGTGCCGTGCGCCGTGGCGATTGCGTCGATCCGCTCCATTTCGCCCGGCGATTCGGCGTTGATCGCCTTGAGGCCCATCGTGACGGCGCGCACCAGTTCATCGTGGGTTTTGCCGACGCCCGTAAACACAATCTGGCCCGGAGAAAATCCGGCACGCAGGGCGACGTCAATCTCGCCGCCGGAATTGGCGTCGGCATGCGCCCCCTGGCTCCGAATCTCGCGCACCACGGCCAGCGTGGCATTGGCCTTGATGGCGTAGTGGAGGTCGTGCGGATAGGCCGCAAACGCCGCGTCCAGTTCCCGGACGCGCGTGCTGAGCAGCGCCCGGCTGTACACATGCAATGGCGTACCGGCCGCCTCGGCTATCGCCGTGAGCGGCACGTCATCGCACATCAGTGCGCCGTGGCGGCGGTGGAATCCAGGCACAGGGCCTTTGATTGTAGCCCAGCGCACTATATGATTTGCGGTCACGGCTCGTCTGATGTCATCTGATCCTTCCCCCGCGCCAAACGAGGCCATGGACGCCTTGATCGCACGCTGCCTGGCAGGTGACCAGATCGCGTGGGAGGAGATCGTGCGCACGCATCGCCGGAAGATCTTCAATTTGGCGTATAAGTTCGTCGGCCGGCACGACGAGGCCGAAGACCTCACGCAGGATGTCTTCATCAAGATCTTCAAGGCGCTCCACACCTTCGACCGCCGCGCCAACTTCCAGACCTGGCTCATCAGCATCAGCCGGAACCTCTGCATCGATCACTACCGCTCGGTCCGCAAGGAACGCGCGACGATGGCACGGGGGGTGGACGCGTCGGAACTCTCGCCCGTCTCCCATGAGCGCACACCACTTGGAGAGCTCGAACAGGTCGATCTGAAGTCCCTCATCCGCCAGGCGCTGGCGGAGCTGCCGGCCACGTTGCGTCAGGCGGTGACGCTGCGCGACCTGCAGGAGTTCTCGTACCAGGAAATTGCCGATCAGCTGGGACTTCCCGAAGGCACCGTCAAATCGCGTATCAATCGAGGGCGGCTTGAACTGGCCCGTCAAATCCGCCGTCTTCAATCTCACAGGCCGCCGGGCTCCATGGCTTCGCGCGGAGGAAACGAATGAATGTCACGACTTCTCGTCACGGCAACGTGGTGGTGGCGCACGTCACCGAAACGCGGCTGACGTATCCCATCCTCTCTGACTTTGCCACCACCGTGGCAGGCCTCGTGGCCGCCGGGGAGAAACAAATCCTCGTGGATCTCTCCACGGTGAGTTACGTCGATAGCGCCACGATTGGCTGTTTGATGGACCTCTACCGGCAGGCGAGCACCGCCGGAGGCCAGTTGAAGCTCTCGGGCGTTCAGAAACGGGTCGAGACGATGCTGACCATGACCGGGGCCCACAACTTCCTTGAGGTCTACGCCGATCAGGCGTCGGCATTGGCCAGTTTTGGAGGCTGAGATGCGCACGATCACCACCAGCGCCGGCACCCCCGTGGACACCGATGGCGACGTGCTCGCCGTGATCGAGACCATTTCGCGCGACCTCGCGCGGCGAGCCGATCTCGACTACGGCTTTGAGGAAGTGGAGCGCGAGTTCCAGCATCTGATCAACCAGCTCACGCCGGAAGAACTGCGGGTCTACCTGAAGGAAAGCCTGTTCATGAGCTTCAACCGGTTTGAAAACGAACGGCTGATGGCCGTGGTGCGCCGGGCCAGCGAAGCCACCGACGCCGACTGAAGTCATGAAACGTAGGGCGTCCCTTCAGGGGCGCCAATTGGCTGAAACCTAACGGGCGGACTGACGGACGGGAACGGCCACAGCCGTTGCCGGGACATGCTCGCGCGAGTCCACCAGACGCCACGCGTCGGGCCGGCGGAGGAGCTCTTTGGCGAACGCCGTATGCAGGGCGTGACCGCCCCGCTGCACCACCAGATGCCCGCGAATGGGGTGCCCCACCAGGGCCAGGTCGCCAATGGCGTCCAGCATCTTGTGCCGCACAAATTCATCATCAAACCGCAGCGGGTTCAGCACGCCGGTCTCACCAATCACCACCGCGTTGTCGAGGGAACCGCCCAGGGCCTGCCCACGCTGGCGCAGGATTTCCACTTCCTTCAGGAAACCGAAGGTGCGCGCCGGCGCAATTTCATCCACGAAGGTCTGTTCGTTGATGTCGAGCGTCATTTCCTGATGGCGCAGCAGGGGGTGGTCAAAACTGATGGTGTAGCTGACCTTGAACCGATCCGACGGGTGCAGCGCGATGCGTTTGTCGCCGTCACGCACTTCGACCGTCGACAAAATCTCCATCGTCTGCCGGGGCGCGGCCAGTTCCCGAGTCCCGGCGCTCTGAATCAGATACACCCACGGCGCGGCCGAGCCGTCCATGATGGGCACTTCGGCCTGGTTGAGTTCCACCAGCACGTTGTCCACCCCGAGCGACGTCAGGGCCGACAGCAGGTGCTCCACGGTCTCGACCGACGCGTCGCCCTTCCGCAGGCCTGTCTGAAGTTGCTGAACAGCCGCGAGACAGGAGACGTCAGCCGGAATCTCCACGCCCAGGTCGGCGCGCGAGAAGCGGATCCCAAAGTTGGCCGGGGCCGGCTTGAGAGAGATTGACACTCTCTGGCCGGAATGCAGCCCAATTCCTGTGCAGGAGGCCACTTTGCGAAGGGTACGTTGAGCAGGCATCGAGAACGCTGGCACCAGTCCTATAGCAATCTCATTGCCAACTCCGGTTGACATGTGGCAAGGCCACCTAAAGCACTCAAATATAGAGACTTATCCATACAATTCAGGAATAGGAATTCTACCAATTGAGTGGTTGTGTGGCCGATAAGCCACACAAGACGCCTTCCGGCTTGTGTGTTTCCTGACACAGCGTCATGAAACCGCCAGCTCGGGTCCCGCCCCAAGCGCAGGTCCCAGGTACTGACCGGTCGCAGAGCCTGGGGTGCGGGCAATCACTTCGGGAGGCCCGGCGGCCACCACGTGTCCGCCGCCCTGTCCACCCTCGGGCCCAAGATCGATCACCCAGTCCGCGCACTTGATTACGTCCAGGTTGTGCTCGATCACCACCACCGTGTTGCCTTGTTCAACCAGGCGGTGGAGCACATCGAGCAGTTTGCGCACGTCTTCGAAATGCAGGCCCGTGGTGGGCTCGTCGAGGATGTACATGGTGCGGCCCGTCCCGCGGCGGGCCAGCTCGCGCGACAGCTTGACGCGCTGGGCTTCGCCTCCCGATAAGGTCGTGGCCGACTGCCCGAGCGTGATGTAGCCCAGACCAACTTCCTGGAGGGTTCTCAGGCGCGTGGCAATGGGCGGAAAATGTTCGACCAGTTCGAGCGCCTGATCCACGGTCAGCTCCAGCAGATCCGCAATGGACTTGCCACGATACCCGATCTCGAGCGTTTCGCGATTGTAGCGTCGGCCCTTGCATTCCTCGCACGTGACATAGACATCGGGCAGAAAGTGCATCTCGATGGCAATCACGCCGTCGCCCTGACAGGTTTCGCACCGCCCACCCTTGACGTTGAACGAAAAACGTCCCGCCTTGTATCCGCGCGCCCGGGCATCCGGCAACATCGCGAACAGCTCGCGTACGAAGGTGAACAGCCCGGTGTAGGTGGCCGGGTTCGAGCGCGGGGTGCGACCGATTGGTGACTGATCGATCTGGATGATCTTGTCGATGAGTTCGATACCGTCGATGCTGCCGTGCGCGCCCGGCTCATCCGTCGCGCGATAAATCGTGCGCGCGAGCGATCGGTACAGGATCTCGTTGATGAGGGTCGACTTGCCCGAGCCGGAGACACCGGTCACCGCAATCAGTGTCCCCAGCGGAAACGTGACGTCGAGGTCCTTGAGGTTGTTGGCCCTGGCGCCGCGCACGACGATGCGGCCGCCGTTGCCGGGGCGGCGGATCGGCGGCACGTCGATGGCGCGCGCGCCGGTCAGATACTGTCCCGTGAGTGACGCGCCCGGTGACGCCATCAGCTGCTGCGGCCGGCCCTGGAAGATCACATGGCCTCCGTGTTCGCCGGCGCCCGGCCCCAGGTCCACCACGTAGTCGGCCGTGCGAATGGTCTCCTCGTCATGTTCGACCACGAGCACCGTGTTACCCAGGTTCCTGAGCCGGCTCAGCGTGCCAAGCAGCCGGCGGTTGTCGCGCTGGTGCAGGCCAATCGACGGTTCGTCGAGCACGTACAACACGCCGGTGAGCTGCGAGCCGATCTGCGTCGCCAGCCGGATGCGCTGCCCTTCCCCACCCGAAAGTGTCGCGGCGCTGCGCGACAGGGTGAGGTAGCCCACGCCCACATCCGACAGGAAGCGCAGACGATCCCGAATCTCCTTGAGCACGCGCCCAGCGATGAGGAGCTCGCGCTCGGTCAACTCCATCGCTTCCACCATCGGCAGGGCATCCGCGATGGGTTGGCTCACGTAGTCGGTCAGCCGGCGGCCCTTGACCCGCACGGCGCGGCTCTCGGCGCGCAGGCGCTCGCCCTGGCACGACAGGCAAGGACGCAGGGCGCGATACGGCTCAAGCGCCTCCTGGTCGGTCCATGCACCTTCGCTGAACCGGCGCCGCAGATTGGGGATGACGCCTTCGAAGTCTGCCCCGAACACGTCCTTGGCGGCTTTCCCACGTTTGCCCGGTGCCCCCATGAACACGATGTCCCTGGATTTTTTTGGCAGCTTGCCAAACGGCATGGCGGCATCGATGCCGAAGGCGCGCTGCAACCCCTCGAGCATCTCGGTGAGCAGACGTTTGTCGCCCTTGGCCCACGGCGCCACCGCGCCATCAGCCAGCGAAAGACGATCGTCAGGCACGACCCGTGCGGGATCAAAATCGAACACGGCACCCAGGCCCTGGCAGTCAGGGCAGGCGCCATGCGGGGAGTTGAAGGAAAATGCCCTGGGCGTCATCTCCGGAATGCTGATGTCGCAATTCGGGCACGCCATGCGGCGCGAGAACAACCGATCGCCGCCTTCAAACGTGTTGATGATCACGATGTCGTCGGCCAGCGTGAGCGCCAGTTCGAGCGAATCGGACAGCCGGCGCCTGATGCCCTCCTTCACGATCACGCGATCGACCAGGACCTCGATGGTGTGGTTCTTGCGCTTGTCGAGCGCGATCTCGTCCTCGAGCGACGAGAACTCGCCGTCAATCCGCGCTCGCGTAAAACCACGGCCGCGCAGGGCCGTGAGGTCTTTCTTGAACTCGCCTTTGCGGCCCCTGACCACCGGCGCGAGGATGTTGATGCGCGCATCGGGTGGAGAGGTGAGCACCACGTCCACGATACGATCGAGCGACTGCGACGCGATTTCGTGGTCGCACACCGGGCAGTGAGGCACGCCGATGTTCGCGAACAGCAGGCGCAGGTAATCGTAGATTTCAGTGACGGTGCCGACCGTGGACCTGGGATTCGAGCCGGTGGTCTTCTGTTCGATCGAAATCGACGGCGACAGGCCGTCGATCAAATCGACATCCGGCTTTTCCATCTGTTCGAGGAATTGCCGCGCATACGCGGACAATGACTCGACGTACCGCCGCTGGCCTTCCGCGTAAATCGTGTCGAACGCGAGCGAGGACTTGCCCGATCCCGAGAGTCCCGTGATGACGACGAGTTGGTCGCGCGGCAGGTCCACATCGACGTTTTTCAGGTTGTGTACGCGCGCCCCGCGGACGGCGATCCAGTCGTGCGCCATGTCGTTCTTGCTATTTTATGCCGAGCGCCCCGAGAACGTCGGCCGTATCCTGGCCTAAAAGCGGCGCGGCACCGAGAGGGACGGGCGCGTGACCGAAGGGCGACCGGACCGCGCGCAGTCCCCGCCCCTGCACCACCGTGCCCCGGGCGACAATGTTGGGGTCCGCAAACGCCTCGGCGGGGGTGTTGACGGGCGACAGGCAGACGTCGCGCCCCTCGAAGAACGCCAGCCATTCCGCTTGTGTCCGCGCACGCAAGATCTCGCGCACATCCCGAATGACCGCGGCCTGATCCTCGGGGCCCGTCAGATGGCGGGCGCGAAGGTCTGGCCGGCCGATCGCGTCACAAAATGTCGTCCAGAACTTCGTTTCCATCGCACCAAGCGCGACCTGGCGTCCATCCTGCGTCTCGTAGACGTTGTAACACGCGTGTTCGCCGAACGTCGGCAACTCGCCGACCGCGCTGGCGCCGCTGTCGACCAGGTCCGCCGCGCCGGGCAGCATCACCCAGAACAACGCGGCGTCCTGCATCGACAGATCAAGGCTCGCGCCCTGCCCGGTTGTCGTGCGGGCGAACAACGCAGCGATCATCGCGACCACCGCACTCATCGCGCCGCCACCGACATCGGCCATGAACATCTTCGGTAAATGCGCGGGATGCGGCCGGTCGGCCGCGAGTACTCCGGTGACGGCCACATAGTTCAGGTCGTGGCCGGGGCGTTCGGCATACGGTCCCGTCTGGCCGTAGCCAGTGATCGCGGCGTGCACCAGACGCGGATACTTCTCCCGCAGTTGAGGACCAGACACTCCGAGCCGGCGGGCCGTCGCGGGGCGAAAGCTTTCCACCACAATGTCGGCGCGCGCGACCAGCGCGTCGAGGATGGGGCCGGATTCAGGGAGGCGCAGGTCAAGGACCACGCTGCGTTTGCCGCGGTTGAGCAGCAGGTCGTAAACGCTGCGTCCTTCGACACACGGCGGCAGCTGGCGCATGGGATCGCCTCCCCGCGGGTCTTCGATCTTGATGACCTCGGCGCCCAGCTCCGCGAGCATCAGGGTGGCGAACCCACCGGGCAGGAGTCTCGACAAGTCGAGCACGCGGATACCAGACAGGGCAGCCATTGGAAAGTAGGGATGCTATCATCGCGGCCCTTGGAGCCCCTTTCGGAGTCTTGATGAGTACACAAATCAGAAAACCATCGCTCGCCCTTTCCCTGTTCCCCGTCGCCATGCTCGTCATGCTCCTGGCCGGATCGGTGGCCTTGTTCGGCGACTCGAACTCCGGAGGGCCGAATCAGATCGCGCTGATCCTGGCGGCGTCCATCGCTGCCGCCGTGGGCCTGCGCCTGGGCCACTCGTGGAAGGATCTGGAAGCCGGTATCGTGCATGGGATTTCGCTCTCGATGAGCGCGGTCCTGATCCTGCTCATTGTGGGCGCGCTGATCGGTTCGTGGATCCTCGCGGGCGTCGTGCCCACGATGATCTACTACGGCCTGCAGTTGCTCACACCGACGGTGTTTTTTCCAAGCGCGTGCGTCCTCTGTTGCCTTGTGTCGCTTGCGACCGGAAGTTCCTGGACTACGGCCGGCACGGTGGGTGTGGCGCTCATCGGGATTGCGGCCGCACAGAACCTGAATATGGGCCTGGCCGCCGGCGCCGTGGTATCGGGCGCGTATTTCGGCGACAAGATGTCGCCGCTCTCTGATACCACCAACCTCGCGCCGGCCATGGCGGGCACGGAACTGTTCACCCACATCCGCCACATGATGTGGACCACCACGCCGAGCATTGTGCTCGCCCTGATCCTGTTCACGGTGATCGGGCTGACGACAGCGGCGCCTCACGATACCGCCGCCGTCAATGCGATTCGTGCGTCGCTCGGCGCCAGCTTCGCCATCGGCCCGCACCTGCTGCTTCCCGTCGTGCTCGTCCTGGTGCTGGTCGTGCGGAAAATACCGGCGACGCCCGCGTTGATGGTGGGCACCCTGACGGGTTGTGTCTTCGCCGTGATCTT
The DNA here is from genome assembly GCA_046594875.1 of Vicinamibacterales bacterium. Taxonomy (GTDB): domain Bacteria; phylum Acidobacteriota; class Vicinamibacteria; order Vicinamibacterales; family SCN-69-37; genus SYFT01. The sequence continues at coordinate 12,907 of JBKJQX010000032.1, forward strand.
TCAGCCCGGCGCCGTGACGACACTGGCCGCATCACCTGATATCCCGCACTGGGCCGCCATCATCAAGGGCTGCTGGCAATCGCTGGCCACGGGATTTGCCCTGACCTCGGGGAATGCCGCGCTGGACGACCTCTTGTCTCGCGGCGGCATGGCCAGCATGCTGAATACGGTCTGGCTGATTCTGGCGGCCATGACGTTTGGCGCCGTGATGGAAAAAACCGGGATGCTCGGTCGCATCGCCGAAGCCATCCTGGGAGCCGTGCGCGGCACAGGCAGCCTGATTGCCGCCACGCTCGCCACCTCGATCGGCATGAACATCATGGCGTCCGACCAGTACATGGCGATCGTGCTGCCCGGACGCATGTTCAAAGCCGAATTCAAGCGTCGCCAACTGGCGCCTCAGAATCTCTCACGATGCCTGGAGGATGCCGGCACGCTGACATCCCCGCTTGTGCCATGGAACACCTGCGGCGCTTTCATGGCCCAGACGCTTGGCGTGGCCACTATCGCGTACCTGCCCTACGCATTTTTTAATCTGATCAACCCGGTCGTGTCGGCGATCTACGGCTTCACCGGCTTCTCCATCACCAGGCTGGACGAGGGATCAGACGCCTGAGGGCGACATCCGGAAGAGGGTGTCGCTCGACGAGAGCACCATGCCCCCCGTCGCGTCGAACGCGACGCCGACCAGGTGCGGCGCTGCAACCACCAGTTCGGCGACAGGCGCGGGTGTCCGTACATCCACGCGATAGAGCCCGGAGGCGCCGGCCAACGCGTCGGCCACGAAGAGCATGCCCGACCCGTCAAACGCGAGCCCCTGGGGGCGCCCGAACCCTCCGCACACCACCTGCACTTCCCGCTCGGGCGTGACGCGGTAGACCACATCGTGTGCCGCAAGCGTGGGTCCAGTCACGTAGAGGCACCCATCGGACCCCATCGCCAGGTGGAACGCCGCCACGCTCGCCGGAATGGTCGCATAGGACTCCACGTGGCGCTTCGACTCGCCGGACTTGCCCGCGCTGATCCGGAAGATGGTGCCGGTGCGATCGCCGACGTACAGCGTGCCGTCGGCGCCGCACGCCAGCCCGGTCGCCACACCGAGATCGGTCGCGTACAGTTCCGCGCGGCCATCCCGAGTGAGCTGGTAGATTTGCCCCTCGAAGCGGCTGGACACATAGACGGTGCCATCGGGCCCCAGGGCCAGCGACGTGGGGTTGGCGATGTCGACCGCCATCGCATCCTGCGTGCCGTCGGGATTCAGCCGGCCGAGTGGTACCGGAGCTTTCGCGCCACGGGTGCCGCTGTGGGTGAAGTACACCGCGCCGTCCGCGTCACAGAGCGGGCTATCGACGTGATGGACGCCACTCACCAACACGGCCGCGACGTCGAGCGTCAGCGCGCCTTCCGGCACGGCAGTGACGTGCACCGGCAATGTGCCCGCCGCTGCATCGGCCGGCACCAGCACGTCGATGGACCGGCGCGACGCAAACACGACGCGGCTCTTCACGCCGCCGATCGTGACGTCCGGAGGCCCGTCGGGTGGACTGGGGAGATCGGTCCCCAGCAGGGTGACCCGTCCGCCGGGGACTGCGGCCCTCGGCCGGAGTGAAGTCAGCGCGGGCACGAACTACACGTCGTCCAGTTCGACGTTCCAGTAGACGTAATCGCGCCAGCTCTCGGGCGCGTTCCGCAAACCGAACGTGAGGCGAATCGCCGGCGCTTTGTCGGGGCGTCTGGGTGGTCGAATCAAGTGCAGGTGCGCCTGGGCAGGCGTGCGACCACCCTTGCGCCGATTGCAGGTGATGCAACACGTCACAATATTTTCCCAGTCCTTGCGGCCGCCCTGCGCGACCGGTACGACGTGGTCAAACGTCAGTTCGGCCGTCGGGAACACGGTGCCGCAATACTGACAACGATGATCATCGCGCGCGTAGATATTGGCGCGTGAAAACGGCACGTAGTCCAGCCGCCGCCGCACCCGAATCCGGCGAAGGAGACGAATCACCGACGGCAACTTCATGCTGAATGTGACGGCGCGTATTTCGCGGTCGTACACCGAGACAATCTCGACCTTGCCCTGACACCAAAGCGTGATCGCTTTTTGCCAGTGGACGACCCGCAGGGGTTCGTAGGTGGCGTTGAGCAACAGCGTCTGTTCCATGACGGTACTGCCGCTCATTGTCGGTCAGGTGGGACACGGTGTCAAGCGGCGATGGGAGGTAACATCAACGTTTTCAGCAGGTTAGAGCGATGCCATGGCGGCCGGTCTCCGTACAGCCGATATGGCGGTGATGGAAAGCGTGAACCGCGCCTCGCGGGCCAGCTTGGTCTTGCTACTGGCGATGACGTCGTCGGTCTGTGCCGCGCGGGCGATGACACAAGCGGGCGCCTATCCGTCACCGTTTCCCAGCGTGAAGTCACCGGCCGCGATCAGGCCCGACGCGACTCAAGCACCGCTGAGCCCGGTCGCGGGAGCGTTAATGAGAACGGCGTTGCGATTCCAGGGTGTGCCGTATCTCTGGGGCGGCGACAGCCCCGTCAGCGGATTTGACTGCAGCGGGTTCGTTCAATACGTGTTGGCGCAGCATGCGGTGCCGGCGCCCCGCACCGCCGCCGAGCAGTATGCGCTCGGCACCCGCGTGGATCTGCGGAATGTGCGTGCGGGCGACCTGGTGTTCTTCTCCACCGTCGCACCCGGGCCTTCACATGTCGGACTGGCGATCAGTGGCGTTGAATTTGTGCACGCGCCCGCCGCATCAGGCGTGGTGCGTATCGATCAGATGCGATCGTCGTATTGGACATCGCGGTATGTGGGCGCGCGACGGGTGCTGGCGGCTACTCCGAGCCCATTCGCGACAGAATGATCTGCTGGCGGCGCAGCAACCGTGCGTTCGGCCGCGCGGGGCTGTACACGCGCGGGTTGATGATCGCGCCGGCAAGCAGTGCGGCCTGCGTCTGGTTCAGGTCGGACGCAGGGACCCCGAAGTAGATCAGCGAAGCCGCCTGGGCGCCCCAGATCCCATCACCCCACTCGATCAGATTCAGGTAGAGCTCAAAAATGCGGCGCTTGGACAGTTCCGCTTCGAGCCGTCGCGTGATGAACAACTCACGCACTTTCCGATACGGGTTGCGTGAGGGGGACAAGTACAGGTTCTTCGCCAGTTGCTGCGTGATGGTGGACGCACCGCGCGCGAATTCTCCACGCTCCCAGTTGGACTCGAGTGATGCGCGAATCTCGTCGAAATCCAGTCCCTGGTGCTGCCAGAAGGCCGCATCCTCGGCCACCTGGACGGCGCGCTTCAGATTCGACGAGATGCGGTCGTAACTCACCCACTGGTGCCGTCTCTTCGCCGTGCGGTCCCTGGCGGCGGCCTGCGCCTCTCGCATGCGCATGAACGCCGTCGACGGGGGCGGTGTCTTCGCGAGCGTGTGCACGTCCGGCAGTGTCACCCACGTATACGAGAGCATCGCGAAGCCGATCGCGGCAGCCGCCAGCGCGATTCGCAGCGCTCGCCGCATCAGCCGCCGACCACGACGCGGATGCGTGCGTTGACGGGCGGTGTGGATGCGGCCGTGGCGCCGTTCATGATGGCGAGCGTCGCCGGGCCAATCGGCCGCAATGCTGCGGACGAGGCGAGCGACGACCACGTGTCGCCCGATCGCACAGTGTACTGGCCGACGCGGAAGGGCTGGATCTGATCCGCCTCGGCCTGCGTCATCGTCCTGAACGACTCGATCGTGTTGGCGAACGTGCCTTGCATACTGCCAAAGGCCTGGGAGGTGGCAACGCCTGCCACCAGGTACGTTGTCGACCCGGCGACGATAAACGCCGCGCGCACAACCTCCTGCTCACCGCGATAGGTGCCGACATAGGCACGCAGACCGTTGATCGTCGTTTCGCCGCCGCTGACTTCGGTGAGCTTCGCGGCCGCCATCTGGCTCCGCGCCGTCTGGGCCGGCCCTCCGCTGGCGTTCGGCACCACGCGCAGCACCACGGCGGCCTGCGCCTCGCCCGCAGGCTGAGCTGTGACCTGCGACGCACCATTGCTGATCTCCCAGCCGTCGGGGAATCGAAGCGCGATCCGCAGGATGGGATGCGCGAACTCGCGGCCGCGCACCATGCCCTGCGTCCGACTGTCGCCCCACACCACACCCGGCAACCGTCCGCTGAACTCTGCGGCGTTTACGGTCTGTGCGCCCGGTCCCTGCGCGGCAGTCACCAGGTCGCGCACGGCCGCGATGCGGTCTTCGGGCAAGGGATGCGTCGTGAGGAAATTCGGCACGCCGCGACTCGACCCCGAGGCTTCCGACAGGCGACCCAAAGTGCTGAGCAGACCGACCATCCCCGCCGGATCCCACCCGCTCGACGAGGCGTAACCCACGCCGAGGCGATCGGCCTCGCGTTCGGCATCACGGCCGTGTTTGAGAAACGCCAGACTCATGGCCACCTCGAGCCCGCCAAACACACCGCCGTACCGTTCCGGCGCCAGGATGCGACCGACACCAAGCCCGAGACCGGTGAGTTGCTGTTTCGAATACGCGCTTGCACCATGTAGTGCCGTGACGTGCGCAATCTCATGGCCTAACACGTTCGCCAGTTCCGCCTCACTCTGCAGGAAGGGCAGCAGGCCGCGCGTGATGTAGATAAACCCGCCCGGCAAGGCAAACGCATTGACCGCCGAGGCGTCCACGACGACAAACGACCAGGGCAGGTTGGGACGATGCGATTTTGTTGCCATCGCCATGCCGACGCGACTGACGTAGGCCTGCCAACCCGCATCGTCGTACACCCCCATCTCGGCGCGAACCTGCTGATCGGCCTCGCGGCCCAGGGCAATTTCCTGGGCTTCGGATAGGAGGTTCAGCTGGCTGCGCCCGGTGGCGGGATTGGTGACACAGGCCATCCCGGCAACGGCGAGACCCGCGAGCCCATATCGACGAACCATGCGCCTACCTCCGGGGAGGTGTGCGGCCAAGCGACTTTGCGAGCGCCGTCACCACCTTCTCCACATTGTGGATGGTGGCGCCGCTTCCCATCAACCCGATTCTCCAGATCCTGCCGGCGAGCGGTCCGAGTCCGGCGCCAATTTCGATCTGGTGCCTGGTCAGCATGCGATCCTTCACCTCGGACGCGTCCACGTCGTCGGGGACACAGACGGCATTCAGACTGTGAAGGCGATGGGCAGGAGCCGGAAGCAGGCGGAGTCCGATGGCGTCCAGACCCGAGACGAGCGCGGTGTGCGCGTCCGCATGTCGCTGCCAGCGCGCTTCGAGACCCTCTTCCGCGGCCTCGGTGAGGGCCGCGTGCAGGGCGTAGATCATTGGCGCGGAAATCGTGTGGTGGTAGCGGCGCCGGACCCAGAAGTCTTCGAGCTTCTGGACATCGAGGGAAAACGGCGGAGTGCCGGCGCGCCCCAGACGCGCGCGCGCGGAGAAGGAGATCGGCGCGAGGCCCGACGGCGCGCCAATACCTTTTTGCGAGCAGGAATAACAGGCATCCGCATTCCACGCGGCCACATCCACCGGCACTGCACCGAGCGACGTCACGGCATCGACGATCAGCAGGGCGTCGTGTTGTCGCGCGATCGCGGCGATGTCCCCCACCGGGTTGAGCACGCCGGTTGATGTTTCGCCGTGGACAATGGCGACGACGTCGAAGCGCCCGTCGCGCATCGCCCGCTCCACCTGCGCGGGATCGATCGCCTGTCCCCACTCGCCCTGGAGCCGCTCGACAAACGCGCCGTGGACCGCGCACACCTGCGCCAGCCGATCGCCGAAATAGCCGTTGACAACGCAGAGCACCATCATGCCGGGCTCGAGCAGGTTCGCGGCGGCGGCATCCATGCCCGTGGTGCCGGTGCCCGAGAGCGCGAAGGTGAAGTGATC
>JBKJQX010000113.1:0-6212 GCA_046594875.1 Vicinamibacterales bacterium
GTTCATCGATGCTGAGCGCGCCGAAACAGGCGCTGCTGCTCGATCAAGCCTGAGGTGGGCTTCGGGGCGCGCGGCGCGACGTGGTAATCAGCCGGGCCGCAGAGCAGCGCAATCGCGGCATACGTGTCGACGTTCCGCAACTCATGGCGCCGAACCTCCTCAAGGGCACGGCCGGCTCGCTTCCATGTCGAGGCCCAGGCGCGACCCTGCGCCAACTGCTCCGGTGACCACTCGGCCAAGGGTGATGGTCGATCCGCCATGCCGTCATTGTACCGCTCGAATCGCGCCTGGCAGGACCGTCCCACCCCCTTCCAGTAGTGCGTTCGCTTCTCCTCCCCTGATCTCTTCGCGGAGGTGAGGGTGTTGAAGGCCGGAGCGGCCTCGACGGCCATCGTGACCCACTGTGGCTGGATCTGTGTCGATCGGCGCAAGGTCAATCTCAGCCAGGTCTTTGCCGGACAACCCGTCGGCATTCGGCAAGTCACCGACCGCATCTGGCTCGTGAGTTCTATGGAATTCGACCCGGACTAATTCGACGACGAGACATGCCGCCTCGAACCGATCCCGACTTCCTTCGGGCCGAAAGTGTTACCTATGTGCCCGGAATAAACCGTCACCCATGTGACCGGATTGCACCCAAAAAAATGGCGGTGAGGCAGGTATTCGAACCCTAAGAAGGTGATTTTGTAACTTGATGATGGCAAAGGACTTCTGGCAACAAGTTCTTGCCGCTTCGACACTTCGGACCGTTCTACTGTCCACTCGATTCTTCCGGAGTCCCCTGGAATCCGCCCGGGTCTTGGCAACATGTTGGCAACGGTCGATTGCTCATCTTTGTCATAGCCTGTTATTCCTGCTGTCTTGGCTGAGCAGGAGGGTAGGGTCACTATGAACGTCTCGTTGACGCCAGAACTCGAGAAATTCGTCGGCCGGAAGGTCGAGAGCGGGCTTTACAACAACGCCAGCGAGGTCGTGCGGGAGGGTCTTCGATTGTTGAAGGAACACGACGAGATTCGCCTGAAGTGGCGGGAACAGATCGAGCGCGGCTGGCTCCAGGCGCAGCGCGGAGAACTGGCGGATGGCAAGGAGGTCTTCGCCCGCCTCGACACGCGCCTCAAGTCTCGCCGCACGCGTAGCAAATGAATGCTCGGTTCTGCTTCACACTGGAAGCCGAGGCCCAGCTCGCCGAGATCATCGACTATATCGCCAGCGACAGTGAGGATGCCGCGCGGCGAGTTGTGAACGGCATTCACGAGGCCCTCGACAACCTTGCTGAGATGCCGGAGATGGGCCATGCGCGTAAGGACCTGACTGAGCGGCCCCTTAAGTTTTTGGGTGTCTACTCGTATTTGATCGTGTACGACCCGGCCAGTTCGCCGTTGTCGGTGATTGCGATACTGCGGGGAGCCGACGCGACGCTCTGGTGCGTGTGGTTGAAAGTCCGCGCCTGTCGGGCGCATCGCCTATAATCCGCTCGCCTGCCGATGTCCCTCACCACTGGCACTCGCATTGGAACCTATGAAGTGTTGGGTGCCCTGGGCGCCGGTGGCATGGGTGAGGTTTATCGCGCCCGCGACACGAAGCTCAATCGCGACGTCGCGATCAAAGTGCTGCTGAATGTGCTCGATGGCGCCGCCGACCGCGCCCGGTTCGAGCGGGAGGCCCAGGTCCTCGCATCGCTCAACCATCCACGCATTGCACATCTGTACGGCTTCGACGAGGGGCCGCCCGCATTCCTCGTCATGGAACTGGTCGAAGGCCCAACCCTCGCGGAACAGATCGCGGCCTCGGCTCTGCCTCTTGAAGACGTGCGGTCGATCGGCGGCCAGATCGCCGAGGCCCTTGAAGCGGCGCATGACGCGGGCATCATTCATCGCGACCTCAAGCCGGCGAACGTGAAAGTGAAAGCCGACGGCTCGGTCAAGGTACTGGACTTCGGCCTCGCCAAAGCAGTCATGCCGGAGGGCGCCACCGCCACTACCAACGCGATGAACTCGCCGACGCTGACCAATCATGCGACGCAGCTCGGCATGATTCTGGGGACCGCCGCCTACATGTCGCCCGAGCAGGCCAAGGGCCGGCCGGTGGACAAGCGCGCGGACATCTGGGCGTTTGGCGTGGTGCTGTACGAAATGCTGACGGGCCGCCAGCTCTTTGATGGCGACTCGGTGGCAGAAACGATCGGCTTCGTCGCCACACGCGACCCCGACTGGACCGCACTTCCCGGCTCGACACCCGCATCCATACGTCGTCTACTTCAGCGCTGCCTCACCCGCGATCCGAAGCTGCGCCTGCGCGATATTGGCGAGGCGCGCATCGCGCTTGCGGACGCCGGCGCAGCCATCGACGTTCTGCCTGAACTTCCGTCAGTGCCGCCGCGCACGCGTTCCCGCAACCTGCTTATCGCTGCGGCGTTGGCCGTCACTGCTATCGCCGGAGGAATCGGATGGTATTGGGGCTCATCGACGAGCGCCTTCACAGCGGACGTGACACCGTTCCGCTCCGAGATCATTCCCACACCATCGAATGCATTCGAGAATCGGTCAACAGCCCCGCTCTTTACGTTCACCCCTGACGGCAACGCACTGATCTACGCATCGTCGGATCCGACCGCCCGAAAGTTGTATCGCCGCGAGCGTGATGCGTCGGCGGCGGTCCCGATCGCCGGTACCGAGGGCGCGTATGGCCCATTTGTGTCACATGACGGCGCGTCGATTGGATTCTTCGCCGACGGCGCGATGAAGCGCGTCCCTCTCGGCGGAGGCACCGCGCGGGTCATTCACAACATGCGTTCCGCGACGGCGCCCGACGCGGTCGGAGACGGCTGGACGACTGAACTCGGCCCCGGACGGGAGGTGGGTATGGGCGCCACCTGGTTGCCCGATAACTCCATCGTCTATGGTCGTATCCGAGGCGGCCTGTGGCGCGTGTCTGCGGGGAGCGGCACGCCCACGCCGGTGACGAAGATCGAGGCCGGCGAGATTGGCCATCGCTTGCCCAGCGCGTTACCCGGAGGACGCGTTGTGCTCTGTACAGTCATCCGTGACTTCATCGCGAATGCGGACTCATCGATCGAGGCTGTTGATGTGGCCACCGGCGCTCGCACTCTGGTCATTCAGAACGCGACCGATGGACGGTATGTAGGGACCGGCAGACTGCTGTTCGCTCGAAGAGGTGCGCTTTATGCCGTCAGCTTCGATCCCGAAACATTGAAGGTGTCCGGTGAGCCAGTGCCGATCAGTGACGATGTGATGCACGCGATTGGCGGCGGCCAGCCGGCGCGGGCCAGCGGTACGGCACAGTACGCGGTGTCGGCCGACGGCATGCTTGCGTCGATTGGGGGAGGGACGAACACGAGCGCGTCACGATTGCTCGTCTGGGTCTCTCGTGGAGGAGCGACCGTTCCCGTCTCCACTGAACCGACCGGATTGCTGGGCCCGAGGCTGTCACAAGACGAGACACGAATTGCAGTCAGAAAGGCTCCGTACGTCGCGATCATCAACGCTCGAGATGGCATCTCCACGCCGCTCCTGCAGGGCGCATTATTTCCCGTCTGGTCTCACGATGAGGCGCGCATCTTTGTGGCCAGACGCAGCGAGAACTTTCGCCAGCCGATCTATGGGGTGCCATTGTCAGGTGGAGAACCCGAGCTCGTCGTCGACAGCGAAGAGCCGTTGTGGCCAAGTCACGTCTCGAAGGACGGCAGGTTCCTTGCCTACGTCGTATCCAGTTCGTCGGTGACCGGCAGTGACATCTGGATGATGGGCCTATCCCCCAAGGCCACGCCGGCGCCACTCGTGGCGACACGGGCCACTGAGGGCTATCCCATGTTTTCCCCCGATGGGAAATGGCTGGCGTACGCCCTGGAGAACACGGACGGGGACGGTGACGGTGTGTATGTGCGGCCATTTCCTGGCCCCGGCCGCGCCGAACGCGTGTCCGGCAAGGGTGGCATTGCACCGGTGTGGGCGCGCAACGGCGCCTCACTTTATTTCGGCCGACTGACTGACGACGGCAATCACATCGGCGAGATTGTGCGGGTCACGATGGACGCGAGCGGCGATCGCATGCGCATTGGGCAGCCCGTGACGTTCGCGACAGGCCGGTTCAACAAGTCCGTGCCGGTGTCAGGCTTCGACGTGACCGCGGACGAGAAGCGGATCCTGGCCACCATGGACGCGCCGCCTCCCGGGGGCGCGGCTGCACCCACAGCGATCCGAACGCTGCAGTTGACCTTCCTGCGGCGCTGAGCGCGGGTCAGGTGCTGGGGGCACTCGCGGATCCCCAGCTGGGAGGTACAGCGCATGCACGTCGCGTTTGATTCCTCGCGCCCATTCTCGCAGCCGTTCGTGGGTGTTACCAATGTGCCTGGAATGACTTTGACAGGTCTTTACTGACTCAGTCAGGTTCGCTAAGGTGGCTCATGCTTCGCTGGCCGCTTGTCGTACTCGCCGTCGTGCTGCTCGGCGCCGGATGCGGTCGTGGTGTTCAGCCAACGGACTCCTCAGGCGCTGCTTCGAAAGTCACCGCATTGTTTGAACAGCACATCCGGGCCGGGAGTCCGGGCTGCGACGTCGGCGTGTATCGCAATGGCGAAGTGCTGTTTACGGGCCGGTACGGGACAACCCCTGCCGCATTCAATCTGGGGTCCCTCTCCAAGCCGTTCACCACGATGGCGGCACTGATGTTGGAGCAGCGCGGACAGCTGTCGATGGATGACGATGTCCGGCGGTGGGTGCCGGAACTTCCGGATTACGGACACACGATTCGCGTGCGGGATCTGATTCAACACACCTCCGGTCTGCGTGATTTCGGAACCCTCGAAGTGCTTTCAGGAAGACCAGTGACATCGATGCCGGCCTTCCTGACGTTGATGTCCGCTCAACGGGCGCTCAACTTCGAACCAGGGGCACGCCACGAGTACAGCCACAGCGACTTCGGCGTGCTGGGCCTGGTGGTGGAACGAGTTGCCCGAGAGCCGTTTCGTGAGCACTTGAAGCGCACGGTATTCGACCCGTTGAAGATGACGAGCACCTCAATTGCCGAAGGAACGTACGGTGGAGACAACGTGCAGTCATCGATCGAAGACCTTGCCCGCTGGGACGCCAACTTCGCGACCGGGGCAGTCGGCGGAGTTCCACTGGTCGAACGCATGGTGAGCCGGCCGAAGCTCCCGAATGGCGAGACGATTCCGTACGCGTATGGCCTTCGCCTCGGGGCATACCGCGGTCTCCGAACGGTGTCGCGCGGCGGTCACCCGCCAGGGTTTCGAACGGAATTCATCAGGTTCCCGGACAAACCGCTGACCGTGGCGGCGCTCTGCAATTCTGACGATCTCGACGCTCGTCGTTTCGCGGAAGGTGTGGCCGGCATCTATCTCGGGGCCGAGATGGAGCCGGCCGTTCCCAGGCCGTCCGTTCCCGCAGCGACCAAAGTTCCGCCACAGGAACTCGAACGCTTCTCGGGAATGTACGGAACGCCGGGCGATCCCTGGTCCTTGTGGCCGCTGGAAGTCAGAGACGGCGTGCTCGGAGAGGTGTTGTTCCATCCGCAGACGGATGACGAGTTCTTTCCGATGACGCCAACGGGTGGCGGCCGTTTCTTCGAGATTGGCCGGACGGGCAATGTCGGCATCTTCACGTTCCAGCCTGGAGCGGCAAGCGGCGCGATGACATTGGAGATCTCGTGGAATGGCGCTCCAGCGGATAAGTCCGAACGCCTGTCTGCGCCCAACGTGTGGCGCCCCTCCGTTCGTGAGGCGGCACAGTACGCCGGCACATGGCTCAGCCCGGACATCGACGCGCGATGGCAGATTGAACAGCGCGCCGGCCGGCTGGTCCTTCGGCGACAGGGCTTGCGCGAGCTGACGATGTTGCCGGTAGCACGCGATCGATTCCTTCGCGCGTTTGGTCCTGATGGTGAGGCCACCTTCCTGTTCGAATTCCAGCGCGGTCCTGCCGACGCAGTCACCGCACTCACGATTTCGACCCGTCCTGGAGAAGACTCGGTCAGCGGCTTGAAGTTTTCGAAGTAACGACGGTCGCTGTACTGTCGCCATGCCACCGCCGCCGGTGAAGACCGCGCAGGAGCGCGTGCAGCTCTTCCAGGATTGCTGGAACCACTTCAACACCAAGGCGTACGACCGGATGGCGTGGTGTTACGCATCATCAATCACCGTCGAGACGGCGGATTCCGCGATGCCGGGAACCACG
>JBKJQX010000193.1:0-38321 GCA_046594875.1 Vicinamibacterales bacterium
CAGGCCGTGATCCCGAAGGACCACCCGACCGCGGCGCCGGTGCGCTGCCACCGCTGCCGCCGCGACGCCGTTGCTTGTCGGCCGCGCGGGCGCGCTCGCCGGCCTTGCGCTCACGAATGGCCTTGATCCGTTCCGCCAAGGGAATCTCGAGCGCCGCAGGCGGCTTCGCGTTGTAGTCGAAATCGGGTACGGTCACCCGCGGCAGTCGCTTGTGGATGGCCGCTTCGATGCTGCGCAAGTCCGACTCCTCCTGCGGGGCCACAAACGTGAACGCGTCCCCGGTGGCCTCGGCCCGCGCGGTGCGGCCGACGCGGTGGATGTAGTCTTCGGGCACCAGCGGCACGTCGAAGTTCACCACGTGCCCCAGTTCCTGCACGTCGATGCCGCGCGCTGCAATGTCTGTCGCCACAAGCACACGCACGCTTCCGTTCTTGAACGCCGCAAGCGCCGCCATGCGCTGGGGCTGCGACCGGTTGCCGTGAATGCGATCGGCGTTGATCTTGTTGCGAATGAGGAAGTCGGCCAGCCGGTTGGCCCGGTGCTTGGTGCGCGTAAACACCTGCGCATCGTCCATCTCACCGCGCTGGAGGAGCGTGAGCAGCAACTGCGACTTGAGTTCCTGCGACACCGGATACACGGCCTGCGTGATGCCCACGGCGGGCGCGGCCTTGCGCTCAATCTGCAGGCGCGCCGGGTCCTTCAGCATCTCGTGCGTCAGCTGAATGATCGGCTGTGGCATGGTGGCGCTGAAAAAAAGCGTCTGGCGTTTCGACGGAAGCTGCCTGAGGATCTTGCGAATCTCTGGCAGGAATCCCATGTCGAGCATGCGATCCGCTTCGTCGAGCACGAGGTATTCCAGATGCTGGAGCTTGGCGTACGACTGCCGCATGTGGTCCATGAGCCGACCGGGCGTGGCGATGATGACGTCTGCCCCGCTGCGGAAGGCATGTTCCTGCGGACCCATGCCCACACCGCCGATGACCACAGCCCCGGTGATGGGCGTGTGCACGGCCAGGTCCTTGAGGTCTTCAAGAATCTGCGCGGCGAGTTCACGCGTGGGCGTGAGCACCAGCGCGCGCGTGCTGCCGCGCGGCGTGTCGATGAGGCGATGAATCAGCGGCAGCAGAAACGCCGCCGTCTTTCCGCTGCCGGTCATGGCGCAGGCCAACACATCGCGCCCTTCGAGCGCCGGAGGAATGGCATCCAACTGGATGGGTGTGGGACGGGCAAAGCCCATCTCTTTCACACTTTTGAGCAGGCTGGGGTGAAGTTTGAGAGCACTGAAAGGCACGAACAATATCCTGACTTCCCTGAATGGTCTTGGGTCCCGAGTGGGAGTTCCCCGGGAAATCCGGGGTGGAGGGAAAAGCCCCTTTAGTATACGACGTTCTCCATGACGCGACACCTGAGAACAAGCCTCGCTGATCTGCCAGTTCCCCAGTTCCTAACTTCCTAACTACAATTGTCGCCATGCAAGGTCAGGTCCCTCAGACGAAGCCTCGCGTGGCCGGACCGCGAAGTTCGGAGTTCGTCTTCGCGCGCGTGCGCTACGACTCGGGCGACTGGGATTACAACCCGAAAGTGGCGGCCAATGTCCTGAACTCAGTGGTCGAATACACCACCATTCCGGTCTACGCGGACGAAGTGGTCATCACGCTCGACTCGGAAGAACTTCTGGCCTTCCCGTTCCTCTTCATGACGGGCCACAAGCTGGTGCGGCTCAACGAACGTGAACGCACCGGCCTGCGCCACTTCGCCGACACAGGCGGTCTGCTGTTTTCCGACGACTGCAACCACGACATCGACGGCTTGTACGCCAAGACGTTCGAAGAGGAAATGCGCCGGGTGTTTGCCGACGACCCGAAGGCCGCGGCCATGCCAAAGCTCCCGAACCGCCACGCCCTCTACTCGTCGTTTTTCGATTTCCCCGATGGTCCGCCGCAGACCTCACACGAGCTCAACGGCTGGGGCGACGACCTCGTCCACGACTACCTGCGCGGCGTGGATCGTAAGGGCCGCGTGGCGGTGCTGTACTCGAACAAAGACTACGGCTGCGAGTGGGACTACGACTGGCGCAACAAGCGCTTCCGCACCGACGACAATACCCGCTTCGCCGTCAACGTGGTCGTCTATGCCATGACAAGTTAACGCCTCGGCCTTGAGACCCAGCGGCCTGGGTTTCAAGGCCGAGGTCCATACATCGGACATGAATATACCTCTACAATCTGTTCATTGTGCCCAGACCTGGCCAGGACATCGAAGACTTCTGTCGCGCCTGCAAGACCGACCGCATGCACACCATCGTCGCCACCGACGGGCAGGGTGTGCCGCTGCGCGTCCGCTGCGGTTATTGTGAGAGTGAACACAACTTCCGCGGAGGGCCGCGAGTGGATGCCGACACCGGCGCGATGGCGTCGCGCTCGCCCTCTCACTCAAGCGCGCCCAGGACCGCGACCGCGGCCCCACTTCCCCTGGTCAGTGACCGTGAAAGGACCCACCCGATGACATCCGGCGACCATCCCGAGGATCTGGAACTGCTGCTCCGCCGTGTGATTCGCGAGGAGAACGGTGCCACCACGGCCACGCCTGCGGCCAAGTGGCGCGGCGGCACCATGGTCCTTCGGCCGGCCGACGCCTCACTGCAGGAGAAGTCCTGGCCAATCGAGACGTTCTTCCACAAGGTCGTGATGCTTCGCAATCGCCTGAGGACGCTCGAACAACACATCAACGCGTCGGACCTGCCCGACGATGGGAAGGTCAAGCTGCAGGCGTACATCACCGGGTGTTACGGCTCGCTCACGAGCTTCAATCTGCTCTTTGCCGACGAGCGGGATCAGTTCAAGGGCCAGGGCGAATAAACCCGTACAGACGACGACCCAGGACAAAACGGCATCCGAGCCGCTTTGCCCTGGGTCGGTGTGTCGAAGGGGCCTACTTCTTGAACTTCACGTTGAACCTGTGGGTTGTGCCGTCGTCGAGCAGCATCTGGAACTGACGGCAGGAGTTGCTCCAGGTTTTTGCCGTCTTCCAGGTGATTGTGTAGCGGTCTGAACTGGCGTCGTACGTCAGCCCTCCGGTCGAACTGATGGACACGGCCGAGCCAATCGGTTGCCACGTCGTGCAGGACATCGGCTGTGACATCGGGTATCCGGGCTCGATGACATCGAGTCCCTGGAATCCGTTCAGGCTGAACTTCACCGGCATGGCGCCCCCGGCACTCGCGCTGTGGACGGCCGGAAGGTTCACCACCGGCGAGAAGAAGCCGGTGAACGTGTAGGGCCCTGGCGGCGGGAAGTCGAACGTCTCGCCCGACTCCAGGACAACCGATTCGCCACGTACGGTGATTTCGACGACGCCCTCGATTACCACTGCATCCGCGCTGCCGTCCGGATTGACGACCACCTGGGCAGACTCACCCGCGTCGAGTTCGAACGAGCCGATCTCGGTGCCCGTCGCGTCCACGATGATGACGACGATGGGGGCGGTGTTGGTGTCGAGCGCGGTGACCGGGCTGCCGGTGGTGGCGCCCTGTCCCGTGCCCAGTTGGATGATCACGCCTGGGCCGGTGGCCGGATCGCGCAATTCGACGATCGGCAGCGCGTTGAGCGCGCGCACCGAGGTGCTGCCCGTTGTCGCGTTGCAGGAGTAGACAACGCTCTCACCTGATGCGTCGAGCAGGATGCGCTGTGTCCCGTTAAGGGCGCAGACATCAAATGTGGCCGGCGCACCGCCCGACCCAGACAGGTCAATTTGGATGCCGCTCGGGCTGACGTCGCCCACCTTGATGGTCCACGCGTCACGGTTTGAGATCGTGCCGTCGCTTGTGCCGCCCTGGGCGACATCCGTGAAATCGTTCGAGAACACGGCGGGCTGCGGGTCGATCGTGTTGACGATGCCGTCGGCATCGGTGTCCGCATCAGGCGTCAGGGCGAAGTTGATGCCGCCAAAGATGGTGGTGCCAGACAGCACAAGGCCGGTGCCCGCTGTCGGGTTGCACAGCACGAAGCAATCGATACCGTTGTAGACCTGGTTCACCAGCCCCACGCTGTTGTCCGACCTCGCGAAGTACGTGTCAGCCGGCAGCCCCTCACTGGTGACGAAATTGCCGCTGCCGTCCGCCTGCCCGGTAGCCACCCGCACGTTGGCACTGTTGTAGACGGAGCCCAAGGCGCCGGGCACAGGATTGGCCCCGTTCGTGATGGTGCCTGAGACCCTGGCGCCGCGCGTGAGGTCGAAGTTGATGCCCGTGGTCTCAACCCCCGTAGTGACTGAGATCGGGTCGCCCAGCGTCACGTCACACTGGCCCAGGCAGTTCGAGGCCGGCACCGTGTAGAGCTGGTTGATTAACCCCTGACCATTAAACGTTCTCGCGGTGTACGTATCGGTAGGCAGGCCGGCCGTGGTCCGGTAAACGCCGAGTGCGTTTGTGCTGCCACCGCTGACGGCCAACCCGGCTGCGTTGTAGACCGTCACCGCAACGTTGGCCAAGGGGCCGCCGCCGGCCTCTGTAATGGTGCCGGTGATCCGGCCGCCAGCCGACAACTGGAAGTCCCTGCCGCTCGTGGTGCCCGGGCTGGTCACCAGGATCGGCGTACCGGTGGTCACCACGCAGTTGCCCACACATGGCAGGCCGCCAAACAGCTCATTGATATAGCCGAGGCTGTTGTTGGTGCGGAGGTAGTAGTTGCCCGACGTGAGGCCTTGGCTCGTGGTGTAGACGCCGAACGAGTTCGTGCCGCCGCTGGCCACGAACCGGCCGGTGCTGTCATATACAGTGGCGCTGACGCCCGTGAGGGGCAGACCCGACACGGCGTCGGTGATGGTGCCGGAAATTCTTCCACCCGGCGTCAGTGTGAAATTGATGTTCGGCGTCGTCGAGCCAACGGTCACCAGGAAAGAATCACCGGCGAGCACCGAACAACTGCCTACACACGGCTTGTTGTTGTAGAGCTTGTCGAGGTAGCCCAGGCTGTTTTGGGTGCGCGCGTAGTAGGTGCCTGTCGAGAGGCCAGAGCCGGTCACGAAGTTGCCAGAAGCATCGGTGCTCGAGCCACCCACCTGTCTGCCCGCCGCATCGTAGATGCTCACCTGAACGCCCTGAAGCGGGTTGCCGGTGCCCAAGTCGGTCACCTGTCCTGCGGCCCTGCCACCCGCCGACAGACCGAAGTTTCTGCCCGACGTGGTCGATCCCGCAGTTGCGGGCACGACCGTGCCGGTCGCCAGCGAACAGCCGGCGGCGCAGCTGATGTTGTCGTACAGCTCGTTGATGTAGCCAAGACTGTTGCTCGTCCTGACGTAATAGTTGCCTGTGGGCAGGCCGGCGCCGCTGATGTACTCGCCCAGCGCGTTCGTCGTTCCGGTGGCGACCGTCGAGCCCGAGGGGCTGACAATTGAGACCGAGACGCCGGGGATCGGCAGGGTGCTGGTGTCGTCGATGATCACGCCTGAAATTCGCCCGCCGGCCTCAAGGTCGAAGTTCACAAGCGAGACGGTGTTGGCGCCAGAAATTACAAGAGGTGCGCCGAGGATGTTGAAGCAGCTGAGCGGGCATTGGAGGTTGTTGTAGACCTCGTTGATGTAGCCCTGCGTGTTGCTGGTGCGGGCGTAGTAGGTGCCGTCTGCCAACCCCTTCACACTGAAGTTGCCCAAGACGTCGGTGGCGTCAGTGGTGATGGCATTGGTCGCGGCGTTGACGATCTGCACGCTTAGGTTTCCGAGCGGTGTGGCACCGCTCGTCACCGTGCCACTGATCGTGCCGCCAAGCGCGAGGCCGAAGTCGATGTCCTGGGTCTCGGCACCAGTCGTCACGGGGACGAGGGTTCCCGAGCTGAGCGCACATGAGGAGCCGCAGACCACGTTGTTGTACAGCTCGTCGATGTAGCCCAGTGAGTTGGTGGTTCGCACGTAAAACGATGCGGTCGTCAGTCCTGCGCCGCTGATGTAGTTTCCGAGGCCGTCAGTCGTGGAGAACCCCACCGACTGGCCAGTCGAGTTGTAGATCTGCACGCCGGCTCCGACGATGGCCGCCGATGAGCCCGCATCCAGAACGGCTCCGGAGATCGTCCCACCCGCGTCCAGGTCCATGTTGACGGTGACGGGAACGAAGGGTAGAACGCCGCCCGTCACTGCCACGAGAGTTCCAACGCCCACCGGCGACGGACACAACGTGCCCTGGCAGACGACGCCGTCGGCTACCGCGTAGATCTCGTTGATCAGTCCGCGCGAGTTGCCGGTTCGCAGGTAATACGAACCGTCGGGCAGCCCAGTAGACGTAGTGTAGAAGCCGGCGGCGTTGGTAAATCCGCTCGAAAACGTGGTGCCGGCCGCATTGATCACACTGACCGTCACGCCCGACAACGGAGCCGCACCAGCGCCAGTGACCTGGCCCGTGATCCGCCCACCGGCCGCCAGCGTGAAGTTGATACCGCCCACCGCGCCAGTCCCGACCACGTTGACAGGCGTCCCCAGCGACACCGTGCAACTCGGCAGGCAGGGAATGGCCGGGTAGAGCTGGTTGATGTAACCGAGGCCGTTGGTTGTTGTCACGTAGTAGGAGCCGGGAAGCAAGCCGTCGCGCGAGGTATAGACACCGGACGCATTCGTGAACCCGGTGGTAATCGACGAGCCGGTGCTTGAAACAATGTTGACCGTCACGTTCTGCAGAGGGGCGGCCAGCGCATTTAAGACTGTGCCGGAAATGCTGCCACCGGCGTCGAGCACGAAGTCCACGCCGGGCGTCACGACACCGGCGGCCGCTGTGACCGGAGTCCGGCCATCAATGTCGCAGAAGCCGATGCACGGCAGACCGTCGTTGAGCTTGTTAATGTACCCGGGCGCGCCTGACGTCCTCAGGAAGTAGTCGCCGGCAGGAATGCCAGGGCTCGTCGTAAACGTGCCATCGGGGGCCGTGGTGGCAGAGGCCACCGATTGATTGGCGGTATTCCGCACGTCGATGTTGACGTTCGCGAGGGCTACCGACGAGGCGTTCTCCACGGTCCCCGAAAACCGAGCGCCCTGTTCAAGGTCGAAGTTGATTCCCGGCGTGTTGCCGCCGGCCGTCACCGCGATGGGGGCGGCGCTGGTCAACTGACAGTTGAATTGGCACTGGACGTTGTTCCAAATCTCGTTGATATAGCCGAGGTTGGTGGAGCCCCCGCGGGCGAAGTACGTGCCGGCCGGCAGAGCCGGGGTCGTATACGCGCCGCCTGCGATGGTGCTGACCGACGTAACAAACTGATTGCCGGCATCAACGATGTTGACGAAGACCTGCACGGCCGGAAACGCGTAGACGAGTGGAGATCCCGCGCCGAGCACCGTACCGGAGATGGTGCCACCCTGGGTCAGTGCGAAGTCCGCGATTGTCGGGCCACTGCTCACCACGACCGGCGCGCCGGTCGTCGGCGCGTAGCACGAGACACATTCCACGTCGTCCCACGCCTCGTCCACATAGCCGGCAGAGTTCGATGTGCGCACGAAGTAGGTGCCGTCCGGCAGGCCAGAAATGCTGTAGCCCCCGGTACCACCAGTGACAGCGGACCCCGCAAAAGAGCCCGCCGGGGTGTATGCGAACACCGTGACGCCCGCGATAGCCCCCCCTCCCACAGTCGCCGTCACCGTACCAGCGATGTTGCCGACAAACGCGGCCGACCGCAGGCTGGAGCTCGTGAACAGAGCTGCCGCCACCAGCGCCAAGCTGAGAACTAACTTGTGTGCACGCATGACTGACTCCTACGGATTGCGGATAAGGGTGGCGGCCATTCTAATGGCGGGGCCACGATCAGGCAAGCATCGATTCTGTAACGTACTAACAAATTTCTACTTCGCCGCTGCCAGGGGCCGGCGATTGCGGAGGACCGGCTTAGTGGGTATCGTGTGCCCATGCTGAACCAGTCCCTCGCCCGCCCGCTCGCCCTGGCTGCCTGTGCCGCCACGTTGGCTCTCGTCCTGGGAGCGCATCCGCTGTCGGGGCAGGCCAAGCCGCCGGCCGCCGGCGCGCCAGTATTTAAGGTTGACCCGAGCTGGCCGCTTGAGATGCCCAACAACTGGATTCTTGGCGCGGTGACGGGCGTGTTCGTGGATGCCAAAAATCATGTCTGGGTGACGCACCTGCCTGAGACGCTGACCGAAGAAGAGACGTCGATGACGCAGACGCCGCCCATCGCCACGTGCTGCCAGGCGGCGCCCACCGTGCTGGAATTCGACGCCGCTGGCAAGATCGTCCAGGGCTGGGGCACGGGCCCGGTGGACGACACGTCGAACTGGCCGCGCAACCCGCACGGCATTTTTGTGGACCACAACGACCATGTCTGGATTGGCAGCTATCAGCACCACCGCGTGATGAAGTTCTCGCGTGACGGGAAGCTGCTGCTGACCATCGGCCAGTACGACAAGAACGCGGGCAGTGCCGACACCACGCTGATGGGCGGCCCTGCGGGTATCTGGGTGGACCCGAAAACCAATGAAGCCTTCATCGCCGACGGCTACCGCAACCGGCGCGTGATCGTGGTGGACGGCGCCACGGGCAAGTACCTCCGTCACTGGGGCGCGTACGGCAAGCCGCCCGACGACACCGCCAAGTTCGACCCGAAGTCCATGATGAGCGGCGCGCTGCCCACACAGTTTTCCACCGTGCACGGCCTGACGGGCTCGAACGACGGCCGCATCTACGTGGCCGACCGCCGCGGCAACCGAATCCAGGTGTTCGACCAGTCGGGCAAGTTCCTGGCTGAGAAAGTGATCGCGCCCGCCACGCTGTCGTCGGGTTCGGCGTTTGTGATCGTGCTCTCGCCTGATGCCCAACAGCAATGGCTGTACATGGCTGACGGCACGAATCACAAGGTCTGGATCCTCAGGCGCTCCACGCTTGAGGTCGTCGGCGAATTCGGCCACGGCGGCCGCCAGGTGGGACAGATGCTGCGGCCGCACGGCATGAGCGTGGACTCTCAGGGAAACCTCTACGTAGGCGAGGCCTCCACCGGGCGCCGGGTGCAGAAATTCACGCTCCAGCGCCGGTAACATCGGCGCAGGCTTCGGTCATAATCTTGGCGGCGACTTCCTTATGACTCACAGACTCCTGCTCCTCCTTCTCCTCTCGGGCGCGGCCATGACGGTATCGGCGCAAGTCCCTGCGCCCCAGGTGGCCTCTGCCGCCGCCGACGACCTCAATGCTTTCTTCAAGCCGGTCAAGTGGCGATCCATCGGGCCGTTTCGAGGCGGACGCTCCGTGGCCAGCACCGGCGTGCCAGGCGACCCGAAGACCTACTACATGGGCACCACGGGCGGCGGCCTGTGGAAGACGGACGACATGGGCATCAGCTGGCGCAATGTCTCGGATGGTTTCTTCAAGACCGGGTCGGTCGGCGCGGTGGCCGTGGCTGAAAGCGACGTCAACGTCGTGTATGTCGGCATGGGTGAACACGCCGTGCGGGGCGTCATGACGCACCACGGCGACGGTGTCTACCGCTCCACCGACGCGGGCAAGACGTGGAAACACATGGGCCTGGGCGAGACCCAGCACATCTCACGCATCATCGTGCACCCGAAGAATCCCGACGTCGTGTACGTCGCGGCGCAGGGCGCGCTGTACAGCTCGTCGAAACAGCGCGGCGTGTTCAAGTCCATCGATGGCGGCACAACCTGGAAGAACGTCCTCTTCGTGGATGAGCGAACAGGCTCCTCGGAACTCTCGATGGACGCGACGAACCCGCGCATCATGTATGCGGCGATGTGGGAATACGGCCGCCTGCCCTGGAAGGTCATCAGCGGCGGCTCCGGCGGCGGCCTCTACAAATCCACCGACAGCGGCGAGTCCTGGGAAAAAATGAAAGAGGGGTTGCCCGAAGAAATGGGCAAGATGGCGATTGCCGTCAGCCGGTCGAATCCCGAAAAGGTCTACGCACTGATCGAAAGCGACTCGCACAAAGAGGAGCGTGGCCTGTACGTCTCGAACAACGCCGGCAAGAGCTGGAGCAAGGTCTCGGGCGACTCCCGCCTGGTCCAACGCGCGTGGTACTACATCGAGCTCTTCATCGACCCGACAAACGAGAACACCATCTACGTGCTGAGCGCGCCAATGCTGCGTTCGGATGACGCCGGAAAAACCTGGACGGTGATGTCGGCGCCGCATGGCGACTACCACGACCTGTGGATCAACCCGCAGAACCCGGACAACTTCGTCGTCTCAAATGACGGCGGTGCCTCGATCACGTTTGACCGGGGCAAGAGCTGGGCCGTACAGAGCAACATGCCCACCGCCCAGTTCTACCGCATCAACGTGGACAACCAGTTTCCCTACCGGATCTATGCGGGCCAACAGGACAATTCGTCGGTGTCGATTGCCAGTCGTGAACTGGGCGCCGGCGGCATCACCGCTGCCAGTTGGTCATCGTCTGCGGGTGGCGAAAGCGCGTTTCTCGCCTTCGACCCAGACAACCCGAGATACGTCCTGGGCGGGAGCTACATGGGCACGATTGAAGTGCTTGATACCAAGGCCTCGGCCGGCACCAACATCATGGCGGCGCCCATCCAGTACCTCGCGATGGACGCGAAGGACATGAAATACCGGTACAACTGGAACGCCCCCATCATCTGGAGCAAGCACGAACCGAATACCTACTACCACGGCGCGCAAGTCCTGCTGAAAACGTCCGATATGGGCAAGTCGTGGAAAGAGGTCTCGCCCGACCTCACGCGCAACGACAAGGAGAAACAGGGCAAGGGCGGCGGCCCCTTCACCAACGAAGCCGTGGGCGCAGAAAACTACGGCACGCTCGCCTACGTCGTCGAGTCGCCCCACGAAAAGGGCGTCATTTGGACGGGTAGCGACGACGGGCTGGTGCAGTTGACGCGAGACGGTGGCGCCACCTGGAAAAACGTGACGCCAGCCGGCTTGGCCGAATGCCTGGTCAATGCGATCGAGGTCTCCCCTTTCGACAAGGCGACCGCCTACATCGCCACCACGCGCTACAAGTTCAACGACCACGCGCCCGGTCTGTACAAGACCACGGATTACGGCGCGACGTGGACGAAGATCGACACCGGCATTCCCGGCAACGCCTTCACCAGAGTGGTACGTGAAGACGACGTCCGGCGTGACCTGCTGTTCGCGGGCACCGAGCTCGGAGTCTTCGTGTCGTGGAATGGCGGCAAGGAGTGGTCGCCGTTCCAGTTGAATCTGCCGATCGCTCCGATCACCGACCTTCGCGTGCACAAGGGAAACCTGATCGCGTCCACGTCGGGCCGGGCGTTCTGGATCCTCGACGACCTGTCGCTGATCCGGCAATACAAGAAAGACACACCGGCGTTTTCGATCTTTCAGCCGTCGGGCGCGATGCTCGCCAACGGCGGCAGCGAACTGAACGAATCGGAGGAGGAGTTCACTGGCGCGAACAAGTTCCGGGGTGTGAATCCCGCCAACGGCATCGTCCTCTACTACACCCTTCCGGAAGTGCCGAAGACCGACGACATCACGCTCGAGATCGTAGATGCGGAAGGCAAGGCCGTGCGCACGTTCTCGTCGAAGAAGATGGTTGACTTCAAGAAGTGGGACGGCGGTCCAGGCGCTGATGCCACGCTGCCCAAGTCCAAGGGACTGAACCGGTTCGTCTGGGACATGCGCTACCCCATCATTCCCGGTGTGCCTGGCGTCTACATCGAGGCCAGTTACAACGGGCACAAGGCGATTCCGGGCCGCTACAAGTTCACGCTGAAGATGGGCACCCAATCGGTCACGACCAACGCCGACATCCTGGCGAATCCGCTCTACTCAACCACGCCAGCCGCCTATCGCGACTACCACGCAATCATGTCCAGCATGGAAACCGACGTCACGGCCATGCACAAGGCGGTCAACAGCCTGTACGAAAAGCAGAAACAGCTTGAGGCGCTTCTGCCCACCCTGCCCGCTGGCGACACGTTTGCGGCCGTCAAGCGCGATGGCGACGCCCTGATCGCGAAGTTGAAAGCGTGGGACGACGACATGGTGCAGCGCAAGGCCAAGGCGTACGACGACGTGGAAAATTTCGTCAACAAGTTCACAGCCAACTACATGTTTGTGGTCAACCAGACCGAGAGTGACGTGCCGCGCGTGAATCAGCCCTCGCTCGACATGCTCGAGAAGATGAATGCGGAATGGCAGGCGCTCAGAACCAGGTCCGAGGAACTGTTCGCGAAGGACATTCCGGCGCTCAACAAGAAGCTCTGGGATCTCGGTTTTGGCGCGATCTGGAAAGAGTGAACCTGAAGCTGACACCGAGAAGCGCGAGGTCATGCCGCCTGCGAACTTCGTGAAGGCCCTGAAAGCGGTCAGTGGCATGGCAGTAGCGTCACAGGACGCCGAGCAGCAACGCCCGCACGTCGGCTGCAGTCGCCGGGCGGGGGTTGCCATACGCAGACGAGGTAACCAGGTCCGCGGCGCGGTCGAGGTCCGCTTCACGAAGGCCGAGGTCGTGCAGCGACGCGGTCAGCCCGAGCGCGCGACTGAGGGCGGCCAGACCTGCCGCCGGGTCGTCCACACCAAGCGCCGACGCGATCCGCGCCATGGCCTCGGGCGCGGCCGACGCGTTGAACGCCACCACGTGCGGCAGAACCGCGGCATGAGTGGGCGCGTGAGGCAGGCCAAACGTACCGCCAAGCACATGACAGATCTTGTGATGCAAGCCCATCGAGGCCAGTTCCAACGCCAGACCTGCCGCCTGCGCTCCTCGCAGCGCCAGCGTGCGGCCCTCGAGATCGGCTGGCCGTGTCACCACCATCGGCAGTGCGCGCGCGAGGTCACGAATCGCGTCCTCAGCGGCTGCGGTGGCATCGCCACCGGCATTGACCGCATACATCGCCTCCACGGCATGCGCGATGGCATTCATGCCACTGGCTGCGCTCACAGCCGCAGGCAACGTCAGGGTCAGCTCGGGGTCGTAGATAACGAGCCGGGGCCGAACGGCAGGGTCGCGTCCGGTGCGCTTCTCGTCGCCGTTGGTGATGCCCCAGATGCTCGTCATCTCCGAGCCCGCATAGGTTGTGGGCACGGCGATGATCGGCAACCGCCGCTCAAGCGCCACCGCCTTGGCCAGGCCCACCGCCGACCCGCCACCAATGGAGAGCAGTGCGTCGGGCGATAGACGATCAACCTCAGCCACTGCTTCTCGCACCCGTGCAATCGGCACGTGCAACGCGGCGCGGTCGCACACACCAGCCAGGCGGTCCCCAAGATGACGACGGACCAGTGCCATGGCTTCCGAGCGGCCAGGCGTTGTGATCACGAGCGGCCGCTTCACGCCGATGGCATCAAGCTCGGCGCCGATGCGCTCGACCGACCCTGCCCCGAATACCACGTGCGGGCGTGAATGCGGCATCGCCTCACTCGGACATGGCGTCGAGCACACCCTGCGCGAACTCGACCTCATCGTCGTTCACGAGATGTCCCATGCCCGGGTAGATGCGGAGCGTGACGTCGGCACCCAGACGCCGGAAGACGTCCGCCGTCTCGCGCACACGAGGCTCGGGCACATGCGCATCACGATCGCTGCAGCCCAGAAACACCGGTGTCCCGTCGAACTGCGCTGTGGAGTTCCACTGGGTACCGGCTGGACCAATGGCGCCGCCGCTGAAGATGACCACGCCGCCGAAGCGGGAGGCGTGTCGAATCGCAAACTCGGCCGTGAGGCATGCGCCCTGGGAAAACCCCATCAAGACAATGCGTGACCGCGGAATGCCTGCGACCTCCACACGTTGAACCAGCCCCGCGAGCACCTTGAGGCCCGACGAAAGGCCGGGCTCGTTGCTCGCGATGTCGGCCATGAAACTGAAGGGATACCAGGTGCCGCCGGCCGCTGCAGGCGCCAGATACGTCAGATGAGGCCGATCCAAACGGATTGCCAGATCGAGAATGTTCCTGGGCGCCGCGTTGCGGCCGTGGACCATGATGACGGCACCGGGCGCCTGCCCCAGTGGCGCGCCGGTTTCGACGACCGACTGCCCTTCATGAGGTTCCACTCAGTACTCCACCGTGTCCAGACCTGGCTCGATCTGCTTCCGGAACGGCTCTTCCCAGGGCGGCAACTTCAGATCGCGCCCAAGCGAGACGAGTGGCTCATCCACATCAAAGCCCGGCTGCATCGTGGCCACTTCAAACAACACGCCGCCAGGCTCTCGAAAGTAGATCGACTGGAAGTAGCACCGATCGCGCACGTCGGTCACCCGCACACCCATCTGGAGGAGTTCGTCGCGCAGGCGCACTTGCTCGTCGGCGGTTGCAATGGCCATGGCCACGTGATGCACCGTCCCGATGCCGTTCACCGCTGCTGCCGCATCCGGCTCTTCGACGATGTCGATATAGTGACCGGGCGCGGCACCACCCGCCGCCACCCGCGTGCGCGTGCCCTCCCGGTTAAGGACGTTGTAACCGAGCACGCCCGTCATGAGTTCCAGCGTGGGCCCAGCCGCGCGCACCGTCATGGTCACGCTATGGAGGCCGCAGATGGCTCCGGCTGCGTCCACGCCATTGCCGGTCCACGGAGTGCGAGCGTCACTCGCGGTGCCGATGAGTTCGAACCACAAGCCGGACGGGTCCACCGTGGCCACCGCCTCTTCGCCAAAACGCGTGGGGACATCGCGCACGACTGCGCCGTAGGCCTGCAAGCGGTCGCGCCAGAAGGCGAGCGACGACGCGGGCACCGAGAACGACGTGGTCACCACCTGGCCTGCGCCCTTGACGCCCGCGCGCACGCCGTGGCCCTTGTAGGGAAAGGTCGTCCAGATGGTGCCGGGCGTGCCTCGCTCGTCGCCGTAGTAGAAGTGATAGACGTGGTGATTGTCGAAGTTGACCGTCTTCTTCACCAGCCGCATGCCGAGCAGGTCGAGGCAGAAATTCAGGTCGCCCTGGGCATCGTCCACCGTCGCGGTCACATGGTGCAGCCCGAGGATGTGGTGGGACATCGATGCCCGGCCTACGAGAACGCGGCGCCCACCAGGATCTTGCCAATCCGCATCCACGGCGACCCGTGCGAAATGCTGTTGGTCTGGGTCGGCTGTCCCTTCGCGTCGCCACCGGTGCCGTTCATCCTCCACGTGCTCTCGTTGCCCACCGCGTTGAGGTTGGCCCAGAAATCCGTGGTGATGGCCTGATAGGTGACGTTGGTGGCCATGCGGGTCACCTTGCCGTTTTTCACTTCCCAGAACGCGTTGCCGCCGAACTGCCCGTTATAACGCTGCTGGTCGATCGAATAGCTGCCGCGCCCATCAATCATCACGCCATCCTTGGTATCGGCGATGATCTCCTCGCGCGTGGGCCCCTTCGGATCGAAGTCCATGTGGACATTGGGCATGCGCAGGAACGGATAGTCGCGCCAGGATCCGGCACCGGTGCAGCCGCGGCTCTCCTTTTCGCCGATGTAGTGCGCGGTCTCGCGGTTGGTCTGCAGCCCCACCAGAATGCCCTCGCGAATGAGCGGCCAGCTCTGTGTCTTCACGCCGTCATCGTCATACCCGACCGTGCCCATTGCGCCGGGCATGGTGCGGTCGCAGGTCATGTTGAACAGCTTGGAACCGTACTTGAGCTTGCCAAGGTCCGACACCTTCACGAAACTCGTGCCGGCGTAGTTGGCCTCGTAGCCCATGATGCGATCGAGTTCGGTGGGATGCGCGACAATTTCATGCAGCGTCAACATCGCGTGCGACGGCGACAGGATCAAGTCCTTCACACCGACACCGATGGGCTTGGCGGTGCAGAACTCGACCGCTTCCGCCGCAATGCGCTCGGCATTTTCAATCATCTCGGACTCTTCGGCCGTTTCCCACCCGGCCGTCTTCGGCGGGGCCGTGAACTGGCGCGACTGCGTCACATCACCCACGCGCGCCGTGACACTGAAACTGGGCTGGGTGTCGTAGATCTCCTGTTCGATGTACGACCCTTCCGACGACGCGAAATACTTCCACTCGTAGCCCATGTTCACGCTGCAGTTCACGTTCGTGACCTGCGGGTTCTTCATCACGATGTCGACGACGCGCTGGACGAGCTGCTGCTGCTCGGTGACCGGGACCGTGGTCGGGTCTTTCTTCATCGGCGACACCCAGTGCGCCGTGTAGGCGGGCACGGGCGCCAGCCGCACATCAAACGTCTTGGCCACGGCGCTCGCCTTGGCCACGTCGATGGCCACGTTGGTGATGCGGCGAATTTCGTCTTCGGTCACGATCGGGCTGGAGGCAAACCCCCACACACCGCTGTGAATCACGCGCACGCCGAATCCCGCCGGGCCGCGCGTGCCTTCGCGCCCGCCGAATGCGGCAAATCCCTGCGGACCACCAAAGCCTCCGCCGCCGCGCCCACCACCGCGGCCGCCGCCACCACCGCCCCGGCCGCCGCCTCCGCCACCGAAGTCGCCGAACTCACCGCCACCCCCGCGACCGGCGTTGTTGCTGCCGTTGGCATTCACCGACATGGACGCCGAGCGCGTGAAGCGCACGTCTGCGTAGGTGCAGCCGGCCAGCTTGGCCTGGGCGAGGACCAGGTCCCCGAGCCCCTTGAACTTGGACTGCAGCGGATTGCCTGCGGGTGTCTGCGCGAGCAGGTCGCCGATCAGGTCGTGCGACGCGAGGACAACGCCCGAAGCGCCGACCGTTTTGATGAAGTCTCTGCGAGTGAAAGCCATGGGAATCCTCTGATGGGCGCGCCTGAAGCCACGCCCTACACTGCGGGCGAAATTGACGTCATGTAGAAGTCTTCGATGCGCACAGGGGGAATGAGCGCGCTGTTGCCGCCGTCGTACGACTCGCCCATCGACATGGGCACAGGTTTGCCGACAAGCGACACGTTGTTGTAACCCACCAGCGGCGACATGTTCCACCGGAAGTTCTGAACGGGCATGGTGATTTCGCCGTTCTCGATAAGGAACAGGCCATCACGCGTCATGCCGGTGTTGAGCAACGTCGCGTTGTCTACGCCGCGGATGTACCAGAAGAAGGTTACGAGCAGTCCGCGTTTGGTCTGCTTGATCATATCGGCCGTGCTCAGGTCGGACCCTTCCATGACCAGGCTCATGTTGACGTTGGCCTTGGGACTGGTGCCGTTGGGCCCGCCGCTCAGGTTCCGCAATACACCCTTCTCGAGCCAGGTCACAGGTGCCGCGGGAGTGTTGTCGCCGAGCATGGTGGTTTGCCGGAGGATCGGATTGCCGACGTCGCTCTTGAGCGTAAATAGGTCACTGAAGATCTTGTCGCCCGGCTTTTTCCCCTGCATGAACTGACCGCCACCGCCGCCCCCGCCACCATTAAAGACGCCGGTCATGAGCGACAGGAAGCGCGCGTTCGCGCGGGGCTCCAGAATCACAGTGTAGCGGCCGGGCTCGAGCGCACGAGCCTTCCGGCTGTTGAGCGCCTTCGTCGACGCGACCTCGGTGATTTCCACCGGGTTGATCATGCCGATGTCCTTGATGCCCGTGATGCCGGCCCAGCCGGAACCCGAACCGTCAGCCATGCGGCACGTCAGGATGAAGCTCGCGTCGGCCACTTCATAACACGCAAACAGGCCCTTGGTGTTGGCCTCACACGTCGTCTGATGATTCTTCGGGATGAAGCCGGAGCCGACCGTGCCCATCTTCTTGCTGATGTCGATGCTGGTGCGCACCATACGTGCGCGTTCGGCGGGACCAAAACTCTTCGCGCTCGGCAGCGCGGCGTCCACCGGAATGTATTCCTGCGCGCCCATCAGCACTGGAGGCGTGGCACGATCGGGAGCGCCCCGGCCGTTGGTCATGGCTTCGTCGAAGGTCAACTTGAGCGAGGCATCGCTGAAGTCGCGCGTCGAGGAGCTCCCCACCTTGGCGCCCACGTGCGTCGTGATCGTCAACTGCTGATCGAACTGCACAAGATTGGCGGAGATCGACGAGTTGGCGAAGCGCGTGCCAGACCGTTCCGAGGAGGAAAAATTCACCTCGATGTTCTCCGCGCCGGACATGTTGAAGATCTTGTCGGTGATGGCCTTGACCTGATCGCGTGAATACATGGTGTTGCGAAGGTTACCGCTGTCTGCAGCGCCGGCGCAACTGCGATCGACTATCCTCCAAGCGTGAAACGGGCAGCGTTAACCGCGTGTACGTACGTGGGCGTCCTCCTCGTGGCCGCAAGCGGTGTGGTCTGGCTCAATGGCGGGATCAGGACAGACATACTGGGGTTCCCTATTCGAGCCACCGACCCCTTGAGGCCGCTGGGAGTGGCCGCGGTGCTCTTCGCTGTGCGACTGATCGGACTGCGGTGGCATGGCGTCAGCGCCGAAGTGACAACGATGCGAACCCTGTTGAGGCCTCAGGTGATCGCGACCGCGCTCACCATGCTCATCGTGGCGACGTCGCTCCAGATCAACTACGGCGTCGCAGGTGGCTCCGACGCGTTCGGCTACGTCCGACAAGCCGACGGATGGCTCGCGGGAGACTTGACCCTCGATCAGGAGTGGCTGCGCGACGCGCCGTGGCCGCACCTGCCGCGCATCGCTGCGCCGCTGGGGTACCGGCCGGCGGCAGGCGGCCTCTCGAGCGTGCCGGTGTATCCCCCGGGCCTGCCGCTGCTCTTCGCGGGAGCGATGTGGCTGCTTGGGCAATGCGGGAGCGTGGCCGTAGTGGCCTTGATGGCGGGCCTTCTGGTGGCCACCACCTACAGGATCGGCCGACGCATCGGCTCTCCCCAGATCGGGGCGGCCGCCGCGTGGATCGTGGCGACCAGCCCGGTCGTCATCCACATGATGGCGTCACCCATGAGCGATGTGCCCGCAGCCGCATTGTCGGCACTGGCGATCCTGGGGTGCCTCCACGCATCACGAACGCGGGCGCTGCTGGCGGGCCTGACCATGGCCGTGGTGGTGCTCATCCGGCCCAACCTCACGCCGCTGGTCGGCGTGCTCGGCGTCTGGTTGCTCGTGGTCGATCGACACATTCCCACATGGCGGGCTCGTGCCATGCGATGCGCGCTCTTCTTTGCCGCTGCGGCGCCTGGATTCCTTGGCATCGCGCTGTTTAATCAATCAGTGTACGGATCACCGACGGCATCGGGTTACGGCGATCTCGATGGGTTTTTTTCGGCGTCGTATATCCCCGCAAATATCTGGAACTACTCGACCTGGCTGTTACAGAGTCACACACCCCTCGTGGCGTTGGGCCTGGCGGCATGGGCCGTGCCGGCGGGATGGCTGCGAAAATCGCACGGTCTGATGCAGGCCAGCGTGCTGGGGTTTGTTGGGACGTGCACGCTGGCGATTTACTTGCCCTACCAGGTGTTTATCGACTGGTGGTACCTGCGCTTTCTCCTTCCGGCCTGGCCGGCGCTGGCCATCGGCACCGCATGGCTTGCCACAAACACCACCGGCCGCACCTACGGCCGCATCGGACTCCTGGCGCTGATCCTCTGCGGAAGCTGGGGCCTGTTCTACGCGGACGGACACGATTCATTCCGGGTCGGCTGGGGCGAGCTGCGTTATGTATCAGCCGCGCACGCCGTGCGCGCGATCACACGGCCGGGCAGCGTGATCCTGTCGAGCCAGCATTCCGGTTCGGTGACCTACTACGGCGGCCGCCGGTCTCTGCGCTATGACTGGATCGAGCCGCACCGGCTCAACGATGTGGTGCAGTGGCTGAACGCACGCGACCACGACGTCTACGTCCTGCTGGAAGGGTGGGAGATCGAACACTTCAGAGCGCGGTTCAGGGAGACGCCGCTCGGTGCGCTTCCGGACGAGTCACTGGTGTTCCACCAGAAGGTCAGCACACACGTGTTCTTGTATGGCACACGACCGCGCGCAAGCAATCAGGTCCACATCATCGACACGTTCATGTCATCCGCGGTCCGGTGCTGCGAGCCATTTCGCTGAGACTCTCAGCGTTGTCCACGCCGCCGACGCAGCCACCACTCGCCCGCGGCACACGCGGTGAACGGGATGAGCCACCAGACCGAACGCATCGGATGCCTCGACTGCTGCACTGGCAGGGCCGTCACAGCGGCGGCCAGCCGCGCGGGTAATGCCGACAACTGCGCCTCTGGTACCACGCCGCCCCGATGCGCGGCCGCGGCCATCGCCGCCAGCCCGTCACCTTCACTTGCCGGGGCCACCCAGCCATCATCATCACCATCGGCGTCGACCACCAGTAGTTCGGCCGCGCCCGAGGCACCGCCTTCGGTGGTCACATCGAGTTGATATCGTCCAGGCACGTCAGGCGCGCGGAACTGGCCCTGCCAGTCGGAGCCCCCACTCGTAGCTGGCGATGATAATGGCCAGAGACGAACAAGCGACACGGCGCCCGAAGTGGCGCGCATCCGCGCAGTGGGGACGGCTCCCGAGAACGTCAAGACGCCGACGTCCGTCAACTGCCCGGGCAGCAGCACCCGTCTGGCCAGAGTGACGCTGACGAGCGGTGGAGTGGCGTTGGCCACAGCGGCGGCAGTGGACCGCCAGAACGCCGAGAATCCGATGGCGGCGCCCGCGCGCGTCCGCCACCCGTCCAGCGCGCTGCTCACCACGACGCGCCCACTGCCGACGGGCATGTGCCACACAGGAAACCGGCGGCCGGCCGACGGGTCGGTCTGGCCGAATGTCGCAAGCGGTGCGGCCAGTGGTGGCCAAAGGGTCGGCCAGAGGAACTCGCTCGCCGTGAACGCGTCGCCACCATCGACACGAACCGGTTGGGGGCGACGATCTTCCTGCCACGTGGCCTGACCCGTCAGTCGAAACAGCACGGGGTCGTCGGTGCCTTCGGGCAGCAGAATGACGGCACCGTGCCGCTCTCGCAGGTACCGCTCGAGGGACGCTGCCTCACTGGCCCCGAGCGCATCCGCCGCGCCCACCACCACGAGATCAAAGGCGTCTAGCGCACGCGCGTCGTTCAGCGAGACCGGCGCTGGTCCCGTGTGGACCGCGGATGCTCGCGACGTGACGATGCGGGTGGTGACGTGAAAGCGGGAATCGGTTTCGAGCGCCCGACGCACGAAGGTGGCGGCATAGGTCGGACGGCCGTCAAATGCGAGGACGCGCCAGACCCGAGCCGTGACACCGAGGACGGCATCGGCGACCGCTGCGTCACGACCGGCGGCCGTCGCCTCCACTCGGACGCGCGCGAGCCCGGGTCGAGCGGGGACAAATGTCAGCGGCACGGTGATGCGTGTGTCTGCGCCAGTCACGCGCGCTTTCGCCTCCTGCAGCCGCAGGCCATCAATGAGGAGCGCGACGGTCACCTCGCGATCGCCCGATCCGTCAACAGACACGGTGGCCTCGATCGGTGCCACCGAATCGATCGAGGCCTGAGCGGGGACCTTGAGGTCCAGTACGCGCACGGCTGAGCCGGCACCATCGGGGGCCACCGCAAACACCACCGCTGCCTGGGGAGGTCGCCACCCTTCCGGGACGTCGGATCCCGTCAGGACGTAGGCGGCGGCTCCGGCGACATCCTCTCGCGAGACCACAAATGTCGATTCAAGCGCAGCGGCAACCCGCGCAGCCAGATCGCGGTCGGAGGCCGCCGCGTGGGCCACCACCACAGTCGGTCGCACCTGGGTGGACTTGAGGAAGACGGGATCGATGACTGCCGAGACGGCGACGAGCACCGCCACTGCACGGAGCACCCGCTCGAGTGTCATCGGCCGCCTCTGGAGCGAAGGGCGTCGGCGAGGGCTCCGAGCAAACGGGCACGGGTCGAATCGGGCCCGGCGAGGGGCGCGGCCGCCAGTTCCGCCGAAGCGACGGCCGTCAGTCGTGCGGCGGCGTCCCCAAGCGACCGCCGGGCGCTCTCGGCGTTGGCGGCGGCGATCGCCTCGGCGGCGGCACTGAGTCTGGATGCGATATCCACGACCGGCGCCCCGCGACCGTCGGCCACGAGCAACCGCGCAGCGGCGTGTGAGAGGAGGTCCGCGTGAGCAGCGGTCAGCGTGGCCGCGCGGGAGACGTCGGTCACGGCGAGCAGCGCCGCGCGAACGGCCTCCACAAGCGTACCGGCCTCGGCCGGTTCAACACGTCGAGTCCCCCGGCCGAGGTCCGCCAATTTTCCCTGGAGACGCCGAGCCGTGTCGATGCGATTGCGCTCGGTCAGGGTGCGCAGGATGAACCGGCGGCGCGACAGTGCGCGCTGCATGGCGGCGAGCGCCACGCGCTCGCTGGCGAGCGCGGCCTTCAAGTCGCCTTCCGTCAACTGCGTGGCGGCGCGGCTCATCGATCGGGTGGCCAGCCCAAGGTCAGCACGCCCGGTATTGTCGAACCGGCCGTCGGTCACCTCGTGTTCGTGCTCAGCCTCAACGAATTCATCCTCGAATTCGCCGCCCATCATGAACATGATTTCCGCGCGCACCGACCGCTGCTCGGCGGCAATCGTCATGGCGTCATCGATCAACGTGCCCCGGGAGAGGCCGGGCGCACGCGCGATCAGGCGTTCCGTCTTGATGATGACCATCTGCTGACTCAGCGCGTATTTGTCCTGGCGATCGTCGATGGAGAACCCTTCGGCCATCGCGTGGCTGGCCGAGACGATTTCGACGAAGAAGGCATCGGATTCCACAGCGGGTGCCCCGGGCCGCCCATCAACCGCCACGCCGCGGTACACGACCATGTCCCCGACATCCAGAGCCATCGAGTCGAGGGGCAACACGCCGACAGCCGTCCATTCACGATCGCTGGTACGAGTGACCGTCACCGGCACTTCGCCTTCAGTGAACGTGAACGACTCGCCGGCGCCGGCGACCCTGGTATAGGCCAGCCGCAGGCGCTGGAGCGCCAGGTCGTCGCCGGCCTGGAGGCGGACGGTGATGCGCGTATTTCCATCCTTCAGATACAGATCTGTGGCGGGCTCGGTGACGCGCACTTCCGGCGCGCGATCCACGACCGCGGTCACGCCGATCAGGCGCCGCGGGCCGGGCGTACCGGTGGTATCGATTGGCGTGATGGCCAGGTAACCATCGCCGTCCACCATCACGTCGCCGGCAAACACCGCAGAGTCTCTGCGGTTGACGCGCTGGCTCCCCGCACTCGACTCGATCGTGACAGCGGCAGCGGCCGAGGTGACCTGCACGCGGGCACGCGAGCCCACAAGCACCGAGATGCGCTCAGGGTTGCGCAAGGTCTCTGCCGCGCGCCGGGTGTACGGAGGCGGCGTCACGACGATCTCGACCTGATCGACAACCGCGGCGGCAGACGCGATGACCGCACCGGACGCCAGGCCCGCGATGCGATCGGCGGGAAGGAATGTGATGGGCAGCCACAACAGCGCCGCTCCCGCAAGCGCCAGCGCCGAACGCCGCCACGGCCACAACGCCGCTGGCGCGATCCCCTCGGCCTGCCGCGCGGCATCGTCGATCACGACGGCGTGTACGGCGGGTCTGGCCGCGAGCCGGCCCTCGAGCAGGGCTTCGGCGGTGACCAGGACGTTCCGGCACTGTGGCGCCTTCGCTTCGATCAGGGACGCGCTGTGGGCGCGCGCGCCTCGTGTGGCCCAGAAGTACGCGACGGCCGGGAGGATGGCGACGCCAATGGTCAGTCCGAGGTGGCGCGTGAAGACGAACGGGACCACGGCGAGGACGGCACCGAGCGCGACGCCGCGTGCGGCGGCCTGAAGGCCAAGGCGCCTGGGGACGAGTGCGAGCAGCGCGCGAACGCGGACGTCAGGCGGCGTCGGCATGAGCCCCCTCGGATTTCTCGACGCGGGGCGAGCGGCGCATCCATGCTTCGAGCGCCAGCAGAACCAGCGCCAGGGCCCAGAGCCAGCGGCCGTCGCTGCGGCCGCTGTTGCGGCCTGGCGCGGGCCGTGGCGCGGGCTCGCGCTGCCACGCCTGGAGCGTGGCAGGCGCGAGGGTGTCGGGCTCGCGCTCGGCGGGCGTCAGGGCCTGGGGCCCGGCGACGCGCAGGATGGCCGCCATCAAGGTGGCGGCCTCGAGGCTGCCGGGGTCGGCGTCGGTGAAGACCGCGAGCCCTGACTCCGAAAAGACGTCGGGTGTCTTTTTGGCGAAAAAGACACCCGACGTCTTTTCGGAGTGCCATCCGGCGACGCGCAGCTCGCGGTGGATGTCGGACACCCAAGCGAAAAGCTCCGATGTATCAACAGGTTGCGCGGACGCTCTGCCAGCCTCCCAGGTTGACGTGTCCTGAAACACCAGGGCCACGTCAAAAAGACGTCGGGTGTCTTTTTCGTCCAAAAAGACACCCGACGTCTTTTTCGGCTCCTCGGTCAGCGTTCGCGCGGCGGCTTCGGACGCCGCGGCACGCCGCGCGTCCTCGCTGCCCCGCGCGCCCGCCAGCACCCGCAATCGGCCGCGGGCCGGTGCCGGCTCGGCCGGCACCGCCCCGCTCACCGGCACCGCCACCAGTCGCACGCCCGCATCCGCCGACACCGCGTCGATGTCCGACCACACCAGCGCGCCGGCCTGGAAGTCGGACACCACGATCAATTCGCGCGGCGCCTCCTCGCGTGCCAGCCACGCTGCGGCTTGCGCCACGCCACGCGCGAGTTGCTCCGCCGGAATCACCACCGCCGCTGGCTCGCCGGCCTCGGCGGCGAACGCCGCCGCGGCCTCACCCGCCACATCCCGACCCACGCGCCCATCTGCGAGCGTGCGCCCGAGGCTCGCGCTGGTGTCCACGACAATCGCGCGGGCCGGTCGCGCCGCAGGCGCGGCCGGCCGCACCCACACGGGCTGCGCGAGCGCGGCAACCGCGGCCACGACGATCAACATACGCATGAGCAACAGCGGCAGGTCGCGCACACGATGCCGCCGTACAGATACCGGCGGCGTGCGCACCAGGAACTGCAGCGTCGGAAACCGCAGACGGTCGGCCTGCTGTCGGGCCAGCCAGTGCACGAGCACCGGTGCCGCGACCGCCACGAGCCCCACAAGCGCCCAGGGCGCCATCCACATCATGGCGTCGCCCCGCGGCGCAGCAGGTAACCGCGCAACGCCTCGGCTGGCGATTCATCCGTCGGCATCAGCGCATAGTCGAAGCCGTCGCGTTTCGCACCCGATCGCCACCCTTCCAGAAAGGCCGCCATCCGGTCACGGTACGCCGCGCGGGTGGCGCGAGGGTCCAGCAGGACGCGCGCACCTGTTTCGAGGTCCTCGAATTCCAGGTCGCCCACAAACGGCAGGTCCACTTCCTGCTTCGACACCACCTGCAACAGCGCCACGTCATGCCCGCGTCGATTCGCCCGACGCAGTTCCACCTGCGTGGCCTCGGGTGCGTCGTAAAAATCCGAGATCACACACACCAGTCCGCGGCGCCGCAGCAAGTCTGCCGCGCGCGTAATCACTGTCTGTGGTTCCCACGCCCCTGCAGGCTCGAGCCGGTCAATCTGCGCCAGCACCGTTCGCAAATGCCCACGCCCACCCCGGGCGGGCAAATACACCAATCGCCCCATCTGCATCGTCATCAACCCGACCGCATCACCCTGGGTGACGATGAGATGCGACAGAGCTGCGGCCATCATCTGCGCGTAGCGGAATTTCGAGAGACCGGCGTCCGGATAGGCCATCGACGCGCTGCTGTCGAGGCAAATCACCGCGGACATATTCGTGGTCTCGCGGAACTGACGGGTATACAGCCGATCGGTGCGCGCCAGCACTTTCCAGTCGAGGTACTTCAAATCGTCACCGGGACGATAGGCACGGTACTGACTGAACTCGGTGCTGAAGCCGTGGAAGGGACTGCGATGCTGCCCGCTGCGCATCCCCTCGACAATCAGCCGCGCCGCGACCTCCAGGTCGTCCACGGCAGCGACGAGTGCGGGAGACAGAGACGGGGCAATAGGCATGTCGTAACCCTTGGCGCTATTGAGGGTTGAGGATGGAGCGATTGAGGATCGGGATGGGACGGATTGCTGATGTGGGATCGCCGATGGGAATTGCCGGATGGCCGGATGGTGGGAGTGTCGGATTGCTGGATGGCGAGATAGTGCGATCGCGGGTGTGAGGGATTGTATTGATGAATTGAGGGATTGGATTGGTGGATCGAATTGTCCATCGCACCATCAGCGATCGGCTATCCCACCATCCGGCCATCCGGCCATCCGGCAATTCCCATCGGCGATCCCACATCAGCAATCCGTCCAATTCCGATCCTCAATCGCTCCATCCTCAATCCTCGATCTCGCGAAGACACTCACGGCCCGACGCTCTCAAGGAGCCGTGCCACGACGGTGTCCGTATCAATCCCGTCCGCCTCGGCCTGGAAGTTGAGGAGCAGGCGGTGGCGGAGCACCGGTGCGGCGATCGCGCGCACGTCTTCGGGGGCCGGCACACTGCGGCCGTCAATCAAGGCGAGCGCCTTGGCGCCCAGCAGCAGCGCCTGTCCGGCTCGCGGACCGGCGCCCCACTTGACCCACTCGCGTATGACTGAAGGCGCGCTCTCATCGGCGGGTCGCGTGGCGCGAACCAGTCGCAGCGCATACGACACGACGTTGTCGGCCGCCGGCAGGTCGCGGACCAGGCCGCGGGCCGACTCCAGTTGCGCGCCGGTTGCCACAGGCTTGATCTCGGCCACCGCGCCTGATGTCGTCTCGGCCAGAATCCGCCGCTCTTCCTCAACGGCCGGATAGTCGATGACCACGTTGAACATGAACCGGTCGAGCTGGGCCTCGGGCAACGGATGCGTGCCTTCTTGTTCGATGGGGTTCTGCGTGGCCAGCACGAACAGTGGGCGCGCCAGCGGATATCGTACGCCGCCGATCGTCACCTGATACTCCTGCATCGCTTCGAGCAGCGCCGCCTGCGTCTTGGGCGGCGTCCGATTGATCTCGTCGGCCAGAATGATGTTGGCGAAGATCGGCCCGGGGATGAAGCGGATCTCGCGCTTGCCGGTGGCCATATCTTCTTCGATGATGTCGGTGCCGAGAATGTCGGACGGCATCAGGTCGGGCGTGAACTGAATGCGGCTGAACTTCAGGTCCACGGCCTGCGCCAGGGTTTTGATCAGCAGGGTCTTGGCCAGCCCCGGCACACCCCGTAGGAGTACGTGACCACCGGCGAGCAGGCAAATCAGCACTTCGCGCAGCACCTGACGCTGCCCGATGATCACTCGTTCCACTTCCCCCTGCAGCGCACCGACCAGCGCTGCCGTTTCGTCAAATTGCTGGCGCGACATGCCCGGCCATCTTACAGGCCTGTGACCTGGCATGTCACACCCGCGCGAGATGCTGGAGGTATGACAGAGCCCCAGACGGAGACCCAGGGTCAAATTGTGTCGATCGCTGCGTTTCGGGCAACCAGACCGCGCGACCGGCCGAGGCCGTTACACGATTCTCTCGATTGCCTTGACCGCCCCGATCGCCTTGACCGCCGGCTGAGTGCCGATCGATCGATGCCCACCGCCCGCAGCATCAAACACCGCGAGCGCATGCTGGAGTTTCTCGCAAAACATCCGGCCTCTGCTACGCTCACCGGATGAGCGGACTCAACGACCCCATTCTGCCCGGAAACGGCGCCACCGACTACGAGCGGTACTTGCGCACCGACGAGCTGCTGGCGCTGCAGAAGACTCCGGCGCAGATGGCACATCGCGATGAACTGCTCTTTCAAACGATCCATCAGTCCTCGGAACTGTGGATGAAGCTCGCCTGTTTCGAGCTCGACACAGTCATCACGCACGTGCAGGCGAGCCGGCTGTCGCCGGCATTGCGCCTCATGCGCCGGGCCGTGGCGGCGCTCGACCAGGTGCAGGGCGCAACGATGATGCTCGAGCATTTGGCGCCGTGGGATTACCACGGAGTCCGCACGCAGTTGGGGCACGGCAGTGGGTTTGATTCGCCCGGCTTCCGCCAGATTCACGAACTCTCACCGCGCCTGTCGCAGGCCTTCAACGAGCTCGTGACCCAACGTGGCATCACCCTGCGCGACATCTACCGTTTCAGCGACGAGCACGTCGATCTGTTCGAACTGGCCGAACGGATGCTGGACTGGGACCAGCGACTGGTGATGTGGCGCACGCTTCACCTCAAACTGGTCGAGCGTGTCATCGGGGGACACGTCATTGGCACCCAAGGCACACCGGTCGAGGTGCTGGGCCGGCGGCTCGACGTCCGCTACTTCCAACCACTCTGGGACATTCGGAATGACCTGACCACCGAGGCGGGCACCAGTCCCGGCTGAGGTGGCGGCGGCAAGGGTGGCCGCACGGCGGCCGCTGTAATGGCGAAATGTCACAAATGTCCGAAATGGCGAAATGTCGGACAAACCTATTGCAGGGAAGAATGTAGGAATGTCTTTGCCCCTCAATGGTTGAATCTGCTCCTCCAAGGTCATTCATACACTGCTGGCCTTCGACATTCGACCATTTAGCCACTTCCGCATTGCAGACACTTCGCCATTTCGGGCATTTGTGACATTTCGCCATTACAAAGCGGCGCGAATGGCGTCGGTGAAGGGCACGCCGCCGAACCCCGGCGCCTCTCCGGCCGTATGATGCGACTATGCGATACTCACCGGCCCACGCGCGCCGTTCTGTCCTGTCCCTGGCAGTGTTCACCGCCACCCTGACGCTCGCCGCCTGCAATCTCCAGTTGTCCACAGATGTCGAGGCCAAGGACCAGTGGACCCGCACCTATGCATTGGCGCCTGCCGGCGAGCTGGTCATCACCAGCACCAATGGCCGCATCAATGTGACCACCGGCGACGCCGACACGGTCACGATCACCGCCGAGCGCATCGTCAAGGCCGGCACCGAAGATGTCGCGAAGCAGCAGTTGGCCCTGTTCGAAATGAAGGAAGACATCAAGGCCGACCGGGTCAGCATCGACAGCACCAGTCGCGGGATCATGATGAATGTGTGGCGACGCGTGAACTACACGGTCACGATGCCGAAAGGTGCCTCGCTGTCGCTGGTCAACTCCAACGGCGAAATTGTGGTCACAAACGTCGGCGGCCACTTCTCGGCGGAAACCAGCAACGGCAGTGTCACCGCGACAGGCCTGAAGCAGAGCGCGAAAGTCTCTACCACAAACGGGGTGATCGATCTCGGCTTCGAGTCGGTCTCAGGCGAAGGCATTTCGGCCGAAACCACCAACGGCATGATCACGGTGTCGTTGCCGAACAGCACCAATGCCGACTTCTCAGCCCGCGTCACGAACGGCGCCATCGAACGCGACAACCTGACGCTTCAGGTGTCGGAGGAATCACGCCGCCGCCTGGACGGCCGCATGGGCACGGGAGGCACACGGATCCGGCTGGAGACCACGAATGGCGCAATCACGATCAAGGGAAAGTGACAGCCGGCTCGCAATGGCGAAATGCCACAAATGTCCGAAATGGCGAAATGCGCGCAGTAACTCAGTGTCTGAATGAACGAATCTTCAGGCAATCGCTGAATGGCTGAATGGCTGAATGGCTCACCCTACTTAGTGCGACCGAGTTCCTTCTCCGGAAAATAGCGTTCACGAGTCGTCGCGCGGGCTCGTCCAAACATATTCCTGAGTTCAGTCGCCTCCTGAAGGGCTCGCTCGATTGGCCCCCTGAGCGTCGCGTCGCGATTGGTTTCCCTGAGTAACGAGAGCCAATGTGCGCTCTCATCGGCCTCTTCGTGAACGATCTGGAGCTTCGCGACGAATTCTCTCGTTGAACGAG
The DNA here is from genome assembly GCA_046594875.1 of Vicinamibacterales bacterium. Classification (GTDB taxonomy): domain Bacteria; phylum Acidobacteriota; class Vicinamibacteria; order Vicinamibacterales; family SCN-69-37; genus SYFT01. Next base: position 29,563 of record JBKJQX010000193.1, read on the forward strand.
CCCGGCCGACCGCGCGATGATTCGCGGCCACGCTGCCCGCCGCGCGGTTCAATTGATCACACGCCGGCCGAAGTTCAGGCTGCACCCGCGCTCGACGAACGAGGTCCACGATATCGATAGCAAATCGTCTGGTTCGTTCTTCGAGGGCGTCGATGCGCGCACGATCAGTCATGCCGCATTGACTGAGCAAGCGGCATGCCAAGGCACTTGACGGGAATTCGGGCCCGCGCCGCAGCGATCATTGCACTTTCTGCAACAACCGCTCAGTTGGTGGAAGCAGAATCCGCCATACATTCAGCCATTCACGGCAATGCCCGAAGATTCGTTCATTCAGACATTGAGCCATTGCGCACACTTCGCCATTTCGGACATTTGTGACATTTCGCCATTACGCGAATCGCCCTCACCCTCGTCGCCGCTTCTTGATTTGCGCGACGAGCTTCGACAGCACACTTCCAGGTCCCACTTCCTCAAACGTCGGCTCGGGTTGCGACAGCAGAAACTCCATGGAGTCGAGCCAGCGGACGGAGTGACCGATCTGCTCGGCCAGGGTCTCGCGCACGCGCGTGGCGTCGTAGGGCTTGCCGGTGACGTTGGAAATCACCGGAATCCCGGGGCGGCTGAATTCGACGCCGGCGAGGAATTCACTGAACTCCGTTTCCGCAGCGCGCATGTAGCGTGAATGGAACGGTGCGCTCACGTTGAGCGGGATGTACGCCCGGACGCCTGCGGCTTCAAACTGCGCCTTAACCACGGCCAGGTCCTCCTGCGGCCCCGCGATGACCGTCTGATCGTAGGAATTGAAGTTCGCCACGTCGAGCCTTCGTCCGGCTTCTGTGGTCTCGAGTACGGCCTGAATTGCCGCCGGCTCCATACCAATCACCGCGGCCATGCCTCCTCCACTGACCTGCCCCATGATTTGCCCGCGACGCTTGACCATGGCCAAGCCGGTCGCGAAATCGTAGACCCCTGCCGCAAGCAACGCATTAAATTCACCCAGGCTGTGCCCGGCCATAAACTCCGGCACCGGCTTCCCGTCGTCTGTCCGCGCCCGATACGTCAGGGCATTCACCACAAACAACGCCGGCTGGGTGAACTGGGTGCGCCGAAGTTCCTCGCGCGGATCATCGACACACAACTCGCGAATGGAAAACCCGAGCACCGCATCGGCCTGCGCAGTCCAATCGGGATATCGATCGAACAACTCCGCGCCCATACCTTTTGACTGAGAACCCTGTCCGGGAAACAAGCAAATGACCATTCAGGTGATTGTAGCAATGGACCTTGGTGATTGTGCCAATGGCGAAATGTCACAAATGTCCGAAATGGCGAAATGTGCGCAGTGGTCGAATGCACAAATCGGGGAATCTCAATCAATTCGTAAATGCATGAATGTCTGGCGGCTTGACGGCGCCGAACAGCAGCCAGGAGCGAATGCCGATGACATTCGGGCATTCAGTGATTGAATGTTCCGGCACTCGCCCATTCGAGCATTCGGGTATTGCAGACATTTCGCCATTTCGGTCATTTGTGACATTTGTCCATTGGTACAATCACCACGCGTGCCTTTTCCACATCCTGCGGGTTCGGCGGCCTGCGTCGTCTGGGTAGACGTATCTCCCATCACCGCGCAGGATGCGGCCGCATGGATGTTGCGACTGCCACCTGCGGAACGCGATCGATACACTCGCTATCGTCACCCAATCGCGGCGCACCAGTTCCTGGTGGGCCGATTGCTCATACGCGGCTGGCTCGAGTCGCTGACAGGCACGCCGGCGGCCGCGTGGGAACTGAGGGAAGGCGAGCGTGGGCGTCCCGAGATTGCGTCTCCTCCATCGCCCTGGTCGTTCAACCTGGCCCATTCCGGGAACCTGGTGGCGTGTGTGTTGTCTTCGGTGTCGGACGTTGGTGTGGACCTCGAGGATCTGGACCGCCGGCCCCTGACCCGGGATCTGGCGCGCAGATTCTGCGCGCCGGCCGAAGTCCACGACATTGAGCGGCAGCCTGACGCCGGGCAGACTCGACGCTTTTTGACTTACTGGACCTTGAAGGAGGCGTATCTGAAGGCGCGCGGCCTGGGCATCGCGGTGCATCTGGCCGACCTGGAGTTCACTCTCACGGGCGAGCATCCAACCATCAACTTCCGCGAGTCGCTCGCCGGGACCGGTCGTGACTGGGCGTTTGGGTTGTTTCAGCCGACCCCACGGTATCTGCTCTCAGTCGCCGTGCCGCAACCGGCCGGCTCGCCCCGACCCGACATTACCGTGAGCCCTGTGACGCTTGACGCGTTGACCACCCGCTGATGCGCCTCCTCGCCATCAGCGACCTTCACCTGAGCCACAAGCGCAATCGCGAGGGGCTCGAGGGACTGGCCCACCACCCCGAAGACTGGCTGATCGTCGCCGGAGACGTGGGCGAACGGGTTGAACATCTGCGCTTCGCGCTCGATCAGCTCACGCCGCGCTTCGCCAAGGTCATCTGGACACCGGGCAACCACGACCTCTGGTGCCCGCCCGACGCCACCGACCGCACCCGCGGCCAGGCTCGCTACGACGAACTCGTGGACACATGCCGCGGTTACGGCGTACTGACGCCAGAAGACCCCTACGCCCACTTCCCCACTTCCCCACTTCCTGATTTCCCCAGTTACATCTGTCCCATGTTCCTGCTCTACGACTACTCCTTTCGTCCGCCGGAGGTCACGCGTGAAGGCGCGCTCGCGTGGGCCCGCGAGAGCGGCGTCGTCTGCGGTGACGAGCAGATGCTTGACCCCACACCATGGCCCTCGCGCTCGGCATGGTGTGCCGCGCGATGCGAGACCACCGAAGCCAGGCTGTCCGCGTTGCCGGCAGATGCCGAGACAGTTCTCATCAACCACTGGCCCCTGCGTTATGACCTTGCGCGTCCCCCACGCGTACCGCGGTTTTCGATTTGGTGCGGCACCACGCGCACCGAAGACTGGCCACGCCGCTTTCGCGCGCGCGCGGTGGTCTCCGGTCATCTTCACATGCGCACGACGATCGTGCGGCACGGTGTCAGGCATGAAGAGGTGTCGCTCGGCTATCCGCGTGACTGGCATCAGGATCGCGGCGTCGATTGGTACCTGCGCGATGTGTTGCCGACAACGTCGGAACACGCATCGCGTTTTGTTCCAGCGCGAGATCCGTTTATGATTCCTCTGCAATGATGTGGCACCGCGCATGAGGAGACTTCGTGTCCTCCTCCTTATTCATCATTACCTCGTCCCGCCAGACGACGTGTCGGGCATTGAGACCGACAAGGCTCCATGGCGGACTGAGTACGACGTGCTCAAAACGCTGCGCGACGATCTCAAGCACGAAGTCCGTGTGCTTGGTATCGCAGACGAATTGACGCCCATCAAGCAGGCGGCCGAGGAATTCAAGCCGCACATCGTATTCAATCTCCTCGAGGCCTTTCACGAGGTCGGCACCTACGATCAGAACGTGGTGTCGTATCTGGAACTGCTGCGCCTGTCGTACACCGGCTGCAATCCGCGAGGCATGATCCTGGCGCGCGACAAGGCGCTGTCGAAGAAGCTGCTGCAGTACCACCGCATCTCGGCGCCTGATTTTGCCGTGGCGTACCGGCGCAAGAAGTTCAAGCTGCCCAAACGGATGACCTATCCGGTCATCGTCAAGTCCCTGACACAGGAAGCCTCGATCGGGATCTCGCAGGCCTCGGTGGTGGAAGACGAGCGGCGCATGCTGGAGCGCATCCAGTTTATCCACGACTCCATCCACACCGAAGCCATCGTGGAGCAGTACATCGAAGGCCGCGAACTCTACTGCGCCATCGTCGGCAACGACCGACTGCAGGTGTTTCCTGTCTGGGAGATGTTTTTCCAGAAGATGACCGACCGCCAACATCGCATTGCGACCTCGCGCGTGAAGTGGAGCAGCAGTTATCAGGAGAAGGCCGGCATCATGACGGGAGTGGCCGAGCCGTTGACCGAAGGTGTGCAGGAACGTATCCCCGCGATGTGTAAACGCGTGTACCGGGCGCTGCAGCTCAGCGGTTACGCCCGCATAGACATGCGCACCGACGCACAGGGCCGTGTCTGGGTGATCGAGGCCAATCCCAATCCTCAAATCGCCATCGGCGAAGACTTCGCGCGGTCGGCGGATCTGTCCGGCGTCCACTATCCGGCGCTGATTCAGCGCATTCTCAGGGCCGGTCTGCGCTGGGAACCGGAGAAGAACGGGTAGCGCAGATTTTCTTCCAGTGTTCCGGCTGCAGGGACAGCGGCCAGTAGCGCTTGCGCAGCAGGATCACCTCGTCCACGTATTTCGATTTTTCCACCAGTCCGTCGTGCCGGCGCTGCCGCAGGCGGCGGATTTCGTACCGATACAGGTCGTTGACGGCGTCGCGCACCAGTAGCGGTGGCGTTGCGCCCGTCGGCTTCAGGCCGTACGTCAGCAGCACATCCATCAACTCGGAAGGGTAGGTCCATGTCTCCTGCGTCATGTATGATCCGGCTGCTGCCTATCAGACCACGACGGGCGGCCCACGAATCCCCTTTACGTAGGGCGTCCCTTCAGGGGCGCCATAGGAGTGCTCAGATATGAGGCGCAGGCTGCTTCTTCCCATGTTCGTGTTCGGTCTTGCGGTGGCGTACCCCCTCGCACAGGCCACCCAGGCTCCGCAGGAAGTGATTGATACCGAGATCAACGCAAAGATCCGCAAAGAAGGCTGGGACAACTCCCAAATTATGCGGACGATGCATTATCTGACTGACGTGTACGGGCCGCGCGTCACCGGCTCGCCCAACCACGAGAACGCAGCGAAGTGGGCCGTGCAGACGATGGAACAGTGGGGTTTCAAGAACGGCAAGCTGGAGCCGTTTGAATTCAAGATGGTCAATGCCGCCACTGGGGCGGTCACAACTCCCGCCGGCGGCTGGCTGAACGAGAAGGCCAGCGGCCACATCCTTTCGCCTGTCAAAGACAACCTCGTCTTCGAAGTCCTGGCATGGACGCCTTCGACGAAAGGCACCGTCACGGGCCCTGCCGTGAACTTGATTACCCCAATGGGACCTGTCATCGAGGCGCCTTCGCCTGCCGCCGGCGCGCCTGCTGGTCGCGGCGGCGCGGCGGCGGCACCGCAGCGCTTGCAGCCGACTGAGGCGGACCTCAAGGCGTACTTCGCTGAAATGGCCCCGAAGGTGAAGGGCGCGATGGTGTTCGTCGGGGCGGCAGCCAAGGTGCCCTTCCAGGAGGTGGCTCCGCCCAAGCGGCGCGTGGACGAGGACATGAAGGCGCAGTACAACCCGGACCCGAACGCCATTCCCGGCACCGCGGGTCGCGGTGGTCGGGGCGGGAATGCAGCAGGAGGCGGGCGTGGCGCCGGCGCAGCCGCACCAGCGGCAGGACCGGTGCGCCTCACGCCCGCACAGGTCGCGACGATGACCAATGATTTCCTGATGACCGCCGGAGCGGCGGTACGCGTGAACGATGCGGCTCGCGCGCATGGACAGATCAGTACCTTCAGTTACGCCGCCTACGACTCTACGAAGACCGTGCCGACGGTGGTCATGAGAAACGAGGACTATGGCCGCGTCACCCGGATCCTCGCGGACGGCACGCCCGTCTTGATGGAATTCACCATCGTCAATCGCGACTACCCCGCTGGCACAACGTCGTTCAACGCCGTGGCAGACATTCCCGGCACCGACAAGGCCGGTGAAGTGGTCATGCTCGGCGGCCACCTCGATTCGTGGCACTCCGCCACGGGCGCGACCGACAACGCTGCCGGCTCGGCGATCATGATGGAAGCCGCGCGCATCCTGCAGGCCATTGGCGTGAAGCCGCGCCGGACCATTCGCGTCGCCCTCTGGGGCGGTGAAGAGCAGGGGTTACTGGGGTCGAAGGCGTACGTGGAGCAGCACTTCGGCACGGTGGAGAACCCCAAGCCTGAGTTCGCCGGTTTCAACGGCTACTTCAACATTGACTCGGGCACAGGCCGTATCCGCGGCATGGGCATCTTTGGCCCACCGGAGGCCGCACGAATCCTCGGACAGTATCTGCGCCAGTTCGAAGACTTCGGCATCTACGGCGCCACGGCCTCAACGAGCCGAGCGCCGGGTGGCACCGACAGCACGTCGTTCAACGCCGCCGGACTGCCGGGCATCGGCGGCGCGCAGGACCCGATGGAGTACGGAAGCCACACGTGGCACACGAACCTCGACACCTACGAGCGCATCGTGGAAGACGATGTGAAGAAGTCGGCGATTGCGGTGGCGTCGGCGGTGTACCACATCGCGATGCGCGAGCAGATGCTGCCGCGCTTCGCGCCCGGTCAGATGCCGGCGCCTCCGAACACCGGCCGCGGCGGCGGAGCGCCGAACCAGTAGGAGCGGGTTCACGGAAAACAAGGGCTGGTTTTACACGAGGCATGAAGGAGCTGAAGGAACCATGATTCCTTCAGTCCTTGATGCCTCGTGTACGAGCCGACAATAATGTAATTGGGATGGGCGTAGTATTGTCGTTCCTCACGATGGCAAAGGCTGAGATCAAGAGCGTCATGAAGTCCGGTATGAGAACGTCGGGTCCCACAGTAGAAGGCAAGTTCCTGTCCGTTGGCGGCGAGCGGTTTCTCGTCAAGGGCGTCACGTACGGCACCTTTGCTCCTGATGCAGCTGGCCATCAGTTCCCGAGCGCCGAACGGGTGGCGCAGGACTTTGGTCTCATGGCACGTCATGGGGTCAACACGGTTCGGGTGTACACACTTCCGACCAAGTCGTTATTGGATGCGGCTGCGGCACACGGCCTGCGTGTCATCGCGGGTGTTCCCTGGACGCAGCACGTGGCGTTTCTGGACGACAGGGCTCTGACGGCCGGCATTCGAAGGCAGATGGTCTCCGATGTGCAGCAGATGGCCGGACATCCGGCGCTGCTGATGGTAGCGCTCGGCAACGAGATTCCGGCCCCGGTGGTCCGGTGGCATGGCAGAGAGAACGTTGAGCGGTTCCTCTGGGAGTCGTTTCAGGACGTCAAAGCGGCGGCGCCCGACACGCTGCTCACCTACGTCAACTATCCGCCGACGGAATACCTCGACCTTCAGTTCTTCGACGTGTCGTCCTTCAACGTCTACCTGCACCACGAGAAGGACCTGCGCGCATATGTCTCGCGGTTGCAGAACCAGGTCGGCCATCGGCCCCTGCTTCTGGCTGAACTTGGCGCTGACAGCCAGCGGAATGGCCCCGACGGCCAGGCGGCACTCACGGCCATGCAGCTCGGCGTGGCGTTCCGCCTGGGCGCCTGCGGCGCCGTGGCCTTCGCGTGGACGGATGAATGGTGGCGTGGCGGCTTCACCGTCGAGGACTGGGCCTTCGGGCTCGTGGATGCCAATCGGGAGGCCAAGCCGGCGCTGGCGGCCACCGAGCGCGTCTTTGCGGACGCGCCGTTTCCCGACGCCGAACGGCAGGCCTGGCCGAAAGTCTCCGTGGTCGTCTGCGCGTACAACGCTGCTGACACCATCGAGGAGTGTCTGTCGTCACTCGAGCGCCTGACCTATCCAAACTACGAAGTCGTTGTGGTCAATGATGGATCGCGGGACCACACCGGCGACATTGCACGGCAGCACCCGGCGATGCGGCTGGTCGAAATCCCCAACGGAGGGCTGAGTGCGGCGCGCAATGTGGGGCTCCGTGAGGCGACCGGCGAGATCGTGGCCTACACCGATGCCGACGTGCGGGTGGATCCTGACTGGCTCACCTTTCTCGTGCAGCCGTTCCTGATGTCCGACGTCGTGGGATCGGGCGGCCCCAACATCGTTCCACCTGACGATCCGTGGGTGGCGCAGTGTGTGGCTCGCGCGCCCGGAGGCCCGACCCACGTGCTGCTCGACGACGCGACGGCCGAGCATGTGCCCGGGTGCAACATGGCGTTCAGGCGCGATGTGCTGCTGGACCTCGGCGGTTTCAATCCGGTCTTCCTTCGGGCCGGCGACGACGTCGATTTGTGCTGGCGGATTCTGGGCCGGGGCTGGAAGATCGGCTTCGCGCCGACCGCTCTCGTATGGCACCGCCATCGATCCACGGTGAAGGCGTACTGGAAGCAGCAAGTGGGCTACGGCGAAGGCGAGCAGTGGCTGATTCCCCACCATCCCGATCGGTTCCTGAACGGCCAGATCTCCTGGCGCGGGCATATCTACAGCCCCATTCCGTTCGTGCGGTCGCTGTCGCGCCGGTATGTCAATGCCGGTCCCTGGGGCACCGCGCCGTTTCCGTCGATCTACCTGCGTGACGGCTATCCGTTTGCGTACATGCCGCACAAGGTGCGATGGCAGGTGGCGTCTCTGTCGCTGGTCCTGGCCGGGGTGATTGGCGGCGCGATGGGCCATGGCACCGTGGGTGTGTCGGCGATCGTGGCAGGCAGCGCAGGCCTGTTCACGACGATCGCGCGGTGCGTGCTGTTTGCCGTCAACACCGACCTCGGCACATCGGCCTCCGGTGGCCCGGCGAGCAAGGGCGACCGCCTGCGACGCCGTTTTCTGATTGGATGGCTCCACTTCCTCCAGCCGTTCGCTCGCGCCTGGGGTCTTCTACGAGGTCTGCCGGCGGTGCGGGAAGCACCCGAGCCTGCCGGCAGCGCGCGCCTGCTCAGCCCTCGTCTGCAAAATGTGCGGCAGTCACTGACCGCGCTGGCCGGCGTGGACGTCCTGCGGCGTTTCTGGGGCGAGTCCTGGACGGACAACACGATGCTGCTCACCTCGGTGCAACAGCAGTTGCGGATGGTGCG
>JBKJQX010000245.1:0-32116 GCA_046594875.1 Vicinamibacterales bacterium
AAAAAAACCTGCAGATACTCCGCGAACGCGGGATCGTCATCCACGAGGGCAATACGGGCATTCATACTGGGTCCACCGGTAATGTCACCGATCTTGCACGACTCTTGCCAGACTGGCACCATGCCCCGCCGCCTACTGAAATAAGCCGACGGTGGGCGATAAGGTAGTCAATTGTTCCGGATAACCAGGGATCAAAAGTTACGAAATCCTCGATCACCTCGGCCTCCGGCGGCGTGAGCGCGAATCTGAGGACACGTCCTTCGATCCGGATCCGCAGGAGCGCCTCCGCAGCCGGCCCGCGCGCCAGCGCCAGATCAAGAAGGAGGGCGATCGCATCCGCCAGCGCATCCACGCTTTGGCCGACCCTCACCGCCATGCCGGCTGTGACCTCCGCAGGCGCTGTGAGCACACCGCAGCGCGTCGCCCGCGTCATGACCCGCTCACAGAGTTCCGCCGCAGCCACACGGCCGGCGCCCTGCTCTTCTCCCCGGTCGGGCGAACTCAACTCTCCCGCGTGGTCCACCAGGGTGGTCAGTCGGTTCAGGGCATTGAGGATCCCCTGCATCGCGCGTGCACGGTCTGCGTCAGCCAATTGGCCGCCGTGCAGCAGATTCATGTACCCCTGTGCCACACCCAGAGGCGAGCGGAGATCATGGACGAAGACCTCGAGGAAGCGGTTGAACTGGTCGTGATTCTGGATCACCTTGGCACTATATCGAATGACGACAGTTGCCGATTGTGGCGAGTTCGTTATCCACAAGAGGCAAGGGAATTCCGTTTCGACCCCGACTGACGTCGATTGCGCCTGCCCGAAATGGTCTCGGCCAAGGCACGCAACTTGCCTATCGAACGTTGGATGTCATTACTTGACCGGGGGCGGCGTCCGGCTTCCGTGGGCGACCATCCCGGGGCTCGGCGAGCCATGAGCGGATGGTTCCAGACACTGCCGATTCACCGGAAGCTGGTGCTCACCTCAATAGCGAAGACCACCGTGGTGCTGTTCGCCGCCATGGTGGCGCTGCTGGCGCTCGACGCATTCCGCTTCCAGGGCCTTGCGCGGCAGGACACGACCTCGCTTGCCCAGCTGATTGCCGAGAACATACGCGCCTCCCTGGCCTTCGAAGATCAATCTGGGCTGGACGCGACAATCTACACGCTGCGGCTGCGGCCCCAGGTGCAGCGCGGATGTGTGTTCGACAGGACCGGCGCGCTGGTGGCGGGGCACACACGGCCCGGGTTTGTTTGTCCGGCTTCCTACGCGGACGCGGTCGACACATCGAGGCTGGCGACCACAGCGCCCGTCTGGCACGAGGGCGAAGTCATTGGCCACGTCTACGTGGCCCGGGACTGGGCCATTCTGCGCGACCGCCTGGTCGCGGCCGCGCTGGCGAGCCTGATTGTCCTGATCCTGGCGTCTCTGGTGATGCTCCTCGTCTCGCACCGCCTGCACCGCAATATTTCGGAACCCATCCGGCAACTCGCACACGCGGCCAGCTTGATGGGGCAGTCCGACCAGTTCCAGATGCCCGCGATCACGGCGCCGCCCGATGAAGTCGGTCAACTCGTGGCCGCCTTCGGCGCCATGGCGGGTCGAGTGCGCGGGGTCAACCTGGATCTGTCACTCACCAACGACGCTCTTCGGCGCGAGATCATCGAGCGTCAACGTATTCAGGCCGAGCGCGAGGTGGTGCTGCAGCGCGAGCGCGAAGCGAACCGCGTCAAGGACGAATTTCTCGCCACCGTGTCCCACGAACTTCGGACGCCCCTCAACGCCATCGTCGGCTGGTCCCACATCCTGGTGACGACGACGCCCGACCAGGCGACGGTGGCAAAAGCCGCCGCGAGTTTGTACCGGAATGCCCAAGCCCAGGCGAGGGTGATCGACGATCTCATTGACATCTCCAGGATTGTCACCGGCAAGTTGCGCGTACACGCCGAGCCGGTGGACCTGCGTTCCGTCGTGGACTCTGCGGTGGAATCCATTCGGCCCGAAGCCGACCGCGCCGGCGTGTCGCTGACCGTTGTGCTGCCTCACACCAATTGCGTGATTAGCGGAGATCGCGATCGGCTGCGCCAGATCGTGTGGAACCTGTTGTCAAATGCCGTGAAGTTCGCTCCCGAAGGTACGGTTCGTGTGTCGATCGTCCAGGAGGAGGGGCAACTGCGATTCGAAGTGGCCGACAGTGGCGTCGGGATCTCCACAGCGTTCCTGCCCAAGGTGTTTGACCGTTTCCGCCAGGCCGACTCTTCGATCACACGTGAACATGGGGGACTGGGCATCGGCCTGGCGGTGGTCAAGGAACTGGTGGAATTGCACCAGGGCAAGATCCGGGTTGAAAGCCCCGGTCCTGGAACCGGCACGACATTTACTGTCATGTTTCCCTGCGTGGAGTCAGGGCTGCCCGAAGAGATCCCCGAAGAGCGCGTGCCGTCGCTGTCCGGCGTCTCGGTGCTGGCCGTAGACGATAATCAGGATTCGCTCGAGGTCCTGAAGGCCGTTCTCGAGGCTTCGGGCGCCGAGACCCGATTGGCCCCGTCCGGTGATGAAGCGCTTGCGCAATGGCATCGTGAGCCCGCCGACGTGCTGCTGTGCGATCTGGCCATGCCCGGCATGAGCGGTTACCAGTTGTTGGGGCACATTCGCGAACTCGACCGGCAGGCCGGCCGCGTGACGCCCGCGATCGCGGTCACGGCACATGCCAGTGAAGAACAGGTGGCCCGAAGTGCCCAGGCGGGGTTCCAGAATCACATTTCTAAACCGATCAACAGCGGTCAACTTGTTCGCGCGATTCACGCCGCGCGCACGCGTGTCTAGTGTGGCACGATGAATGCTGGAGATCGGTGCAGAGCATGACCCAGGCCTTGCGAATCCTCGTCGCGGATGACTATGCGGATGGCCGCGACATGCTCGCGTTTGTGCTCGAACGTCAGGGGTATATCGTCGCGACTGCCGAAGATGGTCCAAGTGCGCTAGCTGTCGCCGCGGAATTCCAGCCCGATGTGGCCATTTTGGACATCGGCATGCCAGGCGTCAGCGGGTATGACGTGGCCGAGGAACTCCGTCGGCAGCGCGGAACGACGCTCACCCTCGTGGCGTTGTCAGGGATGGGAGAGGCTGCGCACAAAGCTCTTGCCGCTCGAGCGGGGTTCGATCGGCACTTTACGAAGCCGGTGGATATTGGGGCGCTGTCGGAATTCCTCACCGAACAGGACAAGAGCCGCTGAGGATCGCTCGTGACGGCGCGCCCGTCGTTCTGAACGATGCTCAAACCCCGACAGTGGTATCGCCACGACCAACCATGGTGCCTCGCCCGGCCACGTCTGTCATCTGGCGCCGACGCTGCGGGTTGACGACACCAGCACGTTCGTCATCCTGCCTCGACGGGTTCATCCTCTTCGTCTGTTTCTGTGGCGCGGCTGCGGCCGCTCCGATCAGCGCGACTGTCGGTGACGACGGCCGGGACCGGGGGCGGCGCGGAGAGATCGCCGGCGTTGAGGAGTTCGTCGGTGACGTACTCGAGCGCGGGTTCGTCGGACCGCGAGAGCAGCGCTTCGAGCGCCGAACGCGGCTGGTCGAGCACTTCGCGGACCTGCATCGACGGCCAGTGTCCGTCCGCGCGTTGCGGCACGTAGCGGCACCAGAACCCGGCGTGCCACCGCAGGAACTCTCGCGCCCTCGTCCGCCCATGCTCATCGTCGCCCCAGTGTTCAAGGGCGAGAGCGATGTAGCGGCGGTAGATCTCGAGGCGTTCTTCGGCGGTGATGTTCCAGTAGCCCGAGGTCAGTTCGCGAAAGAGCCACGGTTTGATGAGGGCTCCGCGGGCGGTCATGAGCGCGGCGCAGCCGGACGAGGCCAGCCGCTCGTGCACCTCGTGCGGGAAGAGCAGGTCGCCGTTGCCGATGACCGGCACCGGCAGGGCCGCGGCGACTTCGCCGATCGCGTCCCAGTTGGCGGGGTAGCGATATCTGGCCTCGCGCGTGCGGCCGTGGACAAAGACGCCGTCGGCGCCGCCTTCCACCGCCGCACGCGCCAGTTCCAGGTAGTTGAGTTGGTCGGCCTTCCATCCCAGCCGGATTTTTACGGTGACCGGAATCGTGACTGCCGCCTTCATCGCTTCGACAATGCGGCGGACCTTGTTGGGCTGGCGGCCCAGCGCCGCGCCCAGGCCCATGCGCGTGAAGTGGTCGATCGGACACCCAAGGTTCACATCAATGAAGTCCGCACCGCGTGACTGTGCCAACGCGGCGGCCCAGGCCATTTCTTCGGGCTTGTTGCCCGCGAGCTGCACGCCGAAGCAGGGCTCGTCCGGTGCCCGCCGGAGCAGCGCGAACTCGCTGCCGCGGCGCTGTTTGAGGCGGCGCGCCACGGCCATCTCGCTGACGAGCACGCGTGCGCCCAGTTCCACACACAGACGCCGGAACGGCAGGTTGGAACCCTTGGTCATCGGCGCCACGACCAGAGCGCCGGAGACGAGATCGTGAAATGACATGCAACGATTATGGCGCTTTGGTCCGTGGGCTTGTTAAAGTGTCCCGGTGGCAGGTCGAGTGACCAACGGTTCCTTGCGCGACGGACTGCGTGCGTTTGTCGCCGAGCGGCATCCGTTCGGGTTGTCGGCGGTCTTGGCCGCATTCGACGGTCTGACAAATGTCGACGACCTGACCTGGGTCCGCGATCGTCTGCGGCGCGTTCTGCCCGACAGGATAAGCACCCACCTGACGCAACACGCGTCGCCGCCCGTGGCGACGACCCCGGGTATGGACAGCGATGTGCGTGCCGCGCACGCTGTTGCGGAACTCGTTGAGGCGGTGGATGGTTTCCTGGCACGCACGGCCATCGCCCAGTCGTTCACCGACGAGGAACGCGTGGAGATGTTGCGGGGCATGATTCTGACCCGCGCCGTGGATAATCGCCTGAAACATTTTTTCTCGGGTGGCGAGGTCAAGTACGGCGCCGCCTCGTTTCAGGGGAAGGGGTTCCGATCGCTTGGACAGGAAGCGATCTATGCCGTGCCGCTGCGGTTGCGGCGCGGAGCGGCATGGCGGTCCGACGAGGGCGCCTGGCACGGCGATGTGGTGGCACCGCTCATCCGCGACCTGGGCGCCGCGCTGGCCATGAGAAGTGATGCCGACGCGGTGCGGCAGGTCTTGAGTGCGCAGATGGGTAAGGCCGGGCCGCCGATGGGTGGGCGAGACCTGCATCTGGGTGACTTCGACTGGGGCGTCTTGCCGGCATCAGCGCCGCTCACCATCAGCACACTTACCGCCGCCGGCATGGGCTGCGCCTTCGCGCAAACCCATAGCGGGCGGATCGCGGTGTCGTTCATCGGCGAAGGCGGCTCATCCCTGGGTGAATGGCACGAGGCGATCAACGTCTGCGCCGCGCGACGCTGGCCTGTGTTGTTCTGCCTCCAGAACAACCAGACCGCGTTGTCCACGCCCGTGGCAGAGCAGTCGGCGGTGCGGGTGTTTGCCGACAAGGCCATCGGGTACGGCGTGCCTGGTGTGACCATCGATGGCACCGACCCCGAGGCCATTGCGGCCACGTTTGCGTGGGCGGCTGAGCGCGCCCGCGCGGGCCACGGCCCGGCGTTGATTGAACTGGTCGCCATGCGGATGTGCGGGCATGCCCATCACGACGACATGCTCTACCTCGGCAAGGACCCGCAGCCAGGGTGGGACTACCCGCCACTGACGGCTCAGGGCTACGCGAATCCTGACCTGTACGCTTACTGGAAAGAGCGCGATCCCATTCCGACCTACGCGCGCAGGCTCATCGCCCGCGGCCTGATTGATGCCGCTGGTGTTGAGCAACTCAAGCGCGACGCCGAGGCGGTGGTGGATGCAGAGGCGCAGGCCGTGATCGCCGCCCCGTGGCCCGACCCCGCCACGGTCACTTCCGGCGTCTTCCGCGACGACCCCGTAGACCGGCGTCGCGTGGAAGTGCTGGATCCCGAAGTGCGACGCGGTTTTCGGTCGCGTCCGGTGACGACAATGCAGGTGGAGCCGGCGCCACCCTTCGACAAACGCGGCACGACACTGCTCGACGCCGTGATGATGGGGGTGGGCGACGCCCTTGCCGCCGACCCGCGTGTGTTTGTGTTTGGCCAGGACGTCGGCGGCAAATACGGCAACGCATTCCTGCTGCTGCGGCCGCTGCTTGAAAAATACGGCAATCGCATCCTCAATTCGCCGCTGGCCGAAGGCGCGGTGCTCGGTACCTGCATTGGCGCGGCGCTGGCAGGATTGCGACCGATCGGCGAAATGCAGTTCAACGACTTCGTCGCCACCGGGTTTAATCAACTCGTGAACAACGCCGCCAAGATTCGGTATCGGTGGGGCGGCGAAGTGCCGATGGTGGTGCGAATGCCGTGGGGCGGGCTCCGCCATGCGGGTCCGTACCACTCGCAGAATACGGAAAGCTGGTTCTATCGCACGCCCGGCCTGAAGATAGTGGCCCCTTCGACCCCGCATGACGCGCGAGCCCTGATGGCGGCCGCCGTGGCCGACGCAGACCCGGTGCTGTTCTACGAACACATCGGGTTGTACCGCGACCCGCGCATCAAGCAGCACCTGGAAGAAGCCGCGCCCGCGCCCCTGCCCATCGGCAAGGCCGCCCTCCGGCGGGCGGGCAAAGATCTGACGATCATCTCGTACGGCGCCTACGTACACGTCGCCATGCGCGTCGCCGAACAACTGCACGCGTCGAACATTGAAGCGGCGGTGCTCGACCTGCGCACCCTCGTGCCGCTTGATCGGGAAGCGGTCCTCGAACTCGCTCGCGCCACCGGCCGAGTGTTGATCGTCCACGAAGACTCACGCACGGGCAGCATTGGCGAGTCACTGGCGGCCATCATCCAGGAAGAGGCGTTTGAGTGGCTTGATGCGCCGGTGCGCATCCTCGGCTCGCTCGACTCGCCGGTGCCGTACTCGCCCCCGCTGGAGGACGCGTTCCTGCCCAGCGAAGCTGCCGTCGAACGCGCCGCCCGCCTTCTGGTCGCGTACTGACATGGTCAACCTCGTTGGCGGTACGGAGGGCATGGGCTTTAGCCCGTGCCACTGATGACTCCTCGCAAAACCGAAGGGTGGCACGGCTGGGACACCTACGCGCCGTTTTACGACTGGGAGAACGCGCGCACCCTCGGCCGGCGCGACGTGCCGTTCTGGGTGAAGACCGTGGGTGAGACCCGCGGTCCGGTACTCGAACTTGGCTGCGGCACCGGGCGGCTTCTTGCACCGATCGCGCGCAGTTGGCCCTTCGACAGAGCGCAGGGCGGGCTCGACATTGATTCGAACCGCCGCCTGCTTGGCATCGATCGGTCCGAACCCATGCTGGCACGCGCGCGACGACGACTGGCGCGTGTGCCAAAGACCGTTCGTCCGACGTTGCTGCGGGGCGACGTCCGCGCGCTCCCGGTGCGGCCGGGGAAGCTCGGCGCCATCGTGGCTGCCTACGGCCTGCTTCAGTCACTGCTCAACGACCGCGATTTGGACGCCACGCTTGCGTCGGCCGCGGCCGCTCTCAAGCGCGGGGGCCTGCTCGGCATCGACCTGGTACCGGACCTCGCGGTGTGGGAGGAGTACTCGGGACGCATTCCGATCCGCGGCCAATTCGCCCCAGGCACTACGCTCTCCCTGGTCGAATCCGTGCGCCAGGACCGGCGCAAAGGTCTCACCATCTTCGACGAACAATACGTCGTCCGCCGGGGCCGCGAGGTCCGGCGGCACCACTTCACACTGACCTTCCGGACCCTGCCGATGGCGCAGTTTCTGATGCGAATTGAGCAGGCCGGCTTCCGGGTGGACGATGTGCGCGGCAGTTATGACGGAGAGCCCTGGCACCCGGAGGCCGACGTCTGGGTGGTGCTGGCCCGGCGGCGCTAGACCCACTCGGCCTTGAAGAGCAGGCCGAGCTACGTACGGAGAGAGGAACGTAGCTCGGGCTGTTCCTCAAGCCCGAGAACAGCCGCGTGTTACGATAAACGGTCAATTTTTCCGCCCCGACGGGCGGCATTTCACGCGCCCAGGAGATCACCTCATGTCAGGCCATTCCAAGTGGCACACGATCAAGCACAAGAAGGGCGCGGCCGACGCCAAGCGCGGCAAGATTTTCACGCGCATCATCAAGGAACTGACGGTGGCGTCGCGCAACGGCGGCGGCGACCCCGACATGAATCCCCGCCTGCGCACGATCATTGCTGATGCCAAGCAGGTCAACATGCCTGCCGACAACATCAAGCGCGCCATTCGCCGCGGCACCGGTGAAGAAGAAGGCGTGAACTACGACGAGATCACGTACGAGGGCTACGGCCCGGGTGGCGTCGCCGTGATCGTCGACACCCTCACGGATAATCGCAACCGTACGGTCAGCGAAGTCCGGCACATCTTCGGCAAATACGGCGGCAACCTCGGCGAAGCCAACTCCGTCGCCTGGATGTTCGATAAAAAAGGCCTTGTCGTTGTGGACAAGGCCAAGGCGCAGGAAGACACGCTGATGAACGCCGCGCTTGAAGCGGGCGCCGACGACATGAAGGACGAGGGCGGTGCCTGGGAAGTGACGTGCAGCCCAGACCAGCATCAGGCCGTACTCGATGCGATCAAGGCGCTTGGCGTAGAACCTGAGCGCTCCGAAGTCGCCATGCTTCCGCAGAACTACGTCACCATCGAAGGCAAGGCCGTGGCCCAGATGATGAAGCTGATGGAAGCGCTTGACGACTGCGACGACACGCGCAACGTCTGGACCAACGCCGACTTCGAGGAAAAGGACATCGAGGCCTCTCTGGCGTGAGGATATTTGGCATTGACCCCGGCTCGATTCGCACCGGCTATGGGTGCGTGGAGACCGGCGGCAACCGGCATGTCCTGGTGACGTGTGGGGCCATTTCAGCGCCGGCCGGTTCGGGGTTTGCCGAGCGGCTTCACGTCATCCACGAAACGCTCGCACGGGTTCTTCGCGAGACCTCACCCGACTGTGTGGCCATTGAAAACCTGTTTCACGCCCGCAATGTGCGGTCGGCGCTCCAACTCGGTCATGCGCGAGGCGTGGCCATGCTGGCGGCCGTCCAGGCCGGCGTCCCGATCGTCGAATACACACCCGCGGAGATCAAGCTGGCGGTGGTCGGCTACGGCCGCGCCGACAAGGTCCAGGTGCAGCACATGGTGAAGTTGCTGCTGGGACTGACCGTGTTACCCAAGCCGTTCGACGCGTCAGACGCGCTCGCGGCCGCGTTGTGCCACAGCCATTCCGGCACGTCTGCGCTCGCGCACCGCAGCACGCGGTCGCTCCCCCGGCACCTCCGGAACTGGCGCGACTACCGGCCGGCGACTGCCGGGCGGCAGGCGCCGTGATCGCCCACCTGTCGTGATTGCCCACCTGTCGGGCCGCCTCCTCGAGAAAGACGCGCGCCGCGTGCAGCGTCTGGTGATCGACGTGCAGGGCGTGGGCTACGAGGTGCTCGCACCGTTGTCCACAATCTACACGCTCGGCGACGCGGGTTCGCCCGTGGCGCTGCGGATCTACACCCACGTTCGCGAGGACATCATCCAGTTGTTCGGGTTTGCCACCGCGCTGGAGCACACGCTGTTTGAGCGCCTCATCGGCGTGAATGGCGTGGGGCCGAAGCTCGCGCTCGCGATTCTCTCGGGGATCGAGCCGTCGGATTTGGGTCGCGCCATTCGCGACAATGATCTCGGCCGCCTGACCGCCATTCCCGGCGTGGGCCGCAAGACGGCCGAACGCCTGGTGGTGGAACTGCGCGATCGGCTCGCCCAGGACTTCGGCCAGGTTCCCGCAAACCCATCCACAGGTGGCGCCGCCGTGCGCGAAGACCTGCTCTCGGCGCTGGCTAACCTCGGCTACCAGCGCGCAGCCGCTGACAAGGCGGTCGATCGCGTACTGGGCCGAGGGCCGGACACCATGGCCTTTGAACCGGCACTGCGTGAAGTGCTGAAGGAGTTCGCGCGATGAGCGACCCGCGCAGCGATGAGTCGATGCCTGGCGACCACCTCGTCGATGGGATGCCGCAGGACGACGACGCGCAGTACGACGCGGGTCTGCGTCCGCGTACGTTCGACGAATACATCGGTCAGGACCGCGTTCGCGAGAACCTCCAGGTGTCGATTACCGCCGCGCGACAGCGCGCAGAGGCGCTCGACCACGTGCTGCTGTTCGGCCCGCCCGGCCTGGGAAAAACGACGCTGGCATACGTGATCGGGAACGAACTGGGCGTGCCCGTCCGCGCGACGTCGGGACCCGTGATCGAGAAGCCCGGCGACCTGGCCGCGATGCTGACGTCGCTCCAGGCACGCGAAGTGCTGTTCATCGACGAAATTCACCGCATGAGCCCGGTGATCGAAGAGATCCTCTATCCGGCGATGGAGGACTTCGAACTCGATATTCTGATTGGCCAGGGGCCGAGTGCGAGGTCGGTGAAAGTTCCACTGCAGCCGTTTACGCTGATTGGCGCCACCACACGAGCGGGCCTCCTCACGTCACCCCTCCGCGCTCGATTCGGCATCGTCCATCGCCTGGATTTCTATCAGGACGTGGACCTGACAGAGATCGTCACGCGATCCGCGCGAATCCTTGGCGTGCAGACGGCTCCAGGCGCCTGCGAGGAAATCGCCCGCCGGTCGAGGGGCACCCCTCGCATCGCCAATCGTCTGCTGCGGCGCATTCGTGATTTCGCCGAAGTCCGTGCCGACGGCGTGATTACGTCCGAGGTCTGTCACAAGGCGCTGGAGCTGCTTGAGGTGGACGAACACGGCTTTGACGAAGCCGATCGCCGCCTGCTGCGCACGATCATCGACAAGTTTGGCGGCGGTCCCGTGGGGCTCAACAGCCTCGCGGCCGCCATCGGCGAAGAAAAAGACGCGATCGAGGATATCTACGAGCCGTATCTGATACAGATAGGGTTTCTCGATCGCACACCGCGGGGGCGCGTGGCCACTGCGCGTGCGTATGAGTATTTCGGATTGATGGCGCCTGGAAAGGATCGATTGTGGTGACGATGAGACCGGTGAAGATTGCGGGGTTGGGGGCGTACGTGCCACCCGGCGTGATCACGAATGACGACTTGTCGAAGATGGTGGACACCACGGACGAGTGGATCCTGCAGCGGACGGGCATCCGAGAGCGTCACAAGGTGGCGCCAGGCGAGGCGACGTCCGACATCGCCAAACCAGCCGCGCTGGCGGCAATCGCCGAGGCCGGACTCACGCCTGAAGACATCGACTTCATCGTGTTCGGCACCACAACGCCCGACACCATCTTCCCGAGCACTGCCTGCGTACTGCAGGCCAAGATCGGCGCCACGAATGCCTGGGGATTCGATCTGGGCGCGGCGTGTTCAGGGTTTGTGTATTCGCTGACGACCGCCTGGAAGATGGTGGCGTCCGGAGCGTCCGACCACGCGCTGGTGGTGGGCGCCGATGTCATGTCGTCGATCATCAACTACAAGGATCGATCAACCTGCGTGTTGTTTGGCGATGGCGCCGGCGCCGTGGTGCTCTCGGTGGCTGGTCCGGACGAGCCGTGCCTGATCGACTTCGCCAATGAGATTGATGGCAATGGCGGCGACGCCTTGTGCATGCCGGCGGGCGGCAGCAGGTTGCCGGCCACCCATGAAACGGTCGATCAGGGTCTGCATTACATGCGGCAGGATGGCGCCACGGTGTTCAAGTTTGCGGTGCGCAAGAGTGGCGAAATCGCCACACGTGTCCTGACGAAGAACGGCCTCACCGGCGCGGATTTGGATTTGTTTGTGTCGCATCAGGCCAACCGCCGCATCATCGAGGCCACGGCCGAGCGCATTGGCCTGCCGATGGACAAGGTGATCATCAACCTCGAGCACTACGGCAACACCACCGCCGCGACGATCCCCCTCGCGCTCGTGGACGCGCGCAAGGACGGCCGGCTCAAGAAGGGTGATCTCGTACTGCTGACGTCGGTTGGCGCCGGCTTTACCGTAGGGTCTGTCTTGCTCCGCTGGAGCCTGTAAGACTATCGGTGCCTGTGGGCCGCAGCAGCCGGAGGTCGGCCCGGCCGCGCAGTCGCGGGCCGCGGGTGGCGGGTCCCAGCGGCTCTTCCGGGTCAACTTCAAGGTAACGCCGCTGCAGCCAGCCCATCAGGATCGCCGGTAGCCGGGTGGTACGACGGTTCGGGTCTCCCTCACACCGCAGAATCCGGCCTCGTCGAGGCAGATCCGCCGGGTCGGGCAGCGACAGCAGCTGGACAAAGGCGTCGAATCGCTTCGGATCGATGACCTGCATCATAAGAAGATCTCCCTGAATTTCCGCATTGTCACAGACACGTTGAGTCGTGGCTGTTCCAGATGGCACACACGGAAGAATTGGGAGTGTCGCAAACGAGACAGACGATCACCGGGCCGGTCCACTAGGCTGTGTGTGGGGAACCTATGACGGCCGACCAGCTCAACAACGTGAATATGTGGATGGCGATTCTCGCAATCGCGAGCCTGGTGGAGATTGCGGCGTTAGCCGCCCTCACCATCTTTGGCTATCGCTTGTATGCGCACAGTCGGCGGACGATTGACGAACTGGAGCGCCGCCACATCGAACCGCTCACCCGGCGCGTCAACGACGTGCTCGATACCGTCAGCACGGAAGTGGCGCGAATCCGCCATGCCGGCGACCGTGTGCAGCAGACCGTGCAGGCCGTCAACGGCGGACTCAGCCACGCGGCATCCGTCGTGACCGCCACGGTGATGCCCGGCTGGGCCGTCACGAAAGGTGTGCTGGCTGCCGCGTCGGCGTTTCGTGCCGCGGGCAAGGTCGCGCGCTTGAAGCGGCCCGCCCCCAAAGATCGTGATCTCGACAGGTTCGTTAACGAAGGAGGCAATGATGCGTGAAATGAAGACTTATGAAAATGATGGCAACGGTGGCGGCTTTGTAATGGGGCTGCTGTGTGGCGCTGCGGTAGGCGCGGCCGTCGGCCTGCTCCTGGCGCCCAAGGCAGGCGCAGAGCTGCGGCAGCAGATTTACGACTCCACGGGACGGATTCGCCGGAGCGCGACGGATGGGTACGAGACCGTCACTCACGCGGTGGACGACCTGGTGGAACGCGGGAAAAAGGCCGCGCAGCGCGGCGTCGAGACGTACGAGAACGTTCGCCAGACGGCGGCGGACGCGACCAACGCGGCCGCCCGGGCCGTCAACGACCGGATGTAACTAACGGCGCCACTTCATCGAGAGTGCCAACACTCCCGAACGCGACACGCCCACGTCGGTGACCTTCACCGGCGTGGCGTTGTCATCCGGCGTGTACGTGACGGCGTACTGCGAAAACGAGTTGGCCGCAATGCTGCGGAGGAATGCGCCCAGGTTTGTCTGGCTTGGTCCCTGAAGCACTACCCACCGGCCCCCGGTGTTGGCTGCCAGCCCCTTGAGCAGATTTTCACGATTGGAATCGCGCCGCCTGCCTTCCTGCAATGCCACCGACCAGACGATGGCGCCGGACTTGCGCACTTCCTCGGCCACCTGTTTCGCCTGGACGTTCGTGGAGTCAATCGTGGGCTCCATGTTGATGGTGAGGATAACCTTCCGTGTGGTTGGGGGCAGCGCAGCCAACTTCTTCGACACATCCACCAGCGCTTCGTTCAACACGGACTCACTGGGTTTCGGCATGAGCTTGCCGAGACCGGCATCGATCTTCGCCTGCTCGGACGTGAAATCCATGACGGTCATCGCGGCGCCGCCAAACTCCACAAACGAAAACTGCGTCTTCGGATCGACGCTGAGCAACAAAGCGGTGAAGGTCTTCACGGCTTCTCGAATGTCATTCACCGCACGGCCGGCCGACGGCGTCGTGTCCACCATGATGACGTAGTGAATCGGCTCTGACGCGCGATCCACCTTGGTAATCGTGCGCGTCGCGCCGTCTTCCTTGACGCTGAATTCCTCCGGCTTCATGTCGCCGACGGGCGCGCCTGTGGAGTCCATGACCGACACATACACCGTGCGCGCCGGCGACTGCTTCGCCGCAAGCCCCACAGGCACTGCCACCACCATCACAAGGCCCAGGGCCACAGCCACACTCCGTAGTCGAGTCATCGGCAATCCTCCGGCCGAGAGTCTACTACGGGTGCACTTCTGCCGATTCGTCTCGTCCAACCTGCGCGTGGCAATTCGCCCGGCGGGATGTGGCGTAGAATCTGCCGGTCGTGACCAAACGAATCCTCGCGGGATTGGCCGTCCTCACCGGACTGGTCGGGCTGATGGCGCTTGTGGGGTGGATGCTGCCGGTCGGTCACCGCGCCACACGCAGTGCCCTGATCGACGCGCCGCCCGCCCGCGTCTTCGATGCGGTGAGTCAGGTGGCGCAGTATCCCTCCTGGCGCACCGGCGTCACCGCGGTCCAGGTCCTTCCCGACGACGGCCGCGGCCGCCGGTTCCGCGAGGACGGCAGCAACGGCCCCATCATCTTTCGCATCGAGGTGTCTGTCGCGCCGTCGCGGTTCCTGACCAGGATTGATGACCCGGACCAACCCTTCGGCGGCACATGGACGTACGAACTCGGCGCGGAGGGCCCCGGCACGCGCCTGACGATTACCGAAGACGGCGAGGTCTACAACCCGATCTTCCGTTTCCTGTCTCGATACGTGTTCTCGCAGACAGCGACGATGGAGCAGTACCTCGCGGACGTGCAGAAACACCTGACGCCGCGCTGACTCGCTTGGAAGGTCCCGGGCTTCAGCCCGGGAGCACTGCACGGTCTATTGCCTACCGGTCGTCCGGCTCGTCCGCCCAGTACTTCGGCCGTCCGTAGTGCTCATACATCGCGAACTCGTGCTGGCGCTCGAACAATTTGGCCTCGTCGTAGGGCGGCGCGTGTTTGATGGCGTCCCGACTCAGGTCCAGCGTCACCGTGGCGTCCGGCCAGCTCACGCGGTCCACCCACTGGGGGGCGATGAGCACGTGATGTCCCCCCCACCAGTTGCTGGTGTCCACCACGAAGTACCGTACGGCCCACGATTCGTCGTCGAGCAGGAAGTTTTCGACGTGGCCGAGGTCGCCGTCGGTGGCGAGGATCTGGTAGCCGACAAGTGCGTCGCAGCTTCGCAGGTGCGGGTCCTGCACGGCGGTGGCCGTTGACGCGCCAGACGTGCTGGCGATGGCCGAGGTGCCGGCCAGCACTCCCGGGTACGCGCCCGTGCCCCACATGCCGGTGCCTTCCCAATACACGGGATACCCGTAGTAGCTCAGTTGCTCTTCTTCATGCTGGCGGGACACCGGCTTCTGCGTATCCACATCCGGGCTGTGTTCCACGCGATCCTTCGTCAGCGACACCGGGAGCTGCTGCAGAGCCCAATCCGGAAGTCCCAGCGACATCGGAGAGATCAGCACCTTCCGGCCCGACAACCAAGTGCCCGTATCGACCACCAGATATCGAACGGCCCAATGCCGGTCGTCAACCAGCACGTCCACCACATGGCCAATCGGACCGTCGGTGGCCAGCAGTGCATACCCTTTGAGATCTTTGATGGCTCGTAGCATGTCCCGACTGTGCCATGGCGGGGGCCCTACGGCTGTCCACTTGAGCACTCCCGGGCGGAAATGGCCGGCGGGATAGAATCTGGTATGCGAATCAGGCACCTTGCGTTCGCGGTGGCCGGCGTGGCCCTTGCCACAACCGGCTGCAATCAGTCCGTCACGGTGTATCAACCGACACTGCCGCCGGAAGCCATCATCACCGAGGTGCTCACGGGGACCGTGGCCCCGCCGGTGGGCGGCGTCTTCCAGAGCACGATCAAGACCTATACGGTGGGGCCGGGAGGCGGGCCGGTGACCATTACGCTGACGTCGGCCGTGCAGTCCCGGCCCGACGGAACGCTGCAGCCGAATATGCCGATGGGCGTGGGAGCTGGGACGGTCACAGCGGGAGGCATCTGCATCGTCGCAGCCACCGCGTACGTGGCCACGATACCCGGGACAGGACCGCACCTGAGCGGCAGCCTGCCGCAAGGCACCTACTGCATTCAGGTGTCGGACGTGACAGGACAGGTGGGACCGGTCGCGTTTTCGATGACGGTGACCCACCCATGAGACGTGCCACCATACGGTGTGCGCGTCAGCGACTTTGATTTTGATCTCCCCGATCGCCTGATCGCGCAGCATCCGCGCGAGCGGGGCCAGTCGCGGCTGCTCGTGGTTGATCGAGCCGCCGGGACATGGCAGGAGGCACGTGTCGCGGATCTGCCGCAGTGGTTAAGGGCCGGCGATTTGCTGGTGGCCAACGACTCGCGCGTGTTTCCCGCGCGGCTGCTGGGCCACCGGGTGCCGGGCGGCGGCCGGGCCGAGTGCCTGCTGCTGGAAGAGGAGGACAACGAGCCAAAAAGACGTCGGGTGTCTTTTTCGGCAGAGTGTCCTCCAAAAAGACACCCGACGTCTTTTTCGGTGTGGTGGGCGCTGGTGAAGCCCGGTCCAAAACTGCTGGTCGGCGCCCGAATCGACTTCACCGACCAGAATCGCGCTCCCGGCGTATCCCTGACTGGCACGATCGAAGCGATCGATGATGCCGGCCGCAGGCGGGTGCGCCTCGTCGCCGAGGGCGCATCCGTCGCCGAGGCCATCGACCGGCTCGGCCACATCCCGCTGCCGCCCTACATCCGGCGCGCGGATACCGACGACGACCGCGCGCGGTACCAGACGATGTTCGCCCGCCTCCGCCCTGACGGGGTTCGGCGAGGCTTCGCGCGTTTCCCCGGGTCGATTGCCGCACCCACGGCTGGACTGCATTTCGATGACGCACTCGTGACATCGCTTGGTGCCGCCGGCATTCGTAGCGTGACCGTCACGCTGCATGTCGGTTACGGCACCTTCAAGCCGGTCACGGTGCAAGACACGGCCGATCACCGCGTGGACGCCGAGCGGTATGAAGTGACTGCGGCAACCGCCGCGGCAATCACCCAGGCCAGGGCGGCCGGCGGGCGACTTGTGGCCGTCGGCACCACCACGACACGGGCGCTGGAGTCTGCGGCTCGCGATAGTGCCGGCCTCGTCACCGCTGGATCGGGCCGGACTGAACTGGTCATCACGCCCGGGCATGAGTTCCGGGCCATCGACGCCCTCCTGACCAATTTCCACCTGCCGCAGTCGTCCCTGCTGATGCTCGTGGCCGCGTTCACGGGTCGGGACCTCCTCCTGGCCGCGTATCGCGACGCCGTGGCCCGCGACTTTGCGTTCTACAGCTATGGCGACGCGATGCTCATCCTGTGACTGGCCTGGATCAAGAGGGCTGAGGTATGATCGAAAGTCTTCGCCGGTGTAGCTCAGTTGGTTAGAGCATGCGGCTCATATCCGCAGGGTCCGGGGTTCAAGTCCCTGCACCGGCACCAACTTTTTCCTCGACCCGCCCCGCCTCGCGGGGCCGGCTGAATCATGTCCACGATTGACCGCGCCTCGCTTCGATCGTTGTCGGGCCATCGCGTGGCCGCGGCCGTGTCGGGTGGCGCCGATTCGGTGGCCATGGCGCTGTGGTTGCGCGCGCACTCCGGCCAGCCGCCACACCACTCCACGCTTGTGGGCCTCATCCATGTGAATCACCACCTGCGCGGTGCCGAGTCGGACCGCGATGAAGCCTTCTGCCGTGCGTTGGCCGACCGCCTTGGTGTGCCGATCGACGTGGTGGATGCGCCGATTGCCCCGCGCGCCGCACGGTCTCCCGAAGCGGCCGCCCGAGCGAGCCGCTATCGTGGCTTCGCTGCAGCCGCCGCTCGCCTGGGTGCCTCGCGCGTGGTCACCGCCCACACGGCCGACGATCAGGCTGAAACGGTGCTGCTACGCCTCTTGCGCGGCACCGGCAGCCGCGGGCTCTCCGGCATTCGAGCCGAACGTGGCCTGTATGTTCGTCCGCTTCTCGCGTGTCGTCGCCGCGATGTGCGGGCGTGGCTCGAGGTGCGCGGCGAAAGTTGTTGCGAGGACTCCTCAAATGCCGACCGCTCGATTGCCCGTAACAGAGTGCGCCACGACCTGCTTCCGGTGATCGAACAGATGGCGCCCGGCGGAGTGGCCGCGCTCGCTCGCGCGGCAGCGCTCGCCGAAGACGACGAGCAGGCGCTGCAGACGCTCGCTCTCGAAGCGGTCCCCGCGGTCGTCTTGCATGCAGACACGGACGGCGCGGACCTGGACCGGGACCACTTGGGGTCGCTTCCTCCGGCCATCGCGCGCCGCGTGTTGCGGCACGTCCTGGAACGTCTGGTGCCTCACGCGCCGTGGCGTGCCGACCATTTTGACGCGGTGCTGCGGCTTGCGGGCCGTGGTGCGGGGGGCGGCTCGCTCGACTTACCGGCCGTCCGGGTTGAGCGGGTGTCTAACATCTTGAGGGTGCGGCTTGGCGCGACGGTCACCGTGCCTCCCTTCGCCTACGTGCTGGCCGCGGGCCGACACGTGGCTGTGTCCGAGGCCGGCCTTCGGGTCACGGCCGAGACCGCGACCTTTTCTGCGCCGGATGCATCGGAGGGCGGCGACGAGGCGTATTCAGTGGTAGTGCCGCTGGCCGCGTTTCCGCTCACCGTGCGGAACCGACGCCCCGGGGATCGCGTCGCACTAAGTGGGGGCGCGCGCAAGGTGCAGGATCTTATGGTGGATGCGAAGATCCCGCGCTCGGAACGGGATCGGGTGCCGCTCGTCGTGGCGGCAGACGGTCAGATTTTGTGGATGCCAGGCCGCTCGGCGGTGGGGCTACCCAATGCCGGACTCAATGCGGTTGACATGGTAACCTTGAGGTTCAGAAAGCTGGAACGCACATGAATTCGACGATGAGAGGGTTTCTCTTTTGGACGAGCATGTTTGTGCTCGCGGTGCTCGTGTGGCAGGTCACTGCCAACTTCGGGCAAAGCGAGACGACCATCAGCACCACAGAGTTCATGGACCGCCTCAGCAAGAACCAGTTCAGCAAGATTGAGGCGACCGGCAGTCCCAGCGGCACCGAGCTGCGTGGGTTCCCGTTGGCCGACGACACGCCCGGCAAAGTGGTGCGCTCAGTGCTGCCCGAGGGGTTCCCGAATT
Organism: Vicinamibacterales bacterium; assembly: GCA_046594875.1. Taxonomy (GTDB): domain Bacteria; phylum Acidobacteriota; class Vicinamibacteria; order Vicinamibacterales; family SCN-69-37; genus SYFT01. The sequence continues at coordinate 19,027 of JBKJQX010000245.1, forward strand.
TCTACGAAGACGTGAAGAAGTTCAACGTCGAGCTCGTGGGCAAGAAGGAAACCGCGAACACCTGGGCGAACTTCCTGTTCCTGTGGGCCCCCATCCTCCTGATGGTGGGGTTCTGGGTCTTCATGACCCGTCAGATGCAGAGCGGTGGCAACAAGGCCATGTCGTTTGGCAAGAGCCGCGCAAAACTCTCATCGTCCACCCAGAAGAAAGTCACGTTCAAGGAAGTAGCCGGGGCTGATGAGGCCAAGGAAGAGCTGCAGGAGATCATCGAGTTCCTGCGCGAACCCCAGAAGTTCCAGAAGCTCGGCGGCCGTATCCCGAAGGGCGTGCTCCTGATGGGGTCGCCCGGCACCGGCAAGACGCTGATGGCGCGCGCGGTGGCCGGCGAGGCCAACGTGCCGTTTTTCTCGATCAGCGGCTCCGACTTCGTCGAGATGTTTGTCGGCGTGGGCGCGTCGCGCGTTCGCGACCTGTTTGAACAGGGCAAAAAGAACGCGCCGTGCATCGTGTTCATCGACGAAATCGATGCCGTGGGCCGTCACCGCGGCGCCGGCCTTGGCGGCGGTCACGACGAACGCGAACAGACGCTCAACCAGTTGCTGGTCGAGATGGACGGGTTCGAGTCGAACGAGGGCGTCATCCTCATCGCAGCCACCAACCGTCCCGACGTGCTGGACCCCGCGCTGCTGCGTCCCGGCCGTTTCGATCGCCGCATCGTGGTGAGCCGCCCCGACGTGAAGGGCCGCGAAGGCATCCTCCAGGTGCACACCAAGAAGATCCCGCTGTCAGACGACGTGGATATCAACGTGATCGCACGTGGCACGGCGGGGTTTTGTGGCGCCGACCTGGCCAACCTGGTGAACGAAGCGGCCCTCAACGCGGCGCGCTACAACCAGAAGGTCGTTCGCATGAACGACTTCGAGCACGCCAAAGACAAAGTGATGATGGGCGCCGAGCGGCGCTCGATGATCATCACCGAAGAAGAGAAGCGCATCACGGCCGTGCACGAAGCCGGCCACGCGCTGCTGGCCGTGCTGCTGCCGCACGCCGACCCCATCCACAAGGTCACCATCATTCCACGTGGCATGGCGCTCGGCTTGACGATGCAGTTGCCGACCGACGACAAGCACAACTACTCGCGTGACTACCTGATGGACCAGATGGCCATCCTGATGGGCGGTCGCATCGCGGAAGAGATCACCAACGGCGGCCTCACCACCGGTGCCGGCAACGACTTGGAGCGCGCCACCGAATTGTCGCGCCGGATGGTGTGCGAGTGGGGCATGAGCGACGAGATGGGCCCGCTCACATTTGGCAAGCGCGAAGAGCAGGTGTTCCTGGGCCGCGAAATCTCGCGACCGCAGGAGTACAGCCAGGAAACAGCCACTCGCATCGACTCGGAAGTGACGCGTTTCGTGCTCACCAATTACGACCGTGCGCGAACGATACTCACCGAGAACAAGTCGGCCTTGCTCAAGATCGCGGACGAACTGCTGGCCCGCGAAGTGCTCGACGCCGACCAGGTGATTCGCCTGGCCAAGGGCATCGATCTGGACGAAGCCAGGCCGACGCCGCCCGTGCCAGCGGGTGATTCGACACGCTCGGAACAGTCTGACCGTCCGCCGATCGTGCCGCCGATTCCCAAGCCGATTGCCCAGGCGTAACTTCGACCTGCCGTTGCCAGGCGGGCACATCCTCAGGCTCGGCGAGCGCACGCTCGTCATGGCCATCATCAACGTCACACCGGATTCGTTTTCGGACGGCGGCCTGCGGGGAAACCCCGCGGTCGCCGTTGCCGATGCGCTGCGCCTGGTAGACGAAGGTGCCGACCTGCTCGACGTCGGCGGCGAGTCCACGCGTCCGGGTGCCGAGCCGCTGGACGTCGAGGAGGAATGGCGCCGCGTCGGCCCCGTGCTCAAGGGGCTGCAGGGGCGCACCACGGTCCCGATCTCCATCGACACCTACAAAGCCGAGATTGCCAGGCGCGCCATCGACACAGGCGCAACCATCGTCAACGACATCAGTGCGTTTGCCTACGACCCGGCGCTGGCAGGCGTGGTGGCCGACACTGGCGTTGCCGTCATCCTCATGCACAATCGCGGGCGGTCGGTCGCGATGTACGCGCGTGCGCAATATGACGACGTGGTGGGCGAGGTCCGCTCGGAGCTTGAGGCCCGGATCAATGCAGCGGTTGTTGCCGGTGTCAGAAGGAGCCAGGTGCTGATCGATCCCGGCCTGGGTTTCGCGAAACAGCCCGAGCACACGATGGCGATGTTGGCGGGCCTGCCGGCGCTGACCGACCTCGGGTGCCCGATTGTGTCGGGGCCGTCGCGCAAGTCGTTCCTGAAGTCCGCGATTGGAGAACGCCCGCCAGAGGGGCGCCTGTGGGGCACGGCGGCGGCGGTGGCGGCGTCGATCTGGCTGGGCGCCCACATTGTGCGCGTGCACGACGTGGCGGCCATGGTGGATGTGGCGCGCGTGACCGACGCCCTGATCCGAGCTACGTGCTGGCCGCGCCGCGTCTGATACTCTCTCAACGAGCGTATGAACCAGCTCCTCGCCCTCCTGCAGCGGCCCACGGTGAACTGGTGGGATGTCGTGGACATCCTGGTTGTTTCGATCCTGATTTACGAGAGTCTGAAGCTGATTCGCGGTACGCGAGCCGCGCAAATGGCGTTGGGATCGGCGTTTGTCCTGACCTTGTTTTATGTCTCGCGACGGTTCCCGCTGCAGACCGTGAACTGGCTCATCCGCAACGTGTTTGTGTATGCCGGGTTCGCGGCCATTGTCTTGTTCCAGTCAGATATTCGCCGGGCACTGTCGCACCTCGGGCGATCGCCGTTTTTCCGCTACTTCGCGGGGTCGAAACAGGCCGACGAGACGATTGAAGAAGTGATGACGGCCGCGGGCCTGCTGGCGCAGCACCGCGTGGGCGCCCTGATTGTGCTGGAGCGTGAAATTGGTCTGCGCAACTATGTCGAGAGCGGAATTCCGCTGGATGCGGCGGTCAGCTACGATCTGATCACCACCGTCTTTCAGCCGGGCGCGCCGATGCACGACGGCGCGCTGATCATCACCGAAGATCGCGTCGCCGCGGCGGCGTGTTTCCTGCCGCTCACGGTCAGTTCGAAGTTTGATCGCGATCTCGGAACACGGCATCGGGCGGCGATCGGTGTCACCGAGGAATCAGACGCGATCGCCGTCGTCATCTCGGAGGAACGCGGCGAGATTTCGCTCGCCTACGACGGTCAGATCGAGCGGGCGTTGACGCCCGAGCGCCTGCGCGTCCGGCTCAACGAACTGGTGCTGCATCGGCGGGGCCACCGGGTCGGATCGGGCATGGCCGACGCCATGGGGAGAGGACCGGTGGCGTGATGGCGTGGCATCCCTTTCGCAATCTGGGCCTGAAGTTCGTGGCGGTCGGCCTGGGCACCATGCTGTGGCTCACTGTCGGGAGCGAGCATCTGGTGGAGCGCAGTGTGCGGGTGCCGCTGCTGTTCCGCAACGTGCCGGATGCGCTGGAGATCCTGCCGGATGCGCCGGATTCGGTCGAGGTGCACCTGCGCGGGCGGGCCAGCCAGCTCAGTGGCGATCAGGCGGAGGTGACGGTTTATATCGACCTGGCGGATGGACGACCGGGTTCACGACTGTTCCACCTGCGCACCGATCAGGTGGCGACGCCGTTTGGTGTGGAGGTGACCCAGGTGTTTCCCTCCACCGTCATGTTGACGCTTGAGACGACAGGCACGCGCGGCGTTCCCGTCGAGGCCATCGTCGAAGGAGACCCGGCGAGTGGGTATGAGGTGGGCAAGGTCACCGTGGAGCCGGCCCAGGTCGACGTGGTCGGACCTGAGAGCCAGTTGAAGGTGCTGCGCAATGCCATCACCGAGACCGTCATGGTTGATGGCGCGAAGGCCACTGTCTCGCGGACCGTGAGCATCGGCGTGGTGAACTCGGCGTTGCGCCTGCGTGAGCCGCGCACCGCTCGGGTCACCGTCGAGATACGGAAGAAGAGACCGTAGTGTCAGTACGCCGGTTGTTTGGTACCGATGGCATTCGTGGCGTGGCCGGGGCATGGCCGCTTGATCCGCCGACCGTGGCACGTATTGGTGGCGCGGTGGTGCGGTCGCTGGGTCTCGAGCGGCCGGCGCGGCTGCTGATCGGTCGCGACACCCGCGAATCTGGAGAGTGGATCGAGCGGGAGCTGGCGCGGGGCGCGGTGTCGCAGGGTGCCGCCGTCGTGTCCGCAGGAGTGATTCCGACGCCTGGAGTGGCGTACCTCGCGCGGACACGCGACGTGGACCTGGGCGTGGTGATTTCGGCCTCGCACAATCCGTTTCAGGACAACGGCATCAAGGTGTTTTCGGGCCGGGGCGAAAAATTCGGCGAGGACGTGGAACGGGCGATCGAGGCCATTGTGGCCGATGCCTCCTGGAGCGTCCCCGCGTCGGGTGAAGCCCGGATTGAGGCCGCCGATTTGATCGCGCCCTACCTTGAGCACACCGCGCGGCTCGCGCCTGCAGGTGATGGACTGCGCGGCATGCGCATGGCGATCGATTGCGCCAACGGCGCCACCACCACCACGGCAAAGCGATTGTTCGAGTCGCTCGGTTGCGTGCTCGTGACCGTGGGTGACGCCCCGGACGGCCGCAACATCAACCTGGCGTGTGGGTCCACGCATCCGGCGCGATTGGCCGCAGAGGTGGTGGCGCACCAGTGCCGCCTTGGTGTGGCGTTTGATGGTGATGGCGACCGCGCGATTCTCGTCGATCATCGCGGCCACATCGTGGACGGCGATGCGTTGCTGCTGATCCTGGGCGCGCATTATCAGCGACAGGGCGGCCTGACGGCCAACACCGTGGTGGCCACGGTGATGAGCAATCTCGGCCTTGAGATCGCGTTGCGTACGCGGGGCATCACCATGCTGCGGACACCCGTCGGTGACAAATACGTGATGGAGGAGATGCTGCGCGGCGGGTACGTGGTGGGCGGCGAGCAGTCGGGCCATGTCATCCTGGCCGAGCACTTGTTTACTGGTGACGGCATGGCGACCGCGCTCGCGGTCATGCGCGTGATGGTGGAGACCGGTCGTGAACTGTCGGACCTGGCGGCGGCACTGGTGTTGTGTCCCCAGACGTTGATGAACGTGCGCGTCCGGGAGCGGGTGGACCTGGAGACGGTGCCTGCGGTGGCCGATGCCATGGCGCGCGTGCGCGCGGCACTGGGTGACTCGGGCCGTCTGCTGGTGCGATATTCAGGTACAGAACCGCTGCTGCGCATCATGATTGAAGGTCAAGATCAGGCCTCGGTCCAGGCCATGGCTGAAGAGATTGCGGACGCGGTGAGAACCACGCTGGCATGATTCGTCTCTCCGTCAATGTGAACAAGGTGGCCACGCTGCGCAATGCGCGCGGCGGCGATGTGCCCAATGTGTGCGAGGCGGTGGCGGCCTGCGTGAAGGCCGGCGCGCCGGGCATCACTGTGCACCCGCGCGCCGATGAGCGCCACATCACCCGCCGGGATGTGATGCAGATCGCTGCGCACTTGCGCGAGACGGCCTCCGGAGTGGAGTTCAACATCGAGGGAGACCCCACCGCCGACTTTGTGGATCTGGTGGTGGCCGCGCGGCCGCAGCAGTGCACGCTGGTGCCGGTGGTGCCGGGTGAAGTCACCAGCCAGGCCGGGTGGTCGGCTTCCACGTCGCCCGAGCGGCTGGTGGCCGTCATCGCGCGGCTGCACGCCGAAGGCATTCGCGTGAGCGTGTTTGTGGATCCCGAAGAAGCGCCGATCCGGTGGGCCAAGCGGCTCGGCGCCGATCGCGTGGAGCTGTATACCGAACCGTTTGCAAAAGCCTTCGCCCACAGCCGCGAGGACGGTCAATCGAGCTTCGAGACCTACGCCGCCGCGTCCACGCTGGCGCACACGCTCGGCCTTGGCGTCAACGCGGGCCACGACCTGGACCTGGCCAACCTCGAGTTGTTCCGCGAACTTCCGCACATCGACGAAGTGTCGATCGGCCACGCACTCATCGCACACGCCTTGTACGTGGGCCTCGACCGCGCCGTGCGCGACTATCTGGCCGCCGTGGGTGAAAACCCGCTATCATCCAATCAGGTGATCAAATGAACCGCGAGTCTCTGGTCTTTGCGATTTCAGGCACGATGTTCGGCCTTCTGGTGGGGTGGATTATTGGCACTCAGCAGGGCGCCGGGCCCGCGCCCGCCGCCGCCGTCGCAGCTGCAGGCACGCCCGCCGCGCAGTTGCCGGCGACGCCACCACCGCCGCCGCTGGATGTGCAGCGCGCCGCCGACCTCGAGCGTCAGGCCAATGCCGCGCCGGCCAATGCCGCGCTCCGGGTGGACCTTGGCAATCTCTACTTTGATGCCGAGCGTTTCGACATCGCCATTTCCTGGTACGAGGCCGCGCTCAAGATCGATCCGAAGAACGTGGATGCCAGCACCGACCTCGGTGTGAGCTACTACTCGTCGAATCAGATCGACCGCGCCCTGGCGCAATTTGACCACTCGCTGTCGGTGGACCCGGTGCACACCAAGACCTTGCTCAATCAGGGCATCGTACGCGCCTTCGGCAAACAGGACCTGGAGGGCGCCACGAAGTCGTGGGAGTACCTGGTGTCGATCGCCCCGGCTAGCCCGGAAGCCGCGCGCGCAAAGGAAGCGCTGGCAGCAGTCAAAGGCGCGCATCCCGTGACGCCAGGCGCGCCGGTCGCGCCCGCAGGACGAGGCGGCGCAGGTCAGTAGATGGCCCTGATCGGCTGGATCATCCGGATCATCGCGATCCTTATCCTTGTCCGGCTGGTCATGCGGTTCTTTGCCGGCATCGTCAGGGGGTATTCATCACCTGCCGCCGGACAATCGCGGCGATCCTCCTCGCCCGCCACGCGTGAGGGCGGACACCTGGTGCGCGATCCCCACTGCGGTACGTATGTGCCTGTTGGCCGAGCGCTTCGTGAAGGATCGGGCGACTCGGCCGTGTATTTCTGCTCCGAGAACTGTCGCCACGCCTGGTCGGCCCGCAAGGCAGGCTGACACCGCACGATGGCCTTAAGCGACGATCAGCTCCGCCTCGACATCGTTGAAGTCGGCCGGCGCCTGTGGACGCGCGGCTTCGTCGCGTCCAACGACGGCAACATCAGCGTGCGGCTGCCCGGCAACCGCCTGCTCATGACGCCCACCAGCGTGTCGAAGGGGTTCATGAACCCCGAGATGATGGTGGTCACCGACATGGACGGCCGTCTGCTTTCTGGCGAGCCGGGCCGCAAGGCGTCTTCGGAAATCCTGATGCACCTGACGGCGTATCGCCACCGGCCCGACGTCCACGCCGTGGTGCATGCGCACCCACCGCTGGCCACGGGGTTCGCCGTTGCCGGCATTCCCCTCGACCGCGCCGTGCTGGCTGAAGTGGTGACCACGCTCGGCAGCATTCCCATCGCCGAGTACGGCACCCCGTCTACGCCCGAACTGTCGGCATCGGTCGAGCCGTACGTCCGCTCGCACGACGCGCTCCTGCTGGCCAACCACGGCGCGTTGGCCCTGGGCAAAGACCTGTTTGCCGCGTATTACAAAATGGAGACGATTGAGCACTTTGCGCGCATCAGCCTGGTGGCGCGCCTGCTCGGCCGGGAGCACCTGCTGTCGCGTGAGGAGGTGGACCGTCTTCAGGCGCTGCGCGGCATGTATGGCATCGCCTCACCGGCGCCCGTTTGCCCGCATCCACCCCCCGGCGGCGACCCGGGATGTCAGGTGCTTCAGGCGCCGTCGGCGCCGGGCGAACAGCTCGTCCTGGACACCTCCGTAGCCGCCGGGCGAGTCACCGTAGGTAATAGCGGGGAGATTCAGTTAACATACGGCGAGCTGACGACGCTAATCGAGGGCGCCGTTCGGCACCTCACGCCCCGCACGATGGCGTGAGTCCGACTTACGGAGCAATGGAGGGGTCCATGGGTGAGGCACTCGGAATGGTCGAGACAAAGGGGTTGGTCGCGATGATCGAAGCGGCCGACGCGATGGTCAAGGCCGCCAAAGTGACACTGGTCGGATGGGAAAAGATCGGCGCGGGTTACGTCACCGCCATCGTGCGCGGCGACGTCGCGGCAGTCAAGGCCGCCACCGACGCCGGCGCGGCAGCAGCGCGCCGTGTGGGTGAACTGGTGTCGGTGCACGTCATCCCGCGTCCCCACGCGAACCTCGAGGACGTGCTCCCGATCGGCAAAGCGGCGAAGTAGGCGCACCGGGTGATTCTCGCCAAGGTCGTCGGCACGGTCGTCGCGACCCGCAAAGACGAGCGGCTCGTCGCCAGCAAATTGCTGGTGGCGCGGCCGCTCGACGCGTCTGGGACCCCTGACGGGAACTACGTGGTCGCCGTCGACACCGTGGACGCCGGCGTGGGAGAGACGGTACTCATCGTCTCCGGTAGCTCCGCGCGAATGGCGCAAGGCTTCAAAGACTGTCCCATCGACGCGGCCATCATCGGCATCGTCGATCACGTGCACACACCTGGCCAGCCGCAGGCCAGGGCCACGGCTCCCCTCGAGGCCCCCCAGGGAGCAAAGAAATAACCGTGCAACTCGCGAGAGTGGTCGGCAACGTGGTGTCTACGGTGAAAGACCCGAACCTGGGCGGCCACACGCTGCTCATGCTGCAGCCCATCTCGCCCGATCGCAAGCCCGTGGGCCGCGCGGTGGTGGCGCTCGACGCCATGGGCGCGGGCGTCGGGGAACACGTCTTTTTTGTTCGCGGGCGTGAGGCCACGTTTCCGTTCTTCCCTGGCGAACCGCCCGCCGACGCCTGCGTGGTGGGCATCGTCGATTCCTGGGACGTCGAGTAGGCCGGCGATGCAGATCGGGCGCGTGATCGGCACGCTGGTGGCGACCAGGAAACATCACAAAATTGACGGTGCGAAGCTGCTGCTGGTGCAACCGCTCACGCTCGAAGGCGCGCCGAAGGGGACGGCGGTGCTGACCATTGACTCGGTGGGCGCCGGAGTGGGTGAGACGGTGCTGATCGTGATCGAAGGCAAAGCCGCCGGTGATGCCTTGCGACGCAAGGCGGCGCCCGTGGACGCGGCTATCATCGGCATCGTGGATACTCTGACGGTAGAGGCATGAACGAAGCTGAACTTCGATCCCTCGTGCGCACCGCCGTGGCCCGGCATCTGGGTCATGCACCGCCTGCGATGCCGGCCGTGGCCCACATCGCGACGGCGCCACTGACCCTGCTCTCAAGCCACGCGGTGTACGCCGGGCTCGTCAACGTCACCGACGATTGCCTGATTGAGCCGGCCGTGAAGTGCGATCACTGCGGCTACTGCAAGTCGCATGGGCACTGAGGCAGTTGTTCCGGTCCTGAAGGCTATCGGCAAGGCCATTCGGACGATGGAAGAGCCGGCCGTGGAGAAGATCGCGGAAGAGACCCACGAGGATCCGTTTCGGGTGCTGATCGCCACGTTGCTTTCCGCGCAGACGAAGGACGCCGTGACCGCCGGGGCGTCGGCCAGGCTCTTCAAGGTGGCGCACACGCCAGAGACGATGGCCGTGCTGACGGTGGCGCGAATCGAGCGGCTGATCTATCCGGTCAGTTTTTATCGGACGAAGGCGCGTCACGTGAAGCAGGCGTGCCGGCAGATCCTGGCTGACTTTGGCGGCGTGGTGCCGCGCACGATGGAAGAGCTGCTGACCCTGGCCGGTGTGGGCCGGAAGACGGCCAACCTCGTGCTCATCCTGTCGCACGCGAGCCAGGACAACATCTGTGTGGATACCCATGTCCATCGCATTTCGAATCGTCTGGGGTGGGTGAAGACGCGGACGCCCGATCAGACCGAACAGGCGCTGTATCGGGTGGTGCCGCGCAAGTGGTGGCCCGATGTAAATTTGTATCTGGTCACGTGGGGCCAGAATGTGTGCAAGCCGGTGTATCCGAGGTGCCGCGCGTGTGTGGTGTCGGCGTTGTGTCCCCGCAAGGGTGTGACACGGGAGAGTCGCGCATGAAACGACATTTTTTCGCAGGTCGGCCTGAGCCTCTTGGCCGCCAATTGCTCGCAATGATGGCGTTCGTGGTGGTGGCTGGCAGTGCGCTGCCGCTTGCTCTGCCGTCGTCCGCGGTCGGGCCAGAGCCCGTGCCTTCGATCCAGTCGGCCGATAATCCCACGCTGGTGCTCGATACCGCAAAGGGCGTGATCGAAATCGAGTTGCTCCGCGGCGACGCCCCCCAGAGCGTGGACTTTATCGTTGCCCTGGTTGAAAAAAACTTCTATCGCGGACTCAGGTTCCATCGGGCAGAGCGAGGCCTCGTGCAGGTGGGGGATTCGGCATCGCGGGATGTGTCGAGGAAGGATTGGTGGGGGCGCAGCGCCCCGACCTCGACGATCGGCGTGGCCGAGATCTCCAAAAAGTTGATCCATGTCCGGGGCATGGTGGGCCTCGCGCACACCGGCAATCCCCAGCTTGCAGGCAGCCAGTTCTACATCATGAAAGAAGCCAGCCCATCGTTGAACGGTAAGTACACGATCATCGGGCGGGTGCGCGTGGGCATGCCTGTCGTCGATACGCTGAAGTTCGCCGACGTGCTCAAGCAGGCGACGATCAAAGCGGCAGTCCCGAAGTAGTGACGATCCCTTCGAGGTCGGGGTACCGGTCCACCATTTCACGTTCATAAAGGCCGGGCACGGTCTGGCCGAGCTGCGACTTGAGCACGGCCGCGTTCGCCACGGCCTTGGCCGAAAAGTGATTGTTCATGAAGGCCATGACCGTACGGCCCGCCTGTGCCGCCTCAGTCGCCGCCGCCGCGAACGGCTGCAACTCCGCCGGCGAATACAGATAGTTGTACCGATCTTCCGCCTGCTCATGATTCCACCAGGCGTCTGCGTTCCGCCCGTGGAACCGGAAATAGAGGGGGACGGGTGTGTTTTCCACAGAAATCGCGGTTTTGGGGACAGGTCTCGAGGATGAAGCCGCGTTGAGACCTGTCCCCAAAATCGCGATTTCTGTGGAAAACACACCCGTCCCCAAAATGACGTCGGGTGTCTTTTTGGCAAGTTCAGGCAAAAAGACACCCGACGTCATTTTCGGCGTCTCCGGATCGTCCGCTATCACCAACCCCGCGCGGCTTGAGGCGAGCCGCGCGGATGTCTCGGCGCCGGGCGCGAACCAGGAGCGATGGCGCAGTTCCACTGCGAGCGGGTAGTCGGCGAATGCCTCGAGCACCCATGACAGGTAGTCGCGCATGGGTTCGTCGGCGTGGAAGCTCGACGGAAACTGCACAAGCAGGACGGCCATCCGGCCCGCATCAACCAGCGGCGCCACTCCCACGCGGAATGCGTCCACGTCGCCCAGCGACAGGCTCCAGTCTTTGACCCCGGCTCGAGCCAGATACATGTCGGGGTGCGTGAACTTCTGGAACAACTTGATTGCGAACTGGAAGTCCGCCGGTGTGCGGCCCACCCACTTGCCGACCAATCCGGTGTCCGGCATCCGGTAAAACGTCGAGTTCACCTCGACGATGTCGAAGTGCTCGGCGTAGTAGCGCAACTCATCAAAGCCGCGCGGCCGCCGCGCGGGATAAAACACGCCGTTCCACGTGCCTTTGCCTGTGGGGTAGTTCCAGCCGGAGGTGCCGACGCGGACGCTCATCGCCGCGGCTCGATCGCGCAGCTGAGCCCCCCTGGGTCAGTAACCTGGTCAGACACCACCGCTAGAATCTCTTCGCCGTACAACTCCCGTCGCCGCGGGCCGAAGTCGGCAATGCCGGCCAGATCGTCGAGGGTGCGCGGTGGACGCTGCGACAGGTCGCGGAGGGTTGTGCGAGGCAGAATGACGTCCGATTCCACACCTCGGGCATTCGCGCGGCTCTTTCGCCAGCGATGTAGACGGTCGTATCGAGCCCGCACATCGTCTGGTGGCACCTCGATGATCGGAGCCGGCGGGGCGGGTGCGCGCAGCCCTCGGTGGATGGCCGACAGCAACCCCCGCTCGTGCCGGTGGACCTGGCCGGGCGTCATGCCGGGAATCGCGCTCAGGTCGTCGAGAGTCAACGGGGCGCGCCGGGCAAGTTCCAGCAGCACCGGTTCTCCCATCACCTTGAACGGCGGCTGGTTGATTCGCTCGGCCTGACTCTCACGATAGTCGAACACAGCCTGGAGGATCGCGGCCTGACCGGGTGGCAAATCGCGGGCGCCTTTCACGCGCCAGAATGCCATGGGGTCTGGCCACCGGCCTGCGGGTTTCGGCCGAACGCGCGCCACACGCTCGAAATCCTCCCGAGCCTCTGCCCAATGACCGCCTTCGACCAACGCGGCGTGCAGCCGTTCGCGAAGTGGCAACAGATAGCGCGTATCCAGCCGGGCGTAGTCCAGCATGTCGGTCTTCAGAGGACGTCGTCCCCAATCGGCGCGCTGGTGCGCTTTGCTCAATGTGACGCCGAACTGCGCATCGAGCACCGCGGCGAGACCGACCTGTGGCCAGCCCAGGGTCCGCGCGGCCGACATCGTGTCAAAGATGTTCGCGAACACGAACGAAAAGTCCCGGCCAAGCCCGAGCAGGTCGCCCTCACTGGCGTGGAAGATCTTCTCCTGCGCGGGACTTGAGAAAAACGGTGCCAACGGGGTCAGATCCGGGAGGGCGATAGGATCGACGATGTAGTCGGCGCTGGGCGTGGAGAACTGAATCAGGCACACGCGCTCCCGATAGGCGTGGAGGCTGTTGGACTCGGTGTCTACGCCAACGGCAGCGCAGGACGCGAGGGCTGCGACGAGATCCAGCAGCCCGGAAGCCTCGTTCACGAGAATGGGCGGCGGAAGCAGCGACATACACCGCCAGTATGACGTCAAGGTTAAGATCAACGGAAGTGCTCACGATCCACGAAATCTACCTCTCGGTGCAGGGCGAGTCCACGCACGTCGGACGACCGTGTGTATTCGTGCGCCTGACGGCGTGTGACCTCCGGTGCGTCTGGTGCGACACGCCGTACGCCTTCACTGGCGGGAAGAAGATGTCCATCGACGAGGTTGCCGGCGCCGTTCGTGCCCTCAAGTGCAACCTCGTGGAGTTGACCGGCGGTGAGCCGCTGCTGCAGCC
>JBKJQX010000110.1:0-11397 GCA_046594875.1 Vicinamibacterales bacterium
TACCTGAACAGCTTCCATGGCTTCACCGTCACCTTCACGAACCAGGTGGTGGTCACGGGCGACGAGGGTTGCACGCCGGGATACTGGAGGCAGCCGCAGCACCTTGATAGCTGGGCGGGTTACGCGCCGGGCGACGACTTCGACACGACGTTTGGTGTGACCTTCTTCAACCCCGACATCACGTTGCTGGAGGCGGTGAGCCAGGGCGGCGGTGGCGCTAAAGCGCTTGCACGTCATGCGGTGGCAGCGCTGCTGAACACCGCAAACTCGGGTGTGGCGTACCCCTACACCACGGCGCAGGTGCTCGAGATCGTGCAGGGCGTCGGCGCGGGCTCGGGACTCAACTACACGCAGAGGAAGAACCTGCTTGAGGCTGCCAACGAACTGGGCTGCCCGCTGAACTGACACCGTCCCGGGCTGAAGCCCAGGACCTCCGACCGTTAGCAGACCCGCGGCTGTGGAACTCGTCCACGGTCGCGGGTCTTATTGTTTCTGGCGCCACACCGAAATCTGGCCGTCGCCGATCGTCGCTGGAAACGTCCGGACAATCTCCCAATCACGCGTGATGCGCGCGTCCAGGTCCGGTACTGCCAGCCGAAGCGCCCGGGGGAACGTGGTCAGCAGCCAGACCGGACGGCCGGCGCGTGCGGCGATGGCCTCATCAAGCGCCTCCAGAGTCCGCACACGCATGTCGTAGTCCGCATCCGGGATGCCGGTCTGCTCCAGGTAGTAGCGAACGCCCGCCGACGCGTAATGGATCACGATCACCGCGCTCCCGGGCTCGCGCGCCCCTTCCACGAACCTGAGCGCCGCCCGATAGGGCTGCTTTGGTACCGTGTAGTACCGCGGCAAAGCCGCGATCGAGGCCAGGCACAACACCACACTGCCCGTCGCCGTACACCACCACGCGAAGCTGTCTGACCGCTTGAGCCAGCGCGCAGCCACTTCCGACGCGCGGGTCAGCGCCTGCACCACCACCATGATCGCCAGCGGCAGCGCCAGAATGTAGAACCGCGGCGAGAACGTCAGCCCCTGGACGATCAGTAATATCGTCTGCAGCACGCACGGCAAGGTCAACGCCAGCGCCAGAATCCAATGGCGCCTCACCAGGATGACGTAGCCAACCACGGCCAGGGCCAGAAACGGGAGGGCACCCAGCAGCAGCCCCGTCCCGAATCCGGCGGTCAGCCCACGCGCGAGTTCGGTCACGAGTTCGAGCGAGAACAATGCATAGCCGCTTGTGGACTCCGTGTAGACCGTGCGCATCAACACGTACATCTGCGGAATCGCCGCCGCGTACAGCTGAAACCCCAGGAACGTGATGAGGCCAAATACTCCCACCAGGCGCCACAGCAACGGCCCCCATGGCCCACCACGCCGCTGGACCGCCAGCACAGCCAGACCGCCCACAATCACGTGCGCGGCGAACACAAACCCGCTGATCAGCAACGCCGCAAAATTCACCACCGTTGTCGCCACAAAGGCGGCCCAGGTGCGACGGCGATCGCTGCCGAGCGCTTTGACGAGCAACACGGATGACACGAGCGACAAGAACAAGTAGGCCGAATACCCTCTGGCATTCTGGGAAAAAAAGATGTGGTGATACGACACCGCCAGCAGCAGGGCCGCGCAGAGGCTGGCGAACCGTGACATCGCCTGACGCGCCACCCAGTAGAGCGCAGGAATGGTGGCCGTGCCCCAGAGCATGGCGGGCAGGCGAATGGCCCACTCGTGCTGGCCGAAAAGCCTGATGCACGCATTCACGAGCCACGTGTTGAGCAGGTGATTGTTTGAACTGGTGTAGGTGACCGCCACCTGCAACATCGAAGCATCGCGATAGGCCCAGACCGGGGCCAGTTCGTCGATCCACAGGTCGTTGTTCAGCGACACGATCCTGAGCACGAGCCCGGCCAACGTGATGGCGCCCAGCACCCAGAGACTGAGGCGGCCATCCAGCCGTGGCGCGGCCTGGGTCTCAGGGCCGCAGTTCGGCAACAGATAGCCGGCGGCCGCGCTGCTGACACGCGGCGGCCACCGCTTCAGGCCCAGCCACATCACGACAAGACCTTCGACGAACAGCGTGATCTGGACCAGCGTGAAGCCCGAGATGGGCGGCGGTGGCGGAGCGCTATTGCGCGAGAGCGGGATGAACCACTCCGGCGGCAGGAACAGGCTCGACAGCAGCAGGAGCGCGCCACACGCGACGATCGCGGCGCGCGATCCACTCATGTGCGCACGTCCGACGGCAGCAGGTTGACCACCACGCACCAGACGAACTTGGGCCACTCCCGCCAGATCCGGATGTGGCTGGTGCCGTAGGCACGTGCGTACTCGTGCGTGGGCACGTTGATCACCCGATACCCATGCCGCAGCATCTTCATCGCCATTTCCTGCTCGATGGTGTGCGCGTCTTCGGTCATCTTCACGAGTTTCGCCTCGTGGCGGCGAATCGCGCGAAATCCGTTGAGCGTGTCGGTGAGCTCCACGCCCCAGCGCTTGTTGATCGCAATGTTCATCAGGATGTTGCCGATGGTCCTGATGAGTTGCCCCACACTGACGGAGAGTTCCTCGCTCCCGCCGGAGAAGCGGCTGCCAATACACAACTCGGCCTCCCCGCGCACGAGGGGCGCCACCAGTTTGGGAATGTCCGCAGGGTCGTGAGAGCCGTCGGCATCGAGGAAGACCACCACGTCGGCCTCCAGCAGACCCAGACTCTGTCTGATGGCCGAACCCTTTCCCCTCCCGGGATCCTGATGCACCGTGGCGCCCGCGCGCTGGGCTGCCGCGGCCGTCCCGTCGGTGGAGCGCCCGTCCATCACACAGACGTGATGGACGTACTGCAGGGTCTTTGCCACCACCTCGCCGATCGTGTGTTCCTCGTTGCGCGCCAGGATGACCCCGACGACCCTGAGTGCGCCGTAGTCAGTCAATGCGCGCTACTTTCTCGTCGCTTCCACGCGCCTGGGATCAATGCGCCAGATCGCGGTGGGCGTGGCCGTGAGCCACAGCGACTTCAGCCCGATGGCAAGCGCGCCCCCGCCAGTGCCGGAAAATTGCTGGCGGACGCTGTTGGTCACGGGATCGATCCGGGTCAGCGGTGCGCCCGGCGCGCTCAGCCAGATTGAGCCCTCCCCCACAACCAGGGCGCCGGCGGTGCCGGTCACGCCGGTCTTGATGGTCTCGGTGACCTTGTTGGTGGCGGGATCAATTCGCGACACCGTGCCGTCGCCACCGTTGAATGTCCAGATGCTGCCTTCGCCGGAGGCCACCGCGGAGGGTCCGCGTCCGACTTTGATCGCTTCGACCAGCACATTCGTGTGGCCGTTGACACGAATGACCACGTCTGTGGTGGCCGACGTCACCCACACCGCGTCGTTGCCGGCGGCGAGGGCGCCCGCCCCGGCCGGCACCGTCACCTCGGCCACCACCGCGTTGGTATCGGGGTCAAGACGCGCGAGCGTGCCCGCAGGGTCGGTGATCATCCAGACGCTGCCGGTGACCGTGACGATCGGCCCGGCGGCGTTGACACCGACTTTGATCAGCACCGGCGCCGCCTTCCCGCTCTGCGCGTCCACGCGTGCCAGTGCCGGCCCGTCGCAGAGCGGAGTCCAGACGCTCTTGAAGGCCACCACCAGCGACCGGCACGGTCCCTGGCCGATGACCATCGGCGCGCTCGCCACATTGGTTTTTGGATCGATCCTCGTCACGGTCCCGGCGGTCCTGTTCGACACCCACACGGCGTCAGGCGCCACGGTGATCTGGCGGTCGCCGGCCGCGTCGATGACGGCGTCGGGCTTGAGGCTGGAAAGCGCAATCTTCAGCGGAGGCGGCACGGGTGGCGTTGTTGCTTGCGCCATCACCCCCACGGAACACCCAACAAGGACGAGACCTGCCGCAATCCGTTTGCCCGTAGTACGCATGGGCGTCCATAATAGGCTACGAACCAATGGGGTGCTGTTGAATGCGTGAAATATTCAGGTCCGCGCGGTTCACCGCGAGCTGCGTGCTCACCGCGGGGCTTCTCGTGACCGTCGTCACCGTGCGGGCCGCCGACCAGCAATTGGCGGCGGCCGCGCAGGCGCCAGAGTTCTTCGAAACGCGGGTGCGGCCGATTCTGGCGGCGGCGTGTTACGAGTGCCACGCCGAAGAAGCCAAGGGCGATCTGCGGGTGGATTCGCGCGAGGCCCTGCTGCGAGGCGGCGAGTCGGGACCGGCGATTGTGCCCGGCAACCCGGACCAGAGCCTGTTGGTGCAGGCCGTGCGGCAGGCAGACCCCGCGGCGCCGCGGATGCCGAAGGGCAAGTCGAAGCTCAAGCCTGAAGACATCGAGGTGCTGGCCGAGTGGGTCCGCGCGGGTGCGCAATGGCCCGCAAGCGCCGCCAAGCCGGCCGCCGCGCCGGCCGCGCCACGCGTGATGGAGATCACGCCGTCGCATCGCGCGTTCTGGTCCCTCCAGCCGTTGGCGCGACCGGCCGTGCCGGTCGTCAAGAACACGTCCTGGCCGAAGACCGACATCGATCGGTTTGTGCTGGCGCGCCTCGAACGTGAAAGCCTGCGGCCCGTTGCCGCAGCCGACAAACTCGCGTTGATTCGACGAACCACGCTGGACTTGACCGGCGTTCCGCCCACCCCTGAAGAAGTGGACGGGTTCCTGAAAGACACGTCGCCTGCCGCTTTTGCGCGGCTGGTGGATCGCCTGCTGGCA
Source organism: Vicinamibacterales bacterium (assembly GCA_046594875.1). Lineage (GTDB taxonomy): Bacteria > Acidobacteriota > Vicinamibacteria > Vicinamibacterales > SCN-69-37 > SYFT01. The sequence continues at coordinate 4,706 of JBKJQX010000110.1, forward strand.
TCACCGAAGTACGGCGAGACGTGGGGACGGATGTGGCTCGACGTCGCCCGTTACGGCGAAGACGACTATCGCAGCCTGGATCCCGAAGGGCGGGGCTACAACCCGTATCCCAACGCCTATCTCTATCGCGACTGGGTCATCAAGGCGTTTAACAGCGATATGCCGTACGACCAGTTCGTCAAGGCGCAACTGGCGGCCGACCTCATGGATGACACCGTGCGCGTGCGCAATCTTCCGGCGCTTGGTTTTCTCGGTCTGGGGCCCTGGTATTACGACAACGGCGCTGTGGAAATCACGCGTGCCGACGAACGGCACGATCGCGTGGACGCGGTGAGCCGCGGCTTTCTGGGTCTGACGGTGGGCTGCGCGCGCTGCCACGACCACAAGTACGATCCCATTCCAACCACCGACTATTACGCTCTGGCCGGCGTGTTCCTGAACACGGAGTACCACGAGTATCCACAGGCGCCCAAGGCCGTGGTGGACGAGTTCAAGGCTCAGGAAAAGAAGATCGAAAAGAAGCAGGAACTGCTTGGGCAGTACCTGCAGAACGAATCACAGCAACTGGCCGAGACGCTCGCATTCCAAACGTCGAAATATATGGTGGCGGCCTGGCGGGTCACAGGCGAACCCAAGGACGAAAAGCCGAAGGTTGTTGAGGCCCAGAAGCTTGACCATGAGCTGTTTGACCGCTGGCTGAGATTCCTTGAGAAGCCGCCCACGTTTTATCCGTTCCTCCAGCCGTGGCAGGAGATGGTCAAGAGCGGCGGAACGGAAGCCGACGCGAAGCGCCTGGCCGGCGAGTTCCAGGACCTGGTCATCGACGTGCTGCTCGCTCGGCGCGAAGTGAAGATCGAGAACGACATCATCGCCGCCAAGGCGCTGCCCGGCACCAAACCCAAAGAGCGCCTGAACAAGCCGAACGCCTTCGTGACCAACGACGACTTCTGCCCCGGCTGCGGCCTCGAGCTGAAGACGATGCCGATCGATCGGACGAGCTTGTGGACGGATGTGTTTTCGCGCGATCTCGATAGCGCGGACAACCCCGGATCGGGAATCGCACCAAAGCCGGGGCTGCTCGCGTTCCGGGGATGGGGGCTGGAGCGTCAACTTGGTCCCGACAGACGGGCGCTCGTCCAGGGCCTGCGCGATGACATTGCCGCGATGCAGAAAGCGCTTCCCGAGCCGTATCCGTATGTGCACGGCGTCCGCGACTTCCCCACGCCTCCGGTGAACCTGAAAGTGGCGATTCGCGGCAGCGCGTATCGATCGGGACCGGAAGTGCCGCGCGGTTTCCTGTCGGTGCTCGGCACCCCCGAACGCCAGGCCTTCGCGAAAGGCAGCGGCCGCCTGGAACTGGCGGACGCCATCATCGCTCAACCCATCTCCGCACGCGTCATCGTCAATCGCGTCTGGAAGGGCCACTTCGGAACGGGCCTGGTGGATACGCCCAGCAACTTTGGATGGAACGGTGAAAAGCCGAGTCATCCGGAGCTGCTCGATTACCTGGCGCAGTACTTCATCGCGAACGGTCGATCGATCAAGGCGTTGCATCGCGAAATTCTACGGAGCGCGGTGTATCAGCTCAGCACCACCCACGACGCGGCGAACTTCGACAAGGACGCGGGGAACCGCCTGTATTGGCGCACTAATCGCGCGCGCCTGAGTGCCGAGCAGTTGCGCGACTCCGTGTTGTTTGTGGCCGGGTCACTCGAAGACAAGATGGGCGGACCGTCGGCGGTGCTCACGCCGATGTCTGGCCGCCGCACGATTTACGGACGTGTCAGCCGGTACCGGCTGGATGACTTCCTGCAGCTGTTCGACTACCCCAGCCCCATGCAGTCGGCGGAAAAGCGCTTCAACACCAACGTGCCCCTGCAGCGGCTCTTCTTGATGAACAGCGACTTCATGCAGCAGCAGGCCGAGCGCATCGCCGACCGGGTCAACGGCGAACTCACTGATGCCGCGCGTATCCGGAAGGCGTATCGGCTGATCTTTGGCAGGACGCCGACCACGGCTGAACTCGCCGCTGGCATTGAGTTTCTGGATGCCGAGCCGATGCGGCAGTACGAAGAGCGCAAGGCGAAGGAACTGAAAGACGCAAAGGACGCAGAGGACGCGGCCAAGAAGGGGGCGCCCGCAATGGCGCCGGCGTCGCCTGTGGTGGCACCGCCTGCGGCCCCGGCACCCGATGGCATGATGGCTGGCGTCATCCCTGCTGCGGTTGGACCGAAGGACGAGAAGAAGAAGCCCGTCACTGCGTTCGGGCGCTACGTGAAGATCCTGCTCAGCTCGAATGAGTTTCTGTTCCTGAATTAACTGGGGCCCCATGTCACATCGATTTACACGCCCCGTCACTCGCCGCGACGCCCTCTGCAAGATGGGCAACGGCTTCGGCATGCTGGCATTCGCCAGTCTGGTGGGGGAATCACTCGCCACCGTCGGGGCGTTTGAGGATCGGCTGCCTGGTCAGGCGCCCCGGAAGCTGGACCATCCGGCTCGCGCCAAACGCGTCATCTTCCTCTTCATGAACGGCGGGTTGTCGCAGGTGGACAGCTTCGACCGGAAGCCCATGCTCGACAAGTTTCATGGGCAGCCCTTGCCTGGCGGCGAGGTGGCCACCGAACGCAAGACCGGGATGTTGTTGAAATCGCCGTTCGAGTTCAAGCGATACGGTAAAAGCGGCATGGAAGTGAGCGAGCTGTTTCCGCATGTGGGCGAATGCGCGGACGACATTTGCTTCGTGCGGTCGATGCATACCGACATCCCGAATCACGAGCCGTCGATGCTCATGATGAATACCGGCCACACGCAGGCGGGCCGGCCGTCGATGGGCGCGTGGCTCACGTACGGCCTGGGGTCGGACAACAAGAACCTGCCCGGCTTTGTGGTGTTGTGCCCGCAGGTGCCGACCACGGTGGGGCCGCCGCTGTGGAACAACGCGTTCCTGCCGCCGGTGCACCAGGGCACGTTCATCGCGGACAAGGTGGAACGGCCCGATCAGATCATCGGCAAGGACTTCGACCCGAAAAAGCTGGTGTCGTTCATCCACAACAAGGACTTCACGCTGCCCGAGCAGCGGCGCGAACTGGACCTGCTCGCCAAGCTCGACAAGATGCGGCAGACCGGCGAGGCGCGCGACCCGCAGCTCGAGGCGGCCATCAGCTCGATGGAAGTGGCATACCGGATGCAGACCGAGGCGCCGGACGTGTTCGATATCCGGAAAGAGTCGGAAGCGACGCTGAAGCTCTACGGCATGGGCAGCACGGCACGCGGCTGCCTGATGGCCGTGCGTCTCGTCGAGCGCGGCGTGCGCATGGTGCAGGTGTATTACGCGGCCGGCGACCCCTGGGACCACCACGGTGACATTCAGCTGCACCGCAAGAACGCGAAGGACTCGGACCAGCCGTTCGCGGCGGTCATCAAGGACCTCAAGTCACGCGGCTTGTTCGAGGACACGCTGGTGGTGTGCGGGTCCGAGTTTGGCCGGACGCCCGTGGTGGAAGTGGGCGGCGGCGCAGGCACCACGCAGAACGGCCGCGACCACAACCCCTTCGGCTTCACGATGTGGCTTGCCGGTGGCGGTATCAAAGGCGGGATGACCTACGGCGCCACCGACGACTTCGGCTTCAAGGCAGTCGAAAACCCCGTGCACGTGCACGACCTGCACGCGACCATCCTTCACCTGATGGGCATCGACCACACCAAGCTCACCTACCGCTACAGTGGACGCGACTTCCGGCTCACCGATGTCGCCGGCAAAGTCATCCACGACATCATCGCGTAGCCGATCAACGACGGACCACACGGAGACTCCGAGACTGGAGGTTCTGCTTGGTTTCCCGGCACGCGTCGTTGCCGGCGGCGTCGGTAGCGCAGACGCGATAGGTTGCGCTGGCGGCGATGGCGGCCGGCAGGTCCGCCGTCCAGAGGTATTCCCCCATCCAGCGCATCGCGGTGGTCTGCGGGCCGTCGGCTGACGTCCACTCGACGACGACCCGTTTCCACTCGGTCGGCAGTGATGGGCTCTTGCGGTCATGCACACGCGCGCGGATGGTCGTCCGTCCGCCATCGGCAGGGGTCACAGCCTTCACCATCGAAATGACCGGCGGCGCGGTGTCGGGCTTGAGGCCCGAACCCAGGAACACGCGCTCCTGAATTGCCGTGGGATGCTCGCCCTGCGCCTGCACCACGTCCATGCGGCCGTCGCCATCAAGATCGCCGAGTGCCAGGCCGAGTGTGCCAGGCGTGTCCGGACCGACGAAGACATCCAACGCGACGGTGAGATGCCCCTTGCCATCGTTGATCATCAGCCGGTCGGGGCCGCTGAGTGAGCCGATCACGAAGTCGGCATCGCCGTCCGAGTCGTAGTCGAGGAACGCTACCATGTTGTCGTCCTCGCCGATGTTCTCGCTCGGCTGCCACCACTGGGCCGTGGCGTCTCGGAAGCGCCCCTTACCGTCGTTCCTGAACACATGCTCGCGGCGATTCGAGCCGCCTTCCTTCACAATCTCGCCGTCGTTGATGGTGACGATGTCGAGGAAGCTGTCGCCATCCAGATCCATCAACTCGTATTCGTAGTTGTTCGTGTACTGCGGGAGGGCGCGCGGGTCGTCGGTGAACTTCCCCGTGCCGTCGTTGCGGAACAGGTAGCCCCCCGTGCAGCGCTTGCAGGACACCAGCACGTCCAGGTCGTAGTCGTTATCCACATCCGCGAGTTCGAGGTCCCAGGAAAAGCGGACCAGGGCTACGGGCATCTGCGCCGCGGTCGCGTCCGAGAAGTGGCCCGTGCCGTCGTTGAGCCACAGGCGCGTGCGGCCGCCCTCGTTCGTCATGTTGTTGCCAGGCCCCCAATCGGCCAGCACCATGTCCAAGTCGCCATCGAGATCGATGTCGCCCACTTCGAGGTCACCAATACTGGCAGGTGCCTGCGGAAGATGCGTGGCCGTCACTTCGGTGAACGCGCCACCGCCGGTGCCCAGGTACAACCGGCTCTGCGTCTGATAGGTGGTACCGACGATGATGTCAATCAGTCCATCGTTGTTGATATCTCGAGCTTTGATGACTCTGGCGATGTCGGGGGTGGGACCAAATACCTTCGCGCTGACGTTCTCGAATCGCTGCCCCGGCCCCCGATTGACGAACGCCACATTCGCCTCGGGCGGTCCGGGTTCCGAATAGGTGCCCCCGTTGGCGAACAGCAGATCGAGCCGCCCGTCGCCATCGATGTCGACGATCTCGACCTTATTTGTCCAATTCGCGGTGTCGCCAATGGTCGTCGCGGTGGCGTCAATCCAGAGGCGCGTTGGCAGCCCCTGGACCGCAGCGGTCAGGGCGGCCGTGAAAGAAATTAGGAGGATACGCACGCCGCATGGTAACTCAGGCGCACCTTCAGGCCTTCACGCATCGTGTGAGTGCCTGGACGTCTTACTTGACCCTCGATCTGAGTTCTTCGGCCCAGTGCAGCACCACGTGAATCGGCATGGACCGGCCGACGAGTTCGGGGGGATTCTTGACCATGACGAACCGCTGGCCGTCTTTCGTCACGTCGTAGTTCCGGCCCTGCCCACCAAAGTAGTACGCCATGGTGTCAAACAGCACCATGGGTTTTTCAGCCACGAATTCGCGCACGGTTGATACCGGCACTGCCATCATCCGGTTGTCAGCAGACAGGTAGAAAATCTCCTTGCCCGTGGGCGACCACAGGGGCTCGCTGCCACCGCCCGTGGAGACCGGCGACTTGCCGCTGTTGACGTCGGGGAATGGCCGCACGTACACCTCGTACCGCCCCGAGTCGTCAGACTCATAGGCCATCCATTTGCCGTCGGGCGAGAGGGTGGCGTTCCGTTCATCATGTTCACTGGCCAGGAGTTTGCTGACGGAACGGTCGCCGGTCGCAGATGAGATCCACAGGTCGTTCTTGCCGACACCGGACGCCGCCCGGAAGATGACCTGCTTGCCATCCGGGGTAATCGCATTGGGATACGGGGTGACCTTTTCCTTTGAGGCGTCGGTCAACTCCTCCATCTCACCTGTCCCATCGGGGCGCATCTGGTAGATTTCGCTTGTGCCCTTGACCTCGGAGTTGAACACGACGCGCTGCCCGCCCGCCGCCCAGAGGCCGTACTGGTCGGCGCCTGGCGTGTCTGTGAGCCGGTCAAGATGTTCACGACGGATGTCAAAGATCCAGATGTCCTGCTCCTGGTCGCGGGCATCAAGTGACAGCCGGCTGCCGTCAGGCGAGATGCGGGCGTAGTAGTAGTTGCGCGGGTCTGCGGCAATTGCGGTCTCTTTCCCGGTGCGATTCGTCCAGGTGATCGTTCGCAGGGCGGCCATGGCATTGCCGCCTCCGCCGTACACAAGTGCGCCATCGCGAGAGGTATCAAAATTCGCGGCGCCGGTGGGTTTGACCGCCACGCCTTCGAGCACCGGCGCCGTATTCGCGGACGCGGTCATCGTGCGGGCATCAAATGCCACAGCCCTCAAGGACCCGTCAGAGACGGCATAGACGATGTGCCCGGTCGGCAAATACCGCGGGTGCACTCCCGCGAGTTTGAGACGCGCAATGCGGCCCGAGGCGCGATCGAACGCCGCCAACTGTCCGCCAAGCGCCGGCGTGGTTCCAGAACCAGTCACAAAAAGCACGACCGAGGTGCCGGGGACTTCAGCCGGCCAGAGATGCTCCACATCTC
>JBKJQX010000066.1:0-8349 GCA_046594875.1 Vicinamibacterales bacterium
CAATCCCCGCAATCCCCGCAATCCCCGCAATCGCCCATTCCCCACAATCGCCCATTCCCCACAATCGCCCAATCGCCCAATCGCCCAATCGCCCAATCCAGCAATTCCAGAAATCCAAAAATCCCGCCATCCCTAAATTCCCATCAGCGATCCGCAATCAGCAATCCGTCCCATCCCGATCCTCAATCCCTCAATCCTCATTCCTCAATAGCAGCGCGCGCAGATATAATCTGTATTCGTGCCCTCCACTCCCGCATACACGCGCGTTCTATTAAAGCTTTCCGGCGAGGCCCTGATGGGCGAACAGCCCTTCGGCATCGACCCTGCGGTCGCCACACAGATCGCGCAGGAGATTGGTGAGGTGCAGGCGATGGGCGTGCAGATCGGGGTGGTCATTGGCGGCGGCAACCTCTTTCGCGGCCTGGCCGCCAGCGCCAAGGGCATGGACCGCGCCACGGCCGACTACATGGGCATGCTGGCCACGGTGATCAACGCCCTGGCCCTGCAGGACGCGCTCGAGAAGATCGGGGTCACCACGCGCGTGGCCGCCGCCATCGAGATGCGGGCCGTCGCCGAGCCGTTCATCCGGCGCCGGGCCCTGCGGCACCTCGAAAAAGGCCGGGTCGTGGTGTTTGCAGCCGGCACGGGCAACCCCTACTTCACCACCGATACGGCCGCCGCGCTGCGCGCCATGGAAATGCGCTCGGAGGTCATTCTCAAGGGCACCAAGGTGGACGGCATTTATACCGCCGACCCCATGACCACGCCCACGGCCACGCGCTACGACTCGCTCTCCTACCTCGAAGTGCTTGAACGCGGCCTCAAGGTCATGGACGCCACCGCCATCTCTCTCTGCATGGACAACAAACTGCCGATCATCGTCTTTCGCCTGCGCGACGCGGGCAACCTGCGCCGGGTCATCATGGGAGAACCCGTGGGCACCACGGTGCGCGCCTGACGATCTGATCGTTTCCTCGCTGGAGCCTCGTATGGACGTCACCGACCTCAAAGAACTGTATGCCGAAGTCACCGCGCGGATGGACGGCGCGATCGAACACGTGCGCAAGGAATTGGCCGGCCTGCGCACCGGGCGCGCGTCGATCTCCATCCTCGATCCCGTGCACGTGGAAGCGTACGGATCGCTGATGCCGCTCAACCAGGTGGCGCAACTCTCGGTGCCCGAACCGTCGCTGATTGTCGCGCAACCCTTCGATCCATCGCTCATGTCGGCGATTGAACGCGCGGTGCAGAAGAGCAACCTCGGGCTCAATCCCGCGTCGGACGGCAAAGTCATCCGGATCCCCATCCCGTCGCTCACCGAGGAACGCCGCAAGGAAATGTCGCGGCTCATGCACAAGTACACCGAAGAAGGCCGCAACGCCGTGCGCCAGATTCGCCGCGACGCCAACGACAAATTGAAGAAGTTCCTCAAGGACCACGCCATTTCGGAGGACGACGAGCGACGCGGCCTTGAAGATGTGCAGCGCATCACCGATCAGAAAATCGGCCAGATCGACGAGTTCCAGAAGAAAAAGGATCTCGACCTGCTCGGCAAGTAGCGTGGCCTCGTACTTCACCCATCTCGAGTGTTCGGTGCCCTGCGGGGCGCCACCAGCCGACCCACGCACGGTGCAGCATCTCTGTGTCTGCGGCATGCCGCTGCTGGCCCGGTACGACCTCGCGCGTGCACGGGCCTGGTCGCGCGAGTCGCTGACGGGCCGCGAGGCGTCCATGTGGCGGTACCACGAACTGATGCCGTTGCTCGACGACGAAACGCCCGTGACGCTGGGCGAAGGGTGGACGCCGATGATCGAGGCCACACGGCTGGGCGAGTCGTTGGGCCTGTCGCGGCTGCTCATCAAAGACGAGTCGCTCAACCCCACCAACTCATTCAAAGCCCGGGGACTCTCGGCCGCGGTGACCCGCGCGCACTACCTGGGCGCCAAAGTGCTTTCGATTCCGACCGCCGGCAACGCCGGCAACGCCATGGCGGCGTATGCCGCACGCGCGGGGATCGAAGCGCAGGTCTTCATGCCGCGCGACGTCAAACGGCCGTTCATCCGTGAATGCGAACTGTACGGCGCGCATGTGACGCTGGTGGATGGCCTCATCACCGACGCCGGCCGCATCGCCGCCGAAACCGGGAAACCGCTGGGATGGTACGACGTGTCCACTCTGAAGGAGCCCTACCGCATCGAGGGCAAGAAGACGATGGGGTATGAAGTGGCGGAACAGTTGGGCTGGGAACTGCCCGACTGGATCATCTATCCCACCGGCGGCGGCACGGGCATGGTCGGTATGTGGAAGGCCTTTGCCGAAATGTCGGCGCTCGGGTGGATCGACCCCGTGAAGCGGCCGAAGATGGTGACGGTGCAGGCCGCCGGCTGCGCCCCCATCATCCGCGCGTTTGAGGAAGGCACGGAACGAGCCGCGCCGTGGGAAGACGCCCATACCGTGGCCGACGGCCTGCGGGTGCCGCGCGCCATCGGCGACTTCCTGGTGCTGCGTGCCGTGCGCGAGAGCGGCGGCGCTGCCGTGGCCGTCTCGGACGAAGACATGGTCACCGGCATGCGCGACATCGGGCGGCTCGAAGGCGTGAGCGCGGCGCCCGAGGGCGGCGCGGCGTTGCACGCGTTGCGCACCCTCATCGCGTCGGGACGCGTGTTGCCCGATGACCGCGTGGTGCTCTTTAACACCGGCGGTGCCCTGAAGTACCTCGACGTGCTCGAGACCCACTGATGATCGGCGTGCTGTTCACGGGCGGCACAATTTCCATGCGGATCGACCCGGCCACCGGCGCCGCCGTGCCCGCGCTGGGCGCCACCGAGATCCTGGCGCAGGTACCGCAACTGGGCGATGTCGCCGAATTCGAGACCGAAGACTTTTCCCGCATGCCCGGTCCCCACGTGACGCCCGAGCAGATGTGGCGGCTCGCCCGCCGCGCCGCCGCCTGGCTCGAACGGCCCGACATCGACGGGCTGGTGATCACCCACGGCACCGACACCATCGAGGAAACCGCGTTCCTGCTCGACCTGGTGCTCACCTCCGACAAGCCCGTGGTGCTGGTGGGCGCGATGCGCACCGTGTCGGACCCGAGTTGGGACGGCCCGGCCAACCTGCTCGGCGCAGCGCGTGTGGCCGCCTCCCCCGCCGCCCGCGGACTCGGCGTGCTCGTCGTCATGGACGATCTGATCCTGCCGGCGCGCGAAGTGCGGAAAGTGCACACGGAAAGCTCGAACGCGTTTGCCTCGCCCGAGTTCGGTCCTCTGGGAGTGATTGATGCCGGTACCGTCATCTTCCGGCGAAGCCCGCACACTCGTCACACGTGGCGCGACACCAGGGCCGACCAGGGTCTGCGCGTCGAACGACTGGAAACGCGGGTGGGCCTGCTGCAGGTGTACACGGGCATGGCGGCTGACGTGGTGAACGCCCATGTGACGGGCGACACACAGGGCCTGGCCATCATCGCGTTCGGGCGCGGCAACATTCCGCCGACCGTGGTGCCGCCGCTGGCCGACGCCATCACCCGTGGCGTGATGGTCACGGTATCATCGCGCTGCCTCTCGGGCCGAGTGTCGGCACGGTATGGCTACGACGGTGGCGGGCTCGGACTCGCCAGGGCCGGCGCGTTGCTCGTGGGTGAGTTGTCAGGCGCCAAGGCGCGCCTCCTGCAGATGGTGGCACTGGGCGGCACCACGACTCGCACGGCCGCGGCCGATCTGGTGCAGGCGCTGACGCGGTAACAAGTGACGCGGCAGCCCTCGTAGGGCAGGCCTTCAGGCCTGCCAGCTGCGGCAGCCCTGAAGGGCTGCCCTACGTTCTGTACACCCTTGTGAAATCTGCTGCTGGGTTTTTCAGCACCCAGCTACGCCGCCGCCCGGCGGCGGCGCACCTTGCGGCGATTGATCACAGGATAGATCCACATCCACATCCCGCTGCCCCACAGAAACAACAGCACCAGCGCCGACGGGAACACGACCCACAGTTTGTACGGATCGCCGAAGATCGACCCATCGTGGATGGCCTCAAACCAGTCGCTGCGCCGATACGCCACCTGCATCACGCGGCCGTCGGTGGTATCGATCTGCACTTCCCAGTCGTTTTGCAACGTGGCCTTCGCCACACCGCGATCGGGCCGTACGTCCAATCGCTTGACGTCCTCCCAACCGGCCACTTTGACCTCGGGGTGCGCATGGGTCTTCATGGCGTTCAGGATGTCGCTGAGCTCGATCTGCGGCGCCTTGACGCGACCGCGATATTCGACGGGCTGAACCCACGACCAGTGTTTTTTGAGCTGCAGCACCACTCCGCTGCTGATCACGATAATGAGCGGAATGGCGATAAGCGCCGCTCCCCAGTAGTGCAGTTTTCGATTTAGAACATTGCCGTGCATGCGTGTGCCGTGATCCTAGGCATCCGCCCTCGCCTACTACCAGCGGCCGTAGAGTGTGGCTCAGTCGCCGAAACAGATGCCGACGTGTTTGGCCGTCCGCACAATGTCGGAGTCTGACGGCACCTTGCGTGTGCGGCCGACGACATCCGCGATTGGCACGGCCACGACATTGGGAGGGTGCAGCGCGGTCATCACACCGAACCGGCCCTGCTGCAACAACTCCACCGCGAAGCTTCCGAAGCGCGTGGCCAGCACCCGATCGTAGCTCGTTGGCCATCCGCCGCGTTGCAGATGCCCCAGCACCACATGGCGGCACTCTTTGCCCGTGAGCGGTTCGAGCGCGCGCGCCACCTGCTCGCCCACTCCGCCCAGGCGCTCCATTCGGTCTGCCGTGGCAGCGGTCTTGACCGTGACGACCCCGCCTGAAGGGAACGCCCCTTCGGCGACCACGACAATGCTGAACCTGGCGCCCCATCGTTCACGCGCGCGGATGTGTTCGGCCACACGCTCGAGGCTGTAGGGCAACTCGGGGATGAGTACGACGTCGGCGCCATCCCCGATACCGGAGTGCAGGGCAATCCAGCCGGCGTAGCGGCCCATGACCTCCACCACCATCACGCGGTGATGCGCTTCGGCCGTCGAGTGCAGCCGGTCGATGGCATCGGTGGCAAACGCCACTGCCGTATCAAACCCGAACGTCATCGTCGTTTCGACGATGTCGTTGTCGATGGTTTTGGGCACGCCCACCATCGGCACGCCGAGTTTCTGCAGCTCGTAGGCAATGGCGAGCGTGCCGTCACCGCCGATAACCACAAGCGCATCGAGGCCGAGCTTGTGGAAGTTCTCGACGCAGCGCGCCGAATAGTCGGCGGATCCAGCGCCGCTCGTGACCGGATAGACAAACGGATTGCCACGGTTGGTGGTGCCGAGGATCGTGCCCCCGAGGCGAAGGATGCCCGTGACGTCGCGCGGGGTCAGGGGGCGGGAGCGCTCCGGGAAGATCAGTCCGTCAAAGCTGTCCTCGAGGCCGACGCACTCGATATCGGCGTTGGTGGCGGACTTGACGACCGCCCGAATCACGGCGTTGAGCCCGGGTGCGTCGCCGCCGCCCGTGAGGATACCTATACGGCGTACTGCTGAAATCATAAAGACGATGCGGAAATCAGTCGAGGTCGAAATCGCGGGTGGGTTTGGTAATGGGCTCTTCGCGCGCCTGCTTGAGCGCGTCTTCGAAGCGCTTGGCGAGCGCGTCGCCGCGGCCCCGCTCGGACACCACCGACTTCTCGAAGAGCGCCTCGCGACGGGCCTTCTCCTGCGCCAGAATGTCGTGCGCGTCGTCGAGCTTCGGCTTGTCGGCACGCTCGGCCTCCACGTGGCGCACCACGCGTTGGAGCCCCTGATCGACGACGAGCGTGCTTTGGCAGCAGGGGCACGTCACGTGGAATTCGGTGCCGAGCAGACTCATGGGTCTATCATACGGCCGTGGACCTCCGAGTCGTCACGTACAACATCCATCGATCACGCGGCATGGACCGCCGGACGCGCCCGGAGCGGATTGCGGATGTGCTGGCCGCGCTCGAGGCCGACGTCATCGCGTTACAAGAGGTCATTGGTCCGGGAGGGGGACCGGGCGGGACGGGCCCAGGCCACGCCGAAATCATCGGGGCCGCCCTGGGGATGGGCTGGATCATGGCGCCCGTACGCGAGCTGAGGAACCACCAGTTCGGCAACGTGATTCTCAGCCGGTTTCCCATGTGGGACCACTCCCAGCACGATCTGTCGTGGAAGACGTGCGAAGCGCGGGGTGCCCAACGCGTGGCGGTTGACGTGGGCCAGGGCACGCTGCAGGTCTACAACGCCCATCTGGGCACGGCGCTGCTGGAGCGGCGGTATCAGGCGATGCGCCTGGCGGCCTGGGTGGACGACCGGAAGGTGCAGGGCCCCAAGTTGCTGTTTGGAGACTTCAACGAGTGGTCGCGCCCCCTGGCGACCGACATCCTGGCCAAGCGGTTACAGAGCATCGACCTGTTTCCCTACCTGAAACGCCGGCGGACATACCCGGGGTTCTTCCCCCTGCTCCACCTGGATCACATCTACTACCAGGGCGAGATCGAGGTGCGGCAGATCTCCCTGCCCCGCACGCGCCTCGCCAAGATGGCGTCGGACCATCTGCCGCTCGTCGCCGACCTGCGCGTCAAGCTGTAACGGCGCTTTTTTTCACCATGAAGGGCATGAAGCTCCATGAAGTTTCATGTCGATGGATCACGCTGTCAGAATCGCTGGGTTGGGTGCCGCCTTCGGCGGCACGCACGGTCGGAGGGACGTCACGAACGAGAAAAGACGTCGGGTGTCTTTTTGACCGCTCCCTGCAAAAAGACACCCGACGTCTTTTCTCGTTCGTGACGTCCCTCCGACCGCGCGGCCCGGGCGTAGCCTGGCCCCCAACCCAACGCCCTTCATGCCTTCATGCCTTCATGGTAAAAGCCCTTAGAACGGTGTTTTTAACGGCGTGCTTGACGAGGTGGTATCTATATGATATCACTTCGCAATCGGAGGCGCTATGATTCGTGAGAGGTTACGTTCGACTGTTTCAGGCTGGTTGATGATTCCGGTGGTGTTGGTGGGCTCGGCGGTGTCCCTGTGGGGGCTGATTACGTCGATTGACGACGGCGCGGGCACGGTGGTGATTGTGGGGTTTGCCCTCGTGCTGGTGGTGCTTTCCATTGGCTGGGGTGGCTTTTTCGTCGTGAACCCCAACGAGGCCAAGGTGCTGACGCTGTTCGGGCGGTACTGGGGCAGCATCAAGCGCGACGGGTTTCACTGGGCGAATCCCCTGCTGACCAAGCGGCATATTTCGCTGCGGATCAGGAACTTCGAGAGTTCCCAAATCAAGGTGAACGACCTGGAAGGCAATCCCGTCGAGATCGCGGCGGTGGTGGTGTGGCGGGTCACCGACACCGCCGAGGCGTGTTTCGAGGTGGACAACTACGAACACTACGTCAAGGTGCAGAGTGAAGCGGCGGTGCGCAACCTGGCGACGCAGTACCCGTACGACGCGTACGAGGAGCATCACAAGTCGTTGCGGGGCAACACGATCGAGATTGCCGAACAGATGAAGACCGAGGTGCAGGAGCGGTTGTCCAAGGCCGGCGTGGAAGCGCTCGAAGCGCGAATCAATCATCTGGCGTACGCGCCCGAGATTGCGTCGGCGATGCTGCAGCGTCAGCAAGCCGGCGCCATCATCGCCGCGCGTTCGCGCATCGTCGAAGGCGCCGTGGGCATGGTGGAAATGGCGCTGGACCTGCTGTCCAAACGCGACGTCGTGGAGCTCGACAACGACCGCAAGGCCGCGATGGTCAGCAATCTGCTGGTGGTGCTCTGCGGCGACCGCAACACGCAGCCCGTCATCAACGCCGGGACAATCTATCAGTAACGGTGGACGACCCATGGCCGACCGCAAGCCGTTCCTGCTGCGCATTGATCGTCAGGTGCTCGACGCGCTCCAGCGCTGGGCCAATGACGATCTGCGCAGCCTGAACGGACAGATTGAGTTTGTGCTCCGGAAGGCGCTGGCCGATGCCAAGCGCCTTCCGGAGCATCGGCGATCTAGAATCGAGGATCCGTAGCCAGTTATCTGGCACACGAGGCATGAAGGCCTGAAGGACCCTCACCCTGTCCGGCAATGTCAGGGCACCTGCAGACCTTCACGCCTCGTGTGAGAAGGCTTTTTAGCAGGTGGCGTTAGCCTTCTTCTTCGAAGTCGGGTTGGGCGACGGGCATGTGCCGCGTCGAGGGGCGCAGGGCTTCGCGGTGATCGAACACCGGCAGGCCGGCGACGTGAATGGGCACCTGGCAGGTCTCGGCCTTGTGCGTAATCACGACCGTGATGGGGCTGCCTTCGGTACCGTCGCGAAACCCTGCGGCACAGCCACAGGCCAGTCGCGCAGCGGCCAGGG
>JBKJQX010000179.1:0-19427 GCA_046594875.1 Vicinamibacterales bacterium
CTCCTGTTTGTCGCGCAGACCGGAGAGGCCGACGCCAAAGACGATTCGAGCACCATCGAGGCGCAGACGCTTTCCACGGGAGTCCGCACGAAGATCGTCACGGCAAACTCGTCACCCATTTACTCAACCGCAGGGTTCTTGTTGTTCTGGCGGGAAGGGGCGTTGCGTGCACAGGCCTTTGACCTGGCCAAGCTGACCGTGTCCGGCACCGTATTCCCCGTGGCGTCCGGCCTGGAGTTCGATACCAACGAGCTGGTGTATGCCAGCGTCGCCGCGAACGGCACATTGGTGTACCTGCCCGATGTAGGCACGACCCGCGCGACCTTGATGGTGGCCGATCGGAAGGGCATTGCCGTCAGGACGATTATGGAGTCGGTCTTGGACGAGGGTGGCCTGGCGCTCTCACACGACGGCACGCGGCTGGCTGCATCAGTCACGGCCCAAGGGGCACGGTCACAGGATGTCTGGACGTACGATCTGGCTCGCGGCACCTCCGGTCCGCTGACGTTCGAAGAAGGCAGCGATTTGTATCAAGTGTGGTCGCCGAATGACACGCACATTGTTTATGCCAACGACCGGTTGAATGACGGCACCGTCTATCGCCGTTCATCGGACGGCCGCGGCCAGCCGGAACTCATCGGCAAGAGCGCTTCGGGCATCTGGCCGTTCGCCTGGTCTCATGACGGCAACTGGCTGGTTGTCGGCGCGGTCACCAATGAAACGGGCCTCGACCTGCTCCGTTTCGACATCAAGGACCAAAAACTGACGCCGTTGGTGCAGACACCCTTCAGTGAGATTACGGGAGCGCTTTCGACGGGAGACCAGTGGCTGGCGTACAGCAGCGATCAAACGGGCCGCCGGGAGGTGTATGTGAACTCGGTGTCGGACGGCAGTCGATGGCAGGTCTCGACCCAGGGGGGGGCAATGCCGCTCTGGAGGAAGGACGGCCGGGAGCTGTACTTCATCGGCCCGCAGAACCGGTTGATGGTTGTGGACGTGGAGGCCGGCGCCACCTTTCGCCATTCGACTCCGCGCGAACTGTTTCAGGCCATCTTCAACTGGGACGGCGGCGAAGACTTCAAGCGCCCCTACGCACCCATGCCGGACGGACAACACTTTGTGCTCAGTGTGCTCAAGGAACGCCGCTCGCAGTTGCTGACGCTGGTCACGAACTGGACGACGGGGGTGGAGAGGTAGAGGACACGAAAGTGCAGCACTTCACCTTATCGTCAACACCACGGCCGTGTATCCGTCAGCATTTGCACCGGTCGCGGGGAAGGTCACCGTTTCGTTTCGCTCACCGGTGGGCGTCTTCACTCGGAACACATAGCTGCGGCCGGCAATGCCCTCGAGGGACACCGTGTAAGCTCCATCGGCGCCGATCCGTTCACTGAGCACGCGCGGCGCCTCGGAACGATGGCCAATTTTTGCCGGCATCGATGGCGGCACGATGCTCCAGCCGCCGGCATAGGAAATACTCAGCTCGGCCGCGTCCATGACGGTCGTCTTGACGGTGGCGTGGATATCCCCGGGTGTTTCAATGGTTTCGGCGCCCCTAAAGGGACGCCCTGCGCTTTGGCCACTCGTCGTCACGTGCGCGCCCAGGGGCAGCGCGGGCGAAAACACGATCTCGATTGACGTGGTGTCTGCGGTGCGCCTGACCGTGGCCGTGATTCGGCCGGAGGTGCGTTTCAGCGTGAACGATAGTTTTCCGCTGCCGACAGGCACGTTATCGACCTCGGCCGAATCCCACTCGGGCGGCAGGTGCGGGGCAATGGTGACGCGCCGGTTTGGCATATCCACGCTGATGCCGAGCAGGCCGCGGATGAGCGGCGTGAGCACCATCGAGGTGGCGAAGAACTGCTGCGGCACCGCGGTGTCGAGAGGTTTGTAGAAGCGCCCCGAAAACAGCTCAGGGTTGCGACCGAGTGCCTGATCAAATCCCGTGCGCGCGATGGCCTGCAGTGCAAACAGACCGGCCGGAGCGTTGTGGTACTTGTACTGGCCCAGCGAGACGAATCCCGTCACGAACGGCCACACCGCCCCATTGTTGTAGTGCAGCGGGTCGAAGAGCGCGCTGGTGGAACTGAGCGGCCGCGCGCCCCAGTCGGTCATGATGGTTGACGAAGCAAGGCGGGCCGCCATCTCGGCGCCATTGACCGGATCGAGCGCATCGAACGCCATCGCGGTGGCCGGCCACGACGTGAGATTGCCGTTCACCGAGCCGTCCTGCAACAACGCAAAGGCGTACTGCTTCAACGCCGGCATCCACAACTTCTCTTCCATCGTCTTCAGCGCCTTGGTGCGAATCGCGAGCGCGCTATCGGCGGCCGCGGGATCGGCCATGGCGCGAGCCATGGCGGCGAACCGCTCGAGGGACGAGACCCAGACGCCGCTGAGGTAGACGTCCGAGAGGATGCCGATTTGCAGATCGCCCACCTCGAGTGCGCCCGCGCCGGCCGATGGATTCTCCATCAGTCCATCGCCGTTGAGATCCGTTGCGCGGGACCAGTCGAAGGCGCGCTTCAGATTTGGCCACAGCGCGCGAATAGTCTCGGTGTCGCCGGTCTGCTGCCAGTACTCGCCCGCGGCCAGGATCCAGAACGGTGTGGTGTCTCCGTGGTAGTAGGGATACGGATAACTGAACCAGTCCACGTGGCCGGCGCCTTGCGAAATTTCGTGCGTGATCTTGCCGTCGGCTCGCTGATACTTCGCAAAGAACTGCAGGACCCCTTCGCGGACCAGAGGGGCCTGCCCGATGCCGGTCATCGCGAACGAGTTGATTGCGGCATCGCCGCCGAAGAACCATCCGAACCCGGGCCTGTCGCTGGCGCTGCCTGACAGTCCGTATCCCGCAACGAGGCCACAACCAAGGTCGGGATTGCACACCATCGATTCATCGAGGTTCACCTTCGCGTACTCGACGGCCTTGTTCAATATCGGGTCCGGCGACTTCAACGAGAACATCGTGTCGCGCAACGTCGCGGCATGCGCCACGCGGCGCTTCCATTCCTGCTCCGCGGCGCCGGGCGCAGACAACTTCCTATAGAGCGCGAGCGCCTGATCGCGCGGCATCCGCCCGCCGGCCATCACAATGGGAATGTACGCGGCGTGGATGTTGACGTTTCGCCCAGGAGGCTCTCCCAGCCGGGGCGCGGTGTAACGCTCAACTCCGCTGCCGACGCCCAACACCAGTTGTGGCCGCTCCGCCGCCAGCATGTGCGCGAGCACATCCGAAGCTTCGGTCACCGCCGGCGAACCAAGAAACGCGTTGACCGCGCCCTTGCCTTCCGAAAAGAGGAACGCGCGCGCGTTCTGCTCCCATACCAGATACTGGCCGCCAAGACCTGCGGGCCACGCGTAATGAATGTCCGGAGTGAATCGCGCAACGATGTCGAGGGGGCGAATCGCGTCCACCTCGAGCAGCATGATGATGGCCGGCTCGTCGAGCGGGACGAAGATGTGCTGGCGCACCGTGAACTGCTCGTGCGCGTATTCGATCGTGACACCTTCCGGCCGCTGGGTGATCGAATGCGCGACCGATCGGCCACTAATGGCTGCGGTGTACTTCGGCACTTTGAAAGACAACTCGAAGTCGTGAAGCCACTTGATGGGCCACGACCAGAGTTCGAGCGGGCCGTCTTCGGTGCCCATCGCGATCGCCTTGCGGCCGACCGCTGAGACAAACATGCCGGGCCGTGACGGACCCGTGAGTGCCAGCGGTGAATCACCGAGCGGGAAGTACGGAATGGTAGTGGCGCCGCTGTCGAACACGGGCTTTGCCACGGCCACTGGTGCCCCGGGCGCCCGTGGCGGCGGATCCTGCGCGCGAACGGAAGCCGCCAGCCAGGATGCGCCGGCGATGATCATCAGCAACGGCGCGGTACGAGCCAGTTGGAACTTCACGGGCGTCCTACTTTCGCAACAACGCGGCCCAGTTCGCCACGACACTGAGCGTGCCGCGCTCGGCCACTCGATCCGGCGCAATCACCAGGAATTTCTGGCCGTCCTGCGAGACGTCGTACCCCGAGAGATCCCCTCGCGCGACGAACAGCAACTGCGGCGCCGCCAGGTCCATACCGTCTCCGACAGGGACGGACATCAGGTGGTCGCCGGATGGTCCCGCAACGAAGTACAACTCCTTGCTGTCTCCGCGCCACCGCACCGACGTGCCTCCATCCCGTGAGATCTGCCGGCGGCCCTGAGCCACGGGCCAGCCCTGGACGTAGACCTGAGACCGCCCGGATTCAGTTGACGCGTACGCAAGCCAGCGCCCGTCCGGTGACAGACGCGGCGAAGTCTCACGTCCCTTGGACGCCACAATCGCCACTGGCGGACCGCTGCGGTCCACTGGCGCCACCATGATGTCGTAATCGGTTCCCGCATTGGGTTGCAGGAATATGAACGAGCGACCGTCGGGAGTGAACGAGCCGCCCGCGAGCGGCCCGTCGGCGGGAGCCACCACTTCCCGCTCGACGCCGGTACCGTCGGCGCTCCGAAGATGGAGGTTTGGAGGACCGCGCCGATCCGCCGCGAACACGATGGCCTTGCTGTCGGGCGACCACACGGGTCCGTTCTCGGTACCTCTGTCGGTTGTGAACGGCCGCGTCAGGTCACGGGCGAGTTCGGTGACGAAGATATCGCTGGTGCCCAGGCGCCGGTCGCGCACCGCCATGGCAAGCGACAAGCCGTCCGGAGACAGCCGCACGTCCACATAGTCCTTCAGGGGTCCGACCGTTCCGACTTCAAGTCCCTTCCGATCGAGCCAGACCAGCCGCTCTTCGACGGGGCCGGCCTGATACACGAGCAGGCCTGACGTGGCGGAAAACGCGGAAAACCCGGTGGCTTCGAATGCGTGCACGTCATCGGCCAGAGACAACGGCTGGCCCGTGAGCTGAAATGTCTTCAGATCGAACGGCTGTGCGACCAGCCCGCCTTCGCGCCAAAACACCAGATGGCCGTGTGCATATTCAGCGCGCCCGGTCACCCCTTCAACCATCACATCGTCGCCTAGGTCGAGTGAACCCACGAAGAGCTTTCGGGTGCTGGCCTGCAAGTCGTACACGTTGTAAAGGAAGTGCCGCCCATCGGGCAGGAAGTGGACCCAGGCCAGCGGGTTTGTCTTCTCTTCCCTGACCATGACGGGCGTGCCGCCGGTGGCGGGTACCCGCATGATCCTCCTGGTGCCCCACTCCGAGAACAGCACAATGCCGTCAGCGTTCCAAGTGCCGTTGATGCCTTGCGGGTGGGCATCGCAGAGTTTCAGCGCCGGGCCGCCCGTCAGCGGCTTCTGCTTCACTGCTCCATCCGCATAGAAGCCAACGGACTGCCCATCCGCGGACCAGAAGAGCGAGGTGGAATTACCCGTATCCGCCAGCTTTTCCGGCTTGTCACCATCGAGCGTCTTGATCCAGATATCCCTGCTGCTGCCCACTGTGGCGACGTACGCCACACGGCTCCCGTCGGGAGATGCGGCAAAGAAGGGTCTCACATCGGTAAAGATCTGAATCGAGCCTGGCCCCGCCGCGTTGAGGTCGAACCGCGTCAGCGGAGACGAGGTCGGGCGTTTCCATCCTGCCCAGGCCAGGCCCGCGAGAACCACCATCAACACAGCGAGCACCGGAACCACCAGGCGGCGCCCTCGCGACGGTGCCGACTCAAGAGGCGCCGGTACAGCGCCGGCAGTGTGGCTGGCGATGGCAAGCGCGCGCTTGATGTCGCGCATGCTCTGCCAGCGTTCCTCCGGATCCTTGACGAGCGCACCGGCCACGATCTCGTCGAGGGCCGGGGGGAGGTGTGGCCGTGACTTCGAGACCGGCTCGGGCTCGGACTTGAGGATTGCGGCCATCAATGCCGCATCACTTTCTCCAGAAAAAGGCGGACGGCCGGCCATCATTTCGTAAAGCACGCAGCCGAACGCCCAGATGTCCGTGCGCGCATCCACCTGTTTCCCGTGAAGCTGCTCCGGCGACATGTAAGGCACCGTGCCCATCACCGTGCCAACCCTGGTCAGCACGGAACGTGTGGCCATATCTTCGGGGTTCCCGGACGCCGGGGGCTCATCGAGACGAGCCAACCCGAAGTCCAGCAACCTCGCGCCGGTCTTCGTCAGCATCACGTTGGCCGGCTTCAGGTCACGATGAATGATGCCGTGGCCATGTGCGCGGTCCAGCGCGTCGGCAATCTGGGAAGCGACCTCAATCACTTGCGGCAGCGGCATCGGCCCTTTCGCCAGCCTTGCGCCGAGCGTCTCTCCCGTCACATACGGCATGACAATGAAGTCGGTGTCGCCTTCGCGACCCACGTCATGGAGGGAGCAGATGTGCGGGTGATCGAACGAGGCGAGCACCTTGGCCTCACGCTCGAAGCGGGCCCGCGAGTCAGGGTCGGCCTGGCTCAGTGACGCCAGAACCTTGATGGCAACCGTTCTATCCAGGCGGGTGTCGCGAGCCTTATACACCTCCCCCATCCCGCCCTCGCCAAGTTTGGAAAGGATCTCGTAGGGGCCAAGGCGCATTCCCTGCGGTAATGGCATGAGGTCTCTGGATTATAGTGACGGCGATCGCACAGCCCACCGTAATTTTGCGGAGGATGCCCGCGGGTTCGCGCGTCGTTCCTCGGCGGTGGGGCGCACGACATCCTCCGCACATTCCGCATAGACGCCTTCCCGATGCCCGGCCTGGAACGCCTTCTTCACGCGACGGTCTTCTCCGGAGTGAAACGAGAGAATCGCCACACGGCCACTCGGAGACAGGCACTGAGGCAACGAGCGGAGCAATGCGTCAAGCGCTGAGAACTCATCGTTGACCGCGATGCGCAGCGCCTGGAAGGTTCGGCGAACGGACAAAGTAGCATCAGCCGGAGTCAGTCCCGGAATGGCTGCCGCCAGGCCTTCCCTCACGACGCCGTCCAGCGCATCGGTGGTCCAGAGGGGCTGCTGCTTCAGGAGTGCGGCGATGACGTCCGCGTAGGGTTCATCCGCGTGCTCGTCGAGCATGACCGCCAGCTTCTCTGCGCTGGTCCTGGCGATCAGCTGCGCTGCGGTGGTGCCGCGCGTGGGATTCATCCGCATGTCGAGAGGACCGGACTCTTTGTGGCCAAACCCGCGGTCCGGATTATCGAGTTGCATGGATGACACGCCGAGGTCGGCCAGAATCAGGTCCACGGTGGTCAGCCCCTCGGCGCCAAGCGCCTTCGACAAGCCCGCGAAGTTGCTGTGCCGCGCGACGAAGCACTCGACCCCGAACTTTTCGGCTCGCAGGCGCTGCTCTGTTCGAGGCAGCTCGAGCGGATCGGTGTCGAGACCGACCAGGCGCCCACCGGGTAACACGCGTTCCAGCAGCGCACGCGCGTGCCCACCGCCGCCGAGCGTGCAATCAACGGCCGTTTCGCCAGGGGCAGGCCGAAGCACATGCAGCACTTCTTCGACCATGATCGGCCGGTGCATACCGGCGGGTGTCTTGCCCGACGCCAGCACCTTGTCCACTTCGGACGCGTATCGCTCGGGGTTCAGTTCCTTGTACTTCTCGTGGAACCCGCGCGGGTTCCTGCCGGAGTAGCGCGGGCGCCGCTTATGCACATTAGGATTATCGCAAGATGTTGATGGACTTCGTCCGGATTCCCGCAGGGCGATTCTTCATGGGAAGCGAGTCCGGCCAGGACGACGAGCGACCGGTGCATGAGGTGGAGGTGGATGCGTTCGCGTGCGCGGTGTATCCCGTGACGCAGGCGCAGTACGCCGAGTTCCTGCAGACCACCGGTCACCAGACACCGCGCGAGTGGCCCGGCTCGATCACTACGCCTGACCTTCCAGTGACCGGCGTGAGCTGGATCGACGCGCAGGCGTTCTGTGGCTGGCGAACCGGTGCCGGCTTCTCGATGCGGCTTCCCACCGAGGCCGAATGGGAATTCGCCGCGCGAGGTGGACTGGTTGGCGCGACGTATCCGTGGGGAGAGACGATTCCCGCATGGGTGCCCAACGGCGGCCGTGGTCCCCTCACTGGACCATGGCCAGTCACGCCCGGCGAACCGAACGCCTTCGGGATCTTCGGCATTGGCGCGAACATCCACGAATGGTGCGCCGATTGGTACGCGGCCGATTACTACGCGATGTCGCGGCTGCGCAATCCCACGGGACCGGTGACGGGCCGCCGGCGTGTCTCACGCGGCGGTGCGTGGAGACACGACGTCACGGTCAGCCGCTGCTCGCAGCGCAGCCGCATCGATCCGTCGTTTCGGTATACGGACTATGGCTTCAGAGTTGTTCGGTCAACGGCTTAACAGAGCGTCCACATTCGGCAGTCCCTCAAACGCGGAGAACGTGCCGCTGTCCGCGATCTCCGCCGCAGCTTTGAGCCATCCACCCCACGCGGTGCGCGCCAGGGTGCCGCCGACGCTGACCCGCCGCACACCAAGTGCCGCGGCCTGGGCCACTGTGATGAATGGTGTGTTGATCAAGAGGTTCACAGGTTTGGGAGAGACGGCGGCGATGATGGCGGCAATCTGCTCGACCGTGTCGATCCGCGGAGCGTAGAGACAGTCCGCGCCGGCTTCTGAATACGCGCGCAGCCGCCGAATGGTCTCGTCAATGTCGGGACGTCCAGCCACGAACCCTTCGGATCGACCCGTCAGCAGCACCCCTGTGCCGCTCTCATCGATCGCCTGCCGCGCTGCGCGCACCCGATCAACCGCCAGATTGAAATCGTGGAGCGGCTGCGCCTGATCGCCCGTGGAGTCTTCGATCGAAAGCCCCGCGATGCCGGTGGCGGCGGCCAACTTGACGTTCGCGGCTACCTCGTCCGGCTCGACCGCATAACCGCCCTCGAAGTCCGCGTTGACCGGCACCTTGACGGCGGCGGCGATCGCGCGCAGATGCTCGAGCGCCTGATCGCGCGTGATGTGATTGTCGGTGCAACCCAGCGTCCACGCCAGGCCCGCGCTGGTCGTTGCCAACGCCCTGAAGCCCAGTTGTTCGAGAACGCGTGCACTGCCGACATCCCACGGATTCGGCATGACGAAACAGCCAGAGGCGTGCAGGCGGTGAAACGTGGCGACGCGTTCATCAAGCAGCTTCATGTATTAATCTTGCCACCATGCGCATCCCACTGCTGCTCTCAATCGCCGCGCTCGGCCTGACGGCCTCGCTTGCGACACCCAGGGCCCAGGCTCCGGCCCCCGGGCTGACAATCGATCAGCTGGTGCAGATCAAGCACCCGTCGGCACACCAGTGGTCGCCCGATGGCAGCCATGTCTGGTTCACGTACAACGACGGCGGTGTGAATAACGTCTGGGCAGTTGCCGTTGACGGCAAAAGCCAGCCTGTGGCCCTGACGAACTACCCGGACGGGCAGGCCGGCGGTGGAGGATTCTGGAGTCGCGACGGCAAGACCTTCTTCTATCAGCGCGGTGGCGGATTGCTGTCTGTGCCGGTCACGGGTGGAACGCCACGGCCTGCATGGCCATCGGCCGCGCGCGGCAGTGGCTTTGCACTCTCGCCCGACGGAACGCGGGTCGCGTTCATCGTGGGTCAGGGGGGAGGCGGCGGGGGCCGAGGCGGACGCGGCGGTCGTGGCGCTGCGGCCACTGCGGGGGGCGCGGACCTGATCGTGCACGCGATTGCGACTGACAGCGATCAGCGGGTCACCCACGTCGAAGGGACCCTGGGAGGCGTGAGCTGGTCACCCGACAGCACGCGATTGGCGTACACCAGCTCGTCCGGATCGGGATCAGATTTAATCGTCACGTCGCTTGCGACGAGCAGCTCAACCACGATCACACACCAGGACGGTCCGCTAGGCGCGCCATCGTGGTCGCCGGACGGCGCCCTGGTGACTTACTCCACCGGCGGCGGAGGCGGCGCACCGATTCAACACTTGAATTCACCGCCAGAGATCGGTCCCAAGCTGATCTTCGTCGCGACCGAGGGCGGGCGCGGCGGGGGTGGCGCCAGTTTCTTCGTGCCTTCAGGCGGCGGCACGCCCCGGCCGATGCCCGCCGGCGGTGGGGGCGGCGGCGGACGCGGCGGCGGAGGCGGTAACTGGCTGGACGGAACCCACGTGCTCGCCTCGCGCACCTCGAATGGCGGCAAGACACGCACGGCCGAAGCCATCGACATCAATGGCGGCCCTCCGAAACTCCTGCATGAAGAAACCGTCGAGAAGTTCTTCAGCTCGGTCAACGCCACAGGTGCGGCAATCTCGCCGGACCGCCGGTGGCTGCTCTACACGACTGATACGACCGGGTGGGATCAGATTTTCGTCGTGCCTGCCGCCGGCGGTGCGCCGATACAGATCACGAAGACACCGGGCGAGCATTGGCGCGCGACCTGGTCGCATGACAGCCGCCGCATCGCGTGGGACACGAACACCGTGGAGAAGCCCGGCACGCGCCACATCGAGATCGCAACCATTGGCGATGATCCTGCCCGCGCCACGATCGAGGTGGTGACATCGGGCAGCGGCACCAACATATCCGCGCAGTGGTCGCCCGATGATCGACGCATCCTGTACCAGCACACCGACGCACAGAACTCGGCTGACCTTTACGTCGCCGAAGCGAAAGCCAACGCAACGCCGACGCGGCTCACGTCGTCGCTCCCGGCCAGCATCGACAAGTCAATTCTTGTGGCTCCGCAACTGGTGCGCTACCCCGGACCGGACGGCAAGTCAGTACCGGCGTGGCTCTTTGTGCCGAAGAATCTTGATCGCACGAAACAGCACGCGGCCATTGTCTGGATTCATCCCGACGGCGTGAACATGAACTACGACGGCTGGCACCCCGACCGGAACGAAGCGGTCTACTACGAGATCCATCAATACCTGCTGCAGCAAGGCTATGTGGTCATCGCGCCGGACTATCGCGGCAGCATCGGCTATGGCCGCGATTGGCGTAACGACGTGTATATGGACGTCGGCGGCAACGATGCGAAGGATGCTCGCATGGCGGCGGGGTATCTCAAGTCGCTGGGATACGTCGACCCTGGTCGCATCGGCGTCTGGGGACTCAGCTACGGCGGATTCTTCACGCTCCTGGCGGTCACGCAGGAGCCAACGCTCTTTAAGGCGGCCATCAACGTGGCGGGCGTGGCCGACTACGCGCTCTACTATGAGGACCCGTATCACGGCGGCTGGACCACGAGCCGTATCGGGACACCCGAGCAGAATCCCGAGGTCTACGCCAAGGCTGCGCCGATGTCACATGT
The DNA here is from genome assembly GCA_046594875.1 of Vicinamibacterales bacterium. Lineage (GTDB taxonomy): Bacteria > Acidobacteriota > Vicinamibacteria > Vicinamibacterales > SCN-69-37 > SYFT01. The sequence continues at coordinate 11,201 of JBKJQX010000179.1, forward strand.
AGATCAGATCAGGAATCCGCTCATGATCCTGCATGGCACCGCCGACGTCAATGTGCCGTTCCTTCACTCCGTGCTGTTGATGGACGCGCTGCTCAAGGCAGGCAAGGGCAACCTCGTGACGTTCATGGTGTATCCAGGGGAACTGCACTACTTCGACCGCAGCTTCGTCGTGCGCGATGCGTGGCAACGTGTGGACGCGTTCTTCCGGCAGCATCTGCAGCCGGAGCGGGCGACGCCGAAGTAAGCGCGCCGCCACACATCGACATGTCAAAAGCCGTCAACATCGCCGATCTGCGCCTGGCCGCAGAGAGGCGCCTTCCGCGCGTTGTCTTCGACTACATCGACGGCGCGGCCGATGCGGAAGTCACACTTCGCGAGAACACCCGGGCGTTCGAGGACATCGCGTTCCGGCCCCGCTCGGCGGTAGCAACCAAACGCTGCGACCTGAGTACGACCGTGCTGGGCACCAAGCTCGAGCTTCCATTGCTGCTGGCGCCGGTTGGCAGCAGCCGCATGTTCTATCCACGCGGTGAAGAAGTGGCGGCGCGAGCGGCCGGCGAAGCAGGCACCACGTACATTCTCTCCACGCTATCCGGCTGCCACGTGAATGACGTCAAGAAGGCGACACGCGGGCCGGTGTGGTTTCAGCTGTATCTGGTCGGCGGCCATGAGGTGGCGATGGGCGGTATCGAGCGCGCCCGTGCAGCCGGCTGCACCGCGCTCGTCGTCACGATCGACACACCAGTGGCCGGCATGCGCGAACGCGATCTTCGCAACGGTATGAAACCACTGATCTCGGGCGGCCCAATGACGATGCTGCCGCACTTGGGCCAGTTCCTGTCGCGCCTCCGCTGGCTAATGGACGTGGCCGGTGATGGCGGCCTGATGAAGTTTCCGAACATCGTGCTGCCCAGCGGGCCGATGCCGTATGCCGACGTCGGCGCCGCGCTCGAACAATCAATGGTCTGCTGGGACGACCTCCGTTGGATTCGTGACGCCTGGGGCGGCCCCATCGTGGTCAAGGGAGTCCACACCGCGGACGATGCGAGGCACGCGATGGATGGCGGCGCCAGTGCAGTAGTCGTGTCAAACCACGGCGGCCGGCAGCTTGATGGTGTGGCCGCGACCATTCGCGTCCTGCCGGAGGTGGTATCGGCGGTCGGCGAGCACGTGGAGGTCCTGCTCGATGGCGGCATCCGGCGCGGCGGTGATGTGGTGAAAGCGCTGTGCATGGGCGCACGCGCGGTTCTGATCGGTCGGGCGTACGCGTACGGACTGGCCGCCGCCGGCGGGCCCGGTGTCAGTCGGGCAATCGAAATCCTTCGCGCCGACATCGTGCGGACGCTGCAACTGCTGGGCGTGGCGTCAACAGCCGCCCTCGACGGGTCCTTTGTTGATGTGCCGGTCGATTGGCGCCGCTGAATAGCGAGCGTCGCCCCTGTGATGCTATCATTGATAGCATGCTCCAACTTCTCGTCCGCAACCTTGACTCCCGCGTGGTCGCGGCTCTTAAGACTCGTGCGGCCAAACATGGTCGGTCGGCCGAGGCTGAGCACAGGGCCATTCTTGAACGAGCGCTGCTGGCTGCTCCTCCGGAACAGGATTTCAAGGCGTTTCTTCGGGCAGCCACGGCCACACCGGCTTTGCGCCTGTCCCGCTCCAAAGACCGCGGCCGGCCCGTTAGGTTGTGAGTTTCCTTCTCGATACGAATGTCGTGTCAGAGCTGCGTCGGCCCAGGCTCAGTGCACGGCTGAGTTCCTGGTTCGACGACCAGTCATCGCAAGACCTGTTCCTCAGCATCGTCACCCTGGGCGAGATCCGGCAGGGCGTCGAGCAGCTGCGGTCGAAAGATGCGAAGCAGGCGAACGTGATCGACCGCTGGCTCAACGGCCTGACGCAATTCTATGAAGACCGCTTGTTGTATGTGGATGGTGCGGTGGCTGACGAGTGGGGCCGGATGCGGGCACGCCGGTCGGTGCCCGTCACGGACGCACTGATTGCTGCCACTGCCCGAGTCCACGGTCTCACGATTGTCACCAGGAATGGAAAGGACTTCGCCGGACTCGGCGTTGAATTGCTGAACCCCTTCTGAGGAGACACCTGCGGACCAGAGGCGTCAAGCCTGGTCCATCTTCGTCGGCTTCTGTTTGTAGAAGCCGGCGGCCTCTTGATACGCCACCGCGAGCGCGAGAAGCTCTGATTCACCGAACGGACGGGCGAAGAACGTCACATTCGTCGGCTGGCCGTTCTCGGCGAAGCCGTTCGGAATGTTGATCGCGGGGTAGCACGCGAGGTTCGCCATCGTGGAGTGCCGCTGCGCTGGGTTCCCGCCCCCTCCGGCTGCTCCACCACCGGCGCCACCGCGACCGCGCCCCGCTTCGCCACCGCGCCCGGCGGCAGCCGGATCAGCACCAGCGCGCCCAGCGCCCGCGGCTGGCGTCGCCGTGCCGCCGGTGTTGTTCGAGGCCACCACGTACACATCGAGTCCACGCGTGGCCTTCTCGAGTTCCATCATCATCATCATGCGCACGCGCTGCTGCTGAATAAACTCCACAGCCGGCGTCAGCCAAGCGCTGGCACGCGGCCCCCCGCGCGCGCCGGTCATCCTGCCCGCGCGGTTCATGTGATCGAAGTACGCCGCGGACTCCACCCCCAGCGCCGAACCGGCCGTGTTCGCATTGGGAATAGTCATGGGGATGAAGGTCGACACGCCGATCGTGCGCAGCGTATCGAGCACCTTTTCGGCGTTCTGTTTGGCGACCGCGTTCGATAACGTGTCGAATGATTCCTTGATGTAACCCACGCGAAGTTTCCTGATGTCGAGGCGCGCGTCCCAGTTGAATGGCACATCCGCCACACTCATGTCCCGTCCGTCAGGCTTGGCAATCGCCTGCATGACAATTGCGCAGTCTTCCGCATGCCGGCAAATGGGCCCGAGGCGATCCATCGTCCAGGACAATGCCATTACGCCGTACTTGCTGATACGCCCGAAGGTTGGCCGCAGACCGGCCAATCCACACCGCGCTGACGGACTGAGGATCGATCCACTCGTCTCCGTCCCAATCGCAAACGCCACACACCCAGCGGCAGTGGCAGACGATGGGCCGGCGGAGGAACCGCTGGAGCCCACTGCGGGATCCCATGGACTCTTGGTTTGCCCGCCGAACCAGTTGTCTCCGGACGCGAGTTCGCCGGTGGTCAGCTTCGCCAGTAGCACCGCGCCTGCATCGCGCAGCATCTCGACCACGCTCGCGTCGTAGTCCAGCACCTGATCTTTCAGCGGCGCCGTGCCCCACGTGGTCCTGTAGCCCTTGACCGAGACGATGTCCTTGGCGCCCCACGGAATGCCGTGCAGCGGCCCCTTGTACTTGCCCGCAGCAATTTCGGTATCAGCCTGTTTCGCCTGCGCCCGCGCCACGTCGTCCAGGAAAGTGACGACGTTGTTGAGCTTCGCGTTGTAGCGGTGCAACCGCGCGAGATACATTTCGGTCAGTTCAAGCGACGTGACCTTCTTTGTCCTGATGAGTTCGGCAAGATGCCGGACGGGCCAGAAGGCGACGTCCTCGAGATTGGCGGGCCGGCGAAGGACGGGCGCCACGCTCATGTGGAACGGCTTCGGCGTCTTGTTCACCTCGATACCGGGGACGAGCGCGCTGAAGTGGAACGGCGGCGAGACGTCGTTGGGAATCTCGATCAGCCGATTGGATTCGTAGCCCGCCAGACTCCGGTTCGCACCAGCCACCATCCCCTGTCGTTCGGCCTCGGTGCTTTCGATGCCGGCCAGCTTCAGCGCACTCGTCACCATTTCCAGGGTGATGCGATCGACGCCTTGCTCCTGCATCTTCGCCCAGATGACTCCGGGCGCAAGTGTGGCGCCCAGCCCCGCGCCGGCGAAGTGTGCGATGAATCGGCGGCGTGTATCGGACATGGGGACCTCCTCAGGTGGCCGCCATTTAAGCACACTCCAGGTCCGTAGGCTGGCGGCCGGGGCGCCAGAAGGTGCGATACGTAGGGCGTCCCTTCAGGGGCGCCGCGAATTGGCGCGGCTAAAGCCAGGCCCTACGTACTGGGCAAGTGAACACTGCGCAAGCCCGTCAGTGGCGGCCGTGGACGCGAACGGTCGCCTGCCCGCCGCGCCCCAGTGACTGCGCGTCGTACCAGAAGTCAATGGAACGAATCACGCGATCGCGTCCCTCGATGTCAATGACGCGTGATTCCCCGTTGGCGCCAATCCGGTCGCGCAGTTCAACTTTCTGATCATCTCCGTTACGGAAGTGAATCACCACACGCTGGAAGTTCACGGCGCGCCGCTGCACTTCGATCTTGATCGCTGTGAAGTCGCCTTTGGCACCGCCCACCTTCACCGTGTCATGGTCGGCGCGGTCGGTGACCGTTCGTGATCCGAGCAGGTCCCATCGTCCGGACTGGGCCGCAGCCCCGCTCACCGCAAACCCCAGGACTACCATGACCGCCAGAATCATCCGTCGTCGCAACATATGACTGTCTCCCTCGATGGTTTCGACCAGCCCCACACGGCTGGGGTTTGGTTGACCGACAGCATAGACCGAAGTGGGCCCGGCGATCCCAGTCGCCGGACCCACCCCGTCCTGCTCGCGTCTAGAACACGAACTTGACGGCCAGCTGCACCTGACGCGGATCGCCCACGCCCGTCCGGAGGAAGCCGGAGAAGTCGAACAGCGCCGGCGTTGACAACGGATTGATGTTGTTGTCGCTGTTGAACGTGTTGAACATTTCCACAACCGGCAACAGCTGATACTTCCCGCCACCCAATCTGATCGGATACGCCAACCGCCAGTCGAACGAGGAGTACTTGTTGTCCTTGCGCAACGAATTGCGTCCGCGGTCCACGCCGTTGAGCACGCGCGGGTTGGCCGTGATCGGCTGGGCGGAGCGCGCCTGGAAGCGTGTGTTGAGCTGGACGCCGCGGATCTCGAAGTACCCGAACGCGTTGACCTTGTGGCGGATGTCGCGATCCGACGGCCCGTAATCCTTCGAGAGATCATGCACGTTGAAGCTGCGGTCGGTGAACGGATCCCGTTCGTTCGAGTCGTCGTCTTCGTCCTTGGCCAGGACGTAGTTGATCTCGAACTGGTGGTGGTTGGCGAACCTCTTCCGCAGGCCGATGGTCATGCCGCGATAGAGTGACTTTCCGCGGCTCGTGGTCACCATGACCTCGTCGAGATTCGGGGAAAACGGTCCGGCCGCGTACGTACTGACGTTGCCATTGCCCGGACCGAGGTTGCAGCAGGTGGCCGCTCCCTTGTTGATGTTGAGGAAGCGTGTCAGCTGGCGGCCCTTCGACCAGATGAAGTCCACGTAGCCGGCCAGGTGTTCCCGCAGTTCGCGCTCGTACGCGGCGTTGAGCGCATAGATGCGCGGGTTCTCATAGTCCTTGTCGAACACACGCACGCCGCTGAAGAGCGGGAACGTGCCGGCCGGCAGCGGCGCCGGGGTCAGCACGCCCGGCCATACCGGCGTGGGCGCGCCGAACTGGCGCATGATGTCGGTGTTCATGAAGATCGATTGTTGTTGCAGGCCGTTGGTCGTGACCGAGCCCACCTGGCTCAGCATGTTCTGCCGGGCTGAGTAGATTCCGGCGCTGGCGCGAACCACCGACTTGCCGTCGCCGTTCGTGTCCCACGCCATGCCGAAGCGCGGCTGAATCATCTTCCACTGGTCGGGCAACGTGCCGTCCGACGGGAACCGCGGATCGCTCAGATAGGGACCATATGCGGTCGTCCGGGGATCGATCGTCTCGGGAAACAACTGCGCATCCCAGCGGATGCCGTAGTTGAGCGACAGGCGCGGCGTGGCCTGCCACTGATCCTGCACAAACAGCGAGAACTCTTCGTTCGTGATCCTGGACGCACCTGCCGCGTCCGTGGCGATGCCGGCGCGGTTCGCGCCCTGCAGGTAGAACAACAGCGGGCCGCCGGTCGGTGTCGTGCCAGCCGGGCAGGGCGCCGGCGCGGTGACGTAGACGCCGCTGGAACAGCCGACGGTGTTGGGCCCAAAGCCGCCCGCGGCCGGCGCCGAGGCGTATCGCAGGAACCCCGTCACGCTGTCGAACAGATAGCGGCCGGTGAAGAACCCCCGGAAGACCTGGTCATTGAGCGTGTGCATCCACTCGCCGCCCAGCTTGAACGTGTGGTTGCCGCTGACGATCGACAGGTTGTTCTTGACCTGCACGCGCCACAACGACTCGTCCACGTTCGGCTGCAGGAAGAACGGGTTGCCGAACCGGAACGTGGGCGCGAAGCCGATGCCGGTATCGGCCTTGAGCGGAGACTCGTTTGCGGCGCGCGGCCGCCCTTCCCTCGAGTACGTGACATGGAACTCGTTCAGCGTCCGGTTGGACAGCGTGGAGAAGAGGTTGGCGTTGAGCACGTGGATTCGCGCCGGGTCCCCTTCGGTGCCGTTGGCCGAACTGCCGTAGGTCGCCACGTCGAACGTCTCGTTCTCCTTGCGGGAATGATTGAAATTGTAGGAGATCGCCAGGCGGTTGGAATCGTTCAGCGTGAACTCGGGCTTGATCAGCACGGCGGCCGTTTCCACCGGATGCTCGATGGGTTGGCCCTCATCCATGTTCAGCCGGGCCTTGAAGAAGGCCAGCAGGGAGAGGCGCTGACAGTCAGGGCTGCCGTTGATGAGCGCTTCGTTGGCGCCGATGACCGGCGCGGACACGGGGCACGCTGCGCCGATGGCGCGGCCGAGGTTCGGGCGCGTGAAATTACCCGTGATGCCTTCGACCGCGGCGAAATAGAACGCCCTGCTCTGGCGGAGCGCCCCCCCAATGGTGCCGCCGAACTGCTCGCGATGGAACGCATCCAGTGTGGTGCCATCGGACAAATCCGCCGACAGGCCTTTCGTCCGTTTGAAGAAGAACAGGCTCCCTCGCGTGGTGTTGGTGCCCGACTTGGTGATCACGTTCACCACGCCGCCAGCCGTCCGCCCGAACTCCGCCGGCGCCCCTGATGCGATGACCTGGAACTCCTTGATGGCGTCAAGCGTGATGTCGATGGACGCGCGCTGGCCTCCCGCCTGCTCGCCGAAGAACCCGTTGTTGTAGTCGCCTCCGTCGAGGCTGATGTTGTTGAAGATGCCGCGCTGGCCCGCGAAGCTGATCTCGTCGCCGTCAGGGCCCTGCACGATGCTGACACCCGGTGTCAGTGAAAGAAAGTCCTCGAACTTGCGCCCCAGAATCGGGAGCGACGCGATGGTCCTCTCGTTGATCGTATTCGCCACGCCGGTCCGGGCCACTTCCACCGTCCTCGGCGACGTGGTGACCGTCACCGTCTGCGCCACCGACGACAACGACAGTTTCACTGGCAGATTCACGGCCTGGCCAACCGTGAGCACCACGTTCTCCTGCACCGTGGTCGCAAATCCCGAAAGCGTGAACTGCACTTTGTAGTTGCCGGGCGGCATCTGGAGAAACACGAAGCGGCCGGCGTCGTCGGTCACCTGGGTTCGGGTGAAGTTCGTATCGAGGTTCCTGGCTTCCACCGTGACTCCGGGCAACACACCGCCCGAAGCATCGGACGCCACACCCTGGATGACACCGGTCGTGATTTGTGTCTGGGCGGCTGCGGGCACCGCGAGGGCCAGGCACAGGCAAAGCAGCGTGCAGATCCGTATGCGCATCGAGACCTCCTGGGAATTTCGAAGGCAGGAGGTTACCGCACAAGTGGGAACCAGTACAAGGATTTCGAATTCGGCCACCGTTCGGCTACGCTTTGGTCCCGTGCCGCCACCGCCCGCCCAACATCCGCGTCTCTGGAATGTCATCGCCGCCTCGTCGGTGGGCACGATGATTGAGTGGTACGACTTCTATATCTTCGGCAGCCTGGCCACCATCATCGCGCCGCTGTTTTATCCGCAGGGCAACGACACGCTGGCCCTGATTGCCTACCTTTCCACGTTTGCCGTCGGCTTTGTGGTGCGGCCGTTCGGCGCGCTTGTGTTCGGCCGCATCGGCGACATGGTGGGACGCAAGTACGCGTTCCTGGTCACCCTCATCATCATGGGCGGAGCCACGGCGATCGTCGGCGTGCTACCGACATACGCGACGATCGGCATGGCTGCTCCCATCGCGTTGCTCGTCATCAGAATCCTCCAGGGACTGGCGCTGGGCGGCGAATACGGCGGCGCCGCTGTTTACGTGGCCGAGCACGTGCCCGACGGCAAACGCGGGTTCTACACCAGC
>JBKJQX010000238.1:0-17550 GCA_046594875.1 Vicinamibacterales bacterium
GGCGCGCATGCCGCCGACCGTGCACGCGGGACACAGCGCAGCCGCTGACGGGCTGACGATGAGGTCCGACCAGTAACACACCGGCCAGTAGTCGCGTACCGTGGCCACCACCGGCACGCCGGCGCGACGCCCCGCCCGCACGGCCGGCACCGTCGTCATCACATGCTGTGCGTGGACGATGTCGACGGGTTCGGCTGCCAGGCGGGTGACCAGGTACTGGCTGAGCGCCGCCCACAGGCGCTCGTTCTTCAGAACGTTTCGCAGCACCGGCACATTGGGAACGTTGACGCGAAACTCAGTGACCGGCACACCTTCGTACTCCGTGTGGTGCAGGCCGTTGACAGCGCCGGGTTTGGCCTGCACCACATGCACAGCGTGGCCGCGCGTGCGGAGTTGCCGTGCCAGTTCGAATGTGCTCCAGCCCGATCCACCGGCGCCGGGCGGAAACGAATCGGTCACAAGCAACACGCGAAGTGGCATCATGAGCCGGTTCCGGTGTGGTTGGCCACCAGCGCCCGCAGCCGGGAGTCGAGCAACGCGCAGTGGGCGCGCCAGCTGTATTGCGACACAGCGCGGCCGCGTGCGGCCCGTCCCAATCGTTGACGCAGTTCCTGGTCGGTGAGCCGTACTAATGCGTCATCAAGTGTTCGCGGCTCAGCGGGGTCGTACAACAGTCCCTCGACGCCGTCGCCCACCAGGCTGGCGATGCGTGGAAGGCTCGGTGCCACGACCGGGAGTCCTGCAGACATGTATTCGAAGATCTTCAGCGGAGACCAGTAGAACCCCAGCGCGAGCGGCTTGTGTTTGCCTGGGTCGAACGGAGCCACGCCGATGTCGGCGGCAGCCAGGCACTGTGGCAGCTGGTCATGGGGCACGGCACCAGTGAACGTGACGCCGGGGACCTCGCGCGTCAGCTGCTCGGCGGCCGCCCGTTCCGGGCCATCGCCGATGAACACCGCGCCGAGGCGATGTTCACCCTGACGATGAAGGCGGGCGAGCGACGCGGCCATCTGCGCGACACCGTGCCACGAACGAAAGGCGCCCGCAAACACGCACAACACACGCGCGGGATCTCGCGTGAAGGGCAGCGGGCCCGTGACATCCGGACGGAAGCGTTCGACGTCGGCGCCCCACTCGGCCTCAAGGACCTTGGCGCGATCGAGCCACGACGGGAGGATCTGCGCGTTGGGAGTGACCAGCAGCGCGGCCTGCCGGCACAACGCATCGCGCCATCGGCGCATGGGCTCCACGAGCAACGCGCGATCAATGCGTGACTTTGTCGAACCCGGGTAGTCGATCACCGGGGCGTTCACTTCGAGGACCGACGGCACGCCCAGGCGCCGGGCGGCGGCCACGCCTTCACCGCCGAAGTTGTAGTAGCGCTCCATCACGACATCGGCGCCCACCCGGCGAGCCAGATCAGTCACGGCCCCCGCGCGCATCCATCGCAGCTCCGATCGCCCGAGGGGTGGCTGCATCGCATGCCAGTGCACCGCCCCAGCGGGCCACGGCCCGCCCTGTGCCACCGCCACATGCACCTCGTGGCCCAGCGCGGCCAGGCCTTCAGCGACCGCCTGCACGTGCACCGACCCGCCCAGTGTGCCGGGGACCTGCTGATCGAGCGCGACGTAGACGATGCGCATGTCAGTGCGTCGTGCGAGGCAATTTGCGCAGCCGCGCGAAAAACGGGCCGGAGGAAAACCGTCCCCAGAGCCACACGTCGAGGTACATCAATCCGGTCGCGGCGCGCGTGGCCCAGTAGATCGGTCCACGCCTGCGTAGTCGCGTCTTGGCGTCCGCCCTGGCCGCCCGCACGGCCGCGCCTGGGTCCGCGCCCGCGCCACCGGCACCGGCCTTCTTCGAGCGCCGCGCCATCACCTGTTCGGCCATGCGCGTCAGGATGTTTTCGACAAAGGCGCCGATGATCGGCGTGTAGTACGTGATGCGCTCCACCTCAAACCCGGCCGCGGCGGCCACGCGGCGCAGGTCGTCGTGGTCCGCGATCGGATTGAGGTGATCGGATTTCCTGAGCCGTTCTGTCCCGAGGTCGAGGAGCCCGAGGCGATGGAGCAGGCCGCCGAGGCGATTGACGAGACGCACGCCCAAGGCGAGAGGACCATTCTTGCGCACGTGTGTGTAGACAAACATTGCCCCGCCATCACTCAGCACGCGGTTTGCTTCCGCCAGCATGTCGTGCAGGGCTTGCGGCGAGAGGTGTTCCAGGACGTCGAGTGACCAGGCCTTGTTGAAGGAGGCATCGGCGAGCGGCAGGCGTCGCAGGTCGCCCAGGAGCAGGTCGCACTGGTCGAGTGATTCGCTTGCGAAGAAGGCGCTGATGTCGATGCCGGTGAACGACGCGCCGGTGTTGCGATTCCAGATCATCGCGCGGCCGCTGCCGCAGCCAAGGTCCACCACGCGATCTCCCGGCGCGAGTTCGAGAAACGCGCGTAATTGATCGTTGCGAATCTTGGAGCCGAGCAACGGAGGCGCCACGGTTTCGTGGCGCGCATCGACATGCAACGCCTCGTCGAGGTATTTCGTCTGCTCGGCGAAGGCCTCGATAGGCCTCAGGTCGAGATAGCCGCGGGTGCCGTCAAAGACGCGCTGGCACGTGGGGCACACGGCGCCGGGCGGCTGTGGCGCAAGCGCGATGCGGCATTCCGGACAACGCGCCACCGTGAACAGCGCCGGAGAGATCATGCGGACACCGCCGCCGCGAAGGCCTGATCGAGCCTCTCGGCACGCCGATCCCATGTGTAGTCGCGTGACAGCAACCGCGCGGCTTCGCCCAGTCGACGTCGTCGCGCTGGGTCTGCGGCAAGCGCCGAGAGCGCGGCGGCCAGCGCGGCCGGGTCGCCGGGTGGGACGAGCAGTGCGGTGTCGTTGTGCGTCAGCACTTCACCCAGCGCCGGCAGATCCGACGCGATGATCGCGCCGCCGCACGCAAGGTACTCGAACAGTTTCAGTGGTGAAGTGTAGCGCTCAGAGATGGCGGTGGACGTGTTGGGCAGCATGAAGATGTCGGCGGTGGCGAGGGCCGCGGCCACTTCGTGTGGCGCCAGCAATCCGGTGATCGTAAGTCGAGTGCCCAGGTTCAGAGACTGCGCCAACGCCGTCACTCGAGCGAGGTCAGATTCGCCGGGGTGCCCGCCCACAATCAATCCATCCACCTCAGGTACCGAAGCCAGCGCGTGGACAAACACGTCAACGCCCTTCCACGGGTAGAGGTGGCCGGCGTAGGCGGCGCGAACGCGTGTCTCTGAGCCGTGGTCGCGTTGCGGTTGCGGGGGAGCCGGCGCCATGGAGCCGGCTCCATCAGGTACCACAAAGACCCGATCGCGTGGTCCGTATCGCGCGGCGAGGTCGTCGGCCAGCGTCTGCGTGATGGCGACGTACGCATCGGCACGCTGCCAGACGAGCGCTTCGCGACGGTCGAGACGCGCGATCTTCCTGGCCGATGGCGCCAGGTCGGGCCGGCCCAGCAGCGCAGGCATCGAGGCACTGACGACCGGCGCGATGCCGTGTGATTCATACACGAGCTTCGGCCGCCGGGACGCAGGTACGCGTGCCAGCAATGCGGCCAGCCCCAGGTCGCGTGTGAAGACCAGGTCCACGCCTCCTGATAAGGCCCGCCGCACACCCGCCCACAGCAGATGCACCCGTCGGCCCGTGGCGCCACCGCGCGTCGCCACCGCCTCGACTACAAGCGTGGAAACGGGCGCGATGCCGTAGAACTGAAACGGATCACGAGGTGGCACGGCCGTGTCCGGCCGCACCAGCAGCGTGACCTGATGGCCCCGCGCTGCCATCGCCCTGCACGTCGCCATCGTCTGGACGCCATTGGCGCGTTCGATGGGGAAGCGGGTGTCGGCAAACGAAAGAATGTTCACTGGCGTGGTTGGCGATAAAACGAGTTGCGGTCGGTGAAGTACCGCCAGGCGAGCGACGGCGCGTCACGAGGCAACTCGACAAACGTCTGCCACGCATTGTCTCTCAGACTCAGGCCCATGCGGTCCATTCGATGCGTGCCAAATTGCATCAACAGCCCGAGGTTCCACCACACACAGAGTGCAGCCACTCCCCACAGGACCCGTCGCGGGCGACGATGAGAGGGATTGGCGGCGGGAAGGCTCCACAGGCACGCCAGGCCAATGACGAGCAGGGGTGTCAGCTCGACGAAACGGCGGTGGCCGAACGAGCCGGCCACCGACCACGATTCCACCGCACCGTTGATGTAGATCTGGAGCGCGGCGATGGCGAGCAGGCAGAGGCCCAGCCAACGCCCGTCGTTGTTTACGGTGGAGCTGGAGGTGCGCACGCGTCCGGCCGCGAGGGCCACGAGGCCGACGAGTGAGAGGACCGCCAGGGGCGTCCACAGCAGCCAGCCATGCTCCAGATCGAACAGGACGCCCAACGCATGCGGTGACGACCACGACATCTTGTTGCCGATCGACTCGTGGGGGCCAAAGTGTCCATTCACCGCACGCGACGCGAGCAACTGCGGCGCGTACCCCGTGATGACCGCGGCCGTGCCGGCGAGTGCAAGGCGCAGCACGCGGAGCCAGTCGTCCCGCTTGAGCGCCCAGCGCGCGAAATCCAGCGCGGGGCCGATGGCGAAGAGGCCGGCTTGGTCGCGCATGTTGGCCATCAGTCCCACGGTGAGCCCAAGCAGCACCACGCCGCGCACGGACCACGTCTCGCGCACCCGCAGCCATGTCCAGAGCGACAGTGTCACGGCAAACGTGGCGCACGCGTGGGAGAACGGCGGCGCGATGTACATGTAGAAGAGCAACGGTGTGCCCACGAGCACGGCCAGGGCCGCGCCCAGTCCGCGTCCGAACCACTGCTGTGCGATGGTGGCCGAAAGAAAAATGGCGAGCCAACCGTACACCGCAGACCCATACGCCACGGCCGTGATGTAGGGCTGGCTGTAGCCGTCTCTCGGCGCGCCCGTCGCGATGGCGGCCAGGTGGCCAAGTCCGTAGAAGGGCGCCCAGAGCAACGCCGGCCCTATCGTCGCGAAGTTGAGGCGGCGTCCCGCCTGTGTGAAGCGATCAGCCAGGAACGTCTCATGGAAGCCCGGGCCCCCAGCGCCGGCTTCATGGAAGTACTCATACTCGTTCTGGAAGCTCAGGTCGTGATCGAACGCCAGTGAACGCAGGAACGCGAAGTACTCCACTTCGTCCGACGCGTAGATGCGCGTCGTGACGGCCGGCAGCGTGAGCAGGGCCAGCAGCGCGAGCGCGAACAGGCGTTTGGTCAGCACCGCCGTCACGGCTCGTTCCCAATCACTTGCCCAGGCCCAGAGAAGCCGCGAGCACCTGCTGAAGCACCTGCACGGCGTTGAACCCGGCGTGGTTCGCGATAGACATGACAATGGAGCGGCGCCTGATGTAGGCCGCGCCCCAGGCGAGACCGAGCAGGCCGATGACGAGGGCGATGTCCCAGCCCTGGTCGAAGTGCAGCAGGCCGAACGCGACTCCAAACACCAGGTTGCCCACCCACATGCCACCCAGCCGCTGGCCGAAGCGATGCAGGATGAACCCGCGCTGCAGTTCTTCGCGCACGCCACCGGCCAGGATCACGACGACCGCGAAGATCGCCGCGTCGAGCGGATTGCCCATGAAGGCTTCGAGCGGACTCACCTTCACGTTGTGCAGCCAGGGGGCCATCGCGCGCAGCGCTGAAACCAGACCGACCACCAACAGGAACGCCACAGGCACCAGCGCGAGCCCGCGCCAGATCTCCCCGATCGGCGACCGATGCCCGAGATAGACGTCGCGTGAGTGCTCACCGCTGGCCATGAGGAAGACGCGGATAAGAATCGCCACGAGCGCGGTATCGAGGAAACTGACTGTAGCGACGAATTCCAGGGATAAACCGTCCGGCGTCAGGGGCGCCATGCCGGTGCCGAGGATGAGCGCCGTGGCCACAAGGACCTGCGTGGGGATGCCGCAGACCGCGATGGCCTGCAGCGCAGCAAACACAGTGGCCGGAGGACTGCCCAGCGTGGCGACGGGTGCTGCGTCGAGGACCGGCGACGCAGGGGCCGCGCTGAAGGATTCGTCCATCCGGCTCACTGTATCAGGTCGATCTTGTGCCGTTCGCCGCCTAGATTTTCGTGTTATATTCGCCTTTTGGCGTCTTGAATGAGGTTCGCCGCCAGTCTCCACCTCGAGGCAAAAAATAGGGCAGGTGAAAAAACGCCTGTACTTGTGCGGGTATCTCAAGATGTGGCGTGCTTGAACCGATACATCCACCATATGTCGTGGGTTTCTGTCTTGACTTCGTTACGTGTGGGGCGCATATTCGTGACCCGGCATTGCAACAGCCGAATCGAGGCTTCCCAGCGTCTCGATCGTGACTTCTGCCTCCTCGCTTCATCAGGAGGAGGGCTCCTGTTGCCGACGCCGGCTGTAGAGGGTTCGTTTGGTGGGAAAAACAAGAACCGTGTCCGTGGCGGATGCGGGGCCATGTACGAAAGATAAAGGTCACATCGATGCAAACAGCGCAGAACACAACAGCCACGACGGGGGAAGCGACGCGGACATTCGAACGGGGCGCGTCAATAGAGGGGCTTGAGTTTGAGCGCTATTTCAGTACCGACGGCGTCGATCCGTTTGACGAAATCGAGTGGGAGTTGCGCGCGGCCCTGATCGCCAATGAACGCGGCGAGCTGGTGTTTGAGCAGCGTGACGTCGAGTTTCCGAAAGCCTGGTCGCAGCAGGCCACCAACATCGTGGTGTCGAAATATTTCCGTGGCCAGCTCGGCGCAGCCGATCGTGAACGTTCAGTGAAGCAGCTCGTGGGCCGTGTGGTCGACACCATCACACGATGGGCGCGCGAGCAGGGGTACTTCGCGTCGGAAGACGATCTCCAGGCGTTCAGCGATGACCTCAAGCACCTCCTGGTGTATCAGAAGGGCTCGTTCAACAGCCCCGTCTGGTTCAACTGCGGCTTTGAGAAGGCTCCCCAGTGCTCGGCGTGTTTCATCAACGCCGTGCAGGACACGATGGAGTCGATCCTCGGATTGGCCAAGACCGAAGGCATGCTCTTCAAGTTCGGGTCGGGCACCGGGTCCAACCTCTCGGCGATCCGTTCCTCGAAGGAAGTGCTGGCCGGCGGCGGCACGGCGTCGGGTCCGGTGTCGTTCATGAAGGGGTTCGATGCGTTTGCCGGCGTCATCAAGTCGGGCGGCAAAACGCGCCGCGCGGCCAAGATGGTCATCCTCAACGCCGAGCACCCCGACATCGTCGAGTTCATCAACTGCAAGGTTGAGGAAGAGAAGAAGGCGTGGGCGCTGATCGATGCCGGCTACGACGGCTCGTTCACGGGCGTGGCCTATGGGTCGGTGTTTTTCCAGAACTCGAATAATTCCGTGCGCGTCACCGATGAGTTCATGCGCGCGGTGCTCGACGATGGCGAATGGCAGACGCGGAGCGTGACGACCGGCGACGTGGTGGACACCTACAAAGCGCGTGACCTCATGCGGCAGATTGCCGAAGGCACCTGGGTGTGCGGCGACCCCGGCATGCAGTTCGACACCACGGTCAACGACTGGCACACGTGCCCGAACACGTCGCGCATCAACGCGAGCAATCCATGTTCCGAGTACATGTTCCTGGACGACTCGGCGTGCAACCTGGCGTCGATCAACCTGATGAAGTTCATTGATGCCGACGGTGAATTTGATTTCACCGCGTTCGAAGCGGCGTGCCGCACGTTTATTACGGCGCAGGAGATTCTGGTCGATAACTCGAGCTACCCGACGCCGAACATTGCGCGGAACAGCCACGCGTATCGTCCACTCGGTCTGGGGTACGCGAACCTTGGCGCGCTGCTCATGTCGCGCGGCCTGCCGTACGACAGCGACGCGGGCCGCGACTACTCCGCGGCGATTACCGCCATCATGCACGGCGCGGCGTTCGCCCAGAGCGCGCGCGTGGCGCGTGATCACGGCGGTGCGTTCCCCGGCTACGAGAAAAACCGCGAGCCGATGCTGCGCGTGATGCGCAAGCACCGGGCGGCCATCAAGGACATCGACAAGACCCACGTCCCGAAGCCGCTGATGAATCGCGCGAAGGAAATCTGGGAGGAGTGCGTCGAACTGGGTGAGGCGCACGGCTATCGCAATGCGCAGGCCACCGTGCTGGCGCCGACCGGCACCATCGGGTTCATGATGGACTGCGACACGACGGGCGTGGAACCGGATATCGCGCTGGTCAAGTACAAGAAACTGGTCGGCGGCGGCATGATGAAGATTGTCAACGGCACCGTGCCGATGGCGCTCAAGAACCTGGGCTACTCGCAGCCGCAGGTGGCCGACATCCTGGCCTACATCGACGAACAGGAAACGATTGAAGGCGCGCCGCACCTCAAGGACAAGGACGTGGCCGTGTTCGACTGCGCCTTCAAGGCCATGAAGGGCACGCGGTCGATCCACTACATGGGCCACATCAAGATGATGGGCGCCGTGCAACCGTTCATCTCGGGCGCCATCAGCAAGACGGTCAATGTGCCAAAGGCGGCTACGGTCGAAGACATTGAACAGGCCTACATCGATTCGTGGCGCATCGGCGCGAAGGCCGTGTCCATTTATCGCGATGGTAGCAAGCGCACGCAACCGCTCAACACGTCGAAGGCGGCCGTGCTGCGCGCCGGGGTGCTCGAACAGGCGACCGAGGCCGCGCCGATGCCGGCCCGCCACAAGCTGCCCGACGAGCGGAATTCGATCACGCACAAGTTCGATATCGCCGGACACGAGGGGTACATCACCGTTGGCCTCTACGAAGATGGCATGCCGGGCGAGTTGTTCCTGACGATGGCGAAGGAGGGCTCGACCATCTCCGGCTTTGCCGACGCGTTCGCGCAGGCCATCAGCTACGCGCTGCAGTACGGCGTGCCGTTGCAGGACCTGGTGGATAAATTCAGCCACGTGCGCTTCGAACCGGCCGGTATGACCAAGAATCCGGACGTGCGCTTCGCGAAGTCCATCGTGGACTACATCTTCCGGTGGATGGCCGCGAAGTTCCTGTCGCCCGAGGCGCAGTACCGCGCAGGCGTCAACGTGGCCGAAGTGGTCACCACGCCTGAACAGCTGACACTGGATGTGGCGGCGTTGGCGGCAGCGCCGGCGGCCGCACGGAGCGCCGGGGCTTCAGCCCAGGCGAAATCGCTCGCCTCGAAGTTCTCGTCCATGCAGAATCAGGAAGACGCGCCGCCCTGCACCACCTGCGGCTCGATCATGGTCCGCTCAGGCGCATGCTACAAGTGCGCGAACTGCGGCACCACCTCTGGTTGTGCCTGAGGCAGTGCCGTCCTGAGCGTGTCGAAGGGCGGCACCACCTCGGGCTGCGCGTAGGCGAGGGTGTCGGCCTAGCCCGAAGGACGGGGTGGGGCTAAGCGAGCCGACTCCAATCGGAGTCGGCTCGTTCCTTACACCATCTGGCCTACTTGGTAAGCTGGAGCCGGGCGCGCGCCCCGGAGATCAGCCCAATTCCTCTAGCAGGGGGCCCGAATCTCGGTGGCCGCCCATGGAATGCCTCGTCGCTACTCAGAGTGGTTGTCTCGCAACAAATCGCTTGGCGACGCGACCAGCGTCTTCAACGTGCTCGCAACGGTGGCAACCACGGCAACGACGATCAGAACTGAGGCGGCGAGCGCAAGGTCAATCGGTGACGGCAGCGCGATTGGCCCGACCGCCGAAGCAAAGGAACGCATCAACAGAGACGTTCCGACGACTCCTAGAAAGGCCCCTATGGTTCCAGAGAGCAGCGGATCGCGGCCCACTCGGACCAAAGTGTGCCAGGGCGTGGCGCCGAGCGCCACGCGCAATCCCACTTCTCGCCGCGCACGATGAGCATTCTGACGGGCCATTGACATCATGGCGAGGACTGACGCCCCTGCCGCAAGGAGACCGTAGAGACTCCAGAGGTTGGCCACAGCCACAGCGTTCCCGCGCGCCGCGTAGACGGCCTCGTCCAGCGTTTCCGCCCGAAGGACAGACACACCAGTTGCCGGTGCAAGGGACAGCACAAGGCTGTCGAGCGCGCGTCTGCAGTTCTCGCTACACGCGCCGAGGAGTTGAACCTGAACAGTGCCATTCGGCATCTCAGTGCCATCGATCTCAACGTGACGCCGGTACACCTGCAGTACCGGCGCAGTCCCTTGATCGACCGTCCGCAGATCAGGAACGATCCCAGCAATTCTCATAGACCGGGGGTTACCATCGAACCGAACCGACTGTCCCAAAGCCTGTGATCCGAGTAACCTCTGAGCGGCGGACGAATTCAAGATGACTTCATCCTCCGAATCAGAGAAACCAGGACCGCTGACAGGGACTCCGAGCACTTGAAAGAAGTCCGTATCCACTTGGGAGATCGAAGCCATGATCTTCTGATCGGCAGCAATCACGGGAACAAAGCCTCGTTCCTCGGCCTTGACCGGCAGACCACTCGCAAAGCTCACTCGCGTCAAGCCGGCGGACCGTGCCAGTTCGGCAATTTCCGAACGCCGGCGTGCGTATTGCAGTCCATCGATTGTTGAGCGCTGGATCGCGAGGCGGATTGAAGCAATGCCGTCAGGAGCGAACCCAAGGTCGGTATTTAGGAGTTGCCTGAGAGCCGAGTGTGCCACCACCGTCCCACCGAGGAGCACCGTGGCCACCCCGGAAGCAAGGCCAAGAAAGACTCTTCGCGTCACCCGGGCGGACCGACCATCAGAAATCGGGACAAGAGAGCTCCCAGTGGGCCCGAAGAGCGAAACCCGCCGACTCGACAGAAGGCCGGCGAAGGCAGACGCGGCGCCAACAAGCAGCACGACGATCGCTGTGGCTCCGAAGAGGGCCGGCATGGCTCCCGGGCTCAGAGCGACAAAGGTCCGAAACCCAGCGAGATAGTCCTCCGCCACTCGCAAAAGCAACGCGCTGGCCGTCAAAGTGCCAATTGCTATCGCCACAGCCAACAGCGATGCCTCCGCTGCAACAACGTGGCGGCGATGGCGATTGGGAGCACCCAAGCAGGCGTGAATTGCGAAGTCTTTTTCGCGTGCCTGAAGCGAGGCCATCAGATGAATCACAACGTACCCGAGGCAGAGTACAAGAGTCACCAGAGTGGAGATGAACAAGACCAACACTCCCGGACGTACAGCGGCCGTTAACCCTGCCCCGAGAGCAGCTACAGAAACCATGTCTCCGTAGCGCACCCCAGTCTTGGGAGTCAGCGTGGAATTTGCGGCCCCCAGGAGCTGGAGCATTTCGACCTTGATCCGGGCGAGACTGGTCCCTGGCTTCGGCATCGCAATCCAGCCGGTCCTGGCCCGCATCGGTGCAAGTCCGGGGCCGCCTTCAACCAACACTGGCCTCGCAACTTCGGAGTCTGCCCGAGGAATCCACGCCTGGGCGCCGGAGGGAAACTTCAAAGTGGAGGTTGCGGTGCCCACCACGGACAAACGGTGTTGTCCAATTTGGCACTCAGTCTGGCGCGCGGCAGCCGGAAGCTGTCGGAACAAGTCCTGACTGACCACGATCACACCCGGGTCTCCCGTTTCGTCTTCGGCCTGAAGCCGACGGCCTCCCGTGATGACGCCATCGAAGATATCGAAGAATCCGCTGGAAACCTCTGCGATGCGAATCCATTTGACGAATCCGGAGCATGCCAGTTGCGCATCACCGACGCGGTAGAGGGAAATGAAATCAATGCTCGGCGCTCTGCCCCACCATTCAACAGGATTCGTCATGCCGCCGCCATGGGCCAGGCCTCCGAGCCCGACCACCTCAGTTGCCCTAGTACCCGGCAGCGGCTTGAGTACGAGTGTCCGATAGGCAAGCCCGATAGTTATGGTTGCCGCTGCGGCGGAAGCCATAAGCACGACTGCGGCCCACCAGGATAAATTCGTTCTGGCTCTGCGCCAGGAGAGCGCGAACTGCCTCAAGACTTGACCCATGAAAACGCATCCTCACATGTGCTTTAGCCGGGGCCGGTCACTTAACCGAGAGCCAGCGCCCGTTTTCGCAGTTCTCGAAACCCTTGGTAACAGCGCGGTAGAGGCCTGAGTCGTACTTTTCCCCGTGTTTTCCTAAGCACTCCTTCTTTGGTGCCCCCGTCCGGTTTATGGGTGCGCCAAAGCCCGGCGCTAGAGCCCATCTATTGCCGAGGTCACAGCGTTGCACCTGGTCGTTAACCTTGCGGAGCGCCCCTTGAGAGAAGGCCATTCCGGTCTCGTCCTTACATTGGCTTGAGTCGGCTCGCGGACGACTCGACTGGCGGGTCTCGCCCAGACCATCCCGGGCTGAGCCCACCGTGGCAAAAGTGAAAAGACCGATGGCTAGGCTTAACCAGTAGAGGGCGCGTAGGGAGGATGCACTATCTGAACGGATACTCATTGTTTACTCCAAATTCGACAAATGCCAACGTCACGCTGACGTCGAGGGATGTGAGAGCGTGCCACCAGCCAACTGGGATAAAAAGGGCGTCGCCAGGGTTGAGCTGAAACTCGTGGCAGCGAGGCGCCGGCCGCTTGGTGGGTACCTCAACGAGGTAGTCCCGAGGATCCATGGCTGCGTACCAGTGATTTTTTTGACACATGAACTCGGAGTCGTCTGGCGAATACAAACAGACCGTCTTGCGCCCGAGCACCTGCACAATGACATTGTTCTTGTCGTCGTAGTGGAGGGGAGTGACCGTTCCTTGCGGGCCGAACCACATCCTGATGTTCTCCGGAGCAGGGAGCGTGGCGAAGATCTGCAACGGTGAAATATCGGACAATAAACAGCGAGTCTCGCTCCGGGCGAAGAAGTGATTGCGAGACACCATGTAATAGTCATTTGAGGGGCCTGCCGTGTAGACCTTGTCAACAAAGGCCGACATCGGCGTGATCGCCTTAAGCCGATTGGCAGTGTTCAACTCCTGGACTGCCGCTCCACCTCTACCAGACATCACCTCAACAGGCAGATCCCCGAGGACCGAAGTAAAATACGCTCGTCCCCACTTTTCGATCGCCGGCCAGTGTGCCGCGGCGCCCCTAAGGAGGATCGGGCGATTCTCGGCATAGAAGTCCCTCAAAAACTCCGGTCGGCTGATGCCCGTCCGCTCGGCGAGAACCGCACCCGCGCCGAGTTGTGCCATTTCGGCGCGGGCTCCCATGAGCCAATGCCGGGCCTCCAGCCTTGTTCTGAGCTGACGTGCGATATCCAGCAACGGACTCATCGCAAGCGGCGACGCGACCGCCTCAACTTCCGCTGCCGTTGCCGAAACGAGTTCGGGGCGACTCACGATGTCCGAGACCGAGAAGCCCGCGACCAAATATGCGGCCACGGAGCGCACCACGTCTTCCCGGACTGTGGCTCTGGCACTCACTGCACACTCCCCGACCAGCAAAACTGCAGGGTCGTCCCTCGAGGCTGAAACATGGTGGCTCACACTCACAACCAGACCAAAGCGTCTGGCGGATATCTCGTGCTCCTATGTTGAGCAACCCCCGTGCCAAGTGCTTTTCGCGTCAGTTAAGGTGTCATCTCCATCGTGTCCTCCTTCTTGGGGTGGAGGCTCCCCGTCCCGAGGAATGGCCACCCCGATTCGCCGCCCGATGGTGTGGCATCCGGACGGTGAGCATCGGCGCACGCAGCTGTTTGTGCTGAGGGCCGTTCGCGCATAGCGATGCGTTCTCGGTTTGGCCCTCGAACGCGAACGCCCTGGCCGAACTGCATAAAGCGGCCTTTCGGCATCTCGGCGACACCTTGCGGATGACGGTCGTCGTCGACCGTGATGCCCACGGTCGATGCTACTCAGGGATGGGAACGCAATACCCCTTTCGCCCAGCCGAGCAGTCGTCTCCCACTCTGAACTCACAGTATTGGTCTAGCGCACAATGTCCGTCGTCCGCACAGCAGATGCCTTCAATACTCTCTGATGAGACGAGCGGAGCTGCGGAGTAGCCGATCGCGACCGAAGCGGCCAAGCCGATGATCACCTTCAACAACATGATTTAAACCTCCGCAGTGATACAAGGCAATTTGGGTGCCGAATCCAACGCGGCATCACTGGGCAAGATTCACGAAAGGGCTGCTAGGGTTCGTGACGCCGTGACCCCACTACGAGGTTGGACGACCCCGCATCGGTCGGCCAGATGGACGGTCATTGCGCGTCGAACGGCGGAAGAGTGTTACCTTCCTCGGCTGCTGGGAGTCTGCAAGACCCACGTCGCCATCGCGGCTGCGCAGAGCGGGCGACGGGTCGACTACGGCACACTGAGAATCTCATCAGGTCGCCCGAAGTAGCCCAGGCCGGACGCCTACAGGCGCGGCTCAAGGTCCTCACCCACCCGACCGTCCTCGTGGTGGCCGAGATCCGCTACCTGCCGATCAGTCGAACCCGCGCGCTGATGTTCTTTCAGCTCATGACGCGGTACGGGCACGCCTTGATGGTCCTCACCTCCACGAAGGGCTTTCGGAGCGGGGCGAGATCTTTGGGGACGGGGTGGCGGCCTGCGCCCTATTGATCTGGCTCATCCGCCAGTGCCAGCTCGTGATCATTCGCGTGCAGCGTCCGGACATGTGGCAGGCGCTACCTGTCAGGTTTTCGGCCGGCGGTGACAATGTCGTTCGCTTGGTCAAGCATTACGTTGAGCAAGTGACGAGCGAGAGCAAGCCGACGTCCCAGCTCGGCGTGCGATAACACAATTCACCAGTGGATCCGCACGGCGGTCTGGTTACTCCGGCGCTGGAAGCGGGAGTCGCACGGCACGTTCTGGAGCGTGGAAAAGGTATCGCGCTGATGGCCTAATAATCGCAGGCCCTCGGCGGGGCAACGGCGATGGTGTTTATGACGCCACTTTCCTTAGTGGCGACCCAGCAGCCGCCCGACTTGTTGTCCTTCACGAAAAACACACCAAAGGAAGTGTTATCCCCATCGGCTGGCCTGATTTCTATCCTTTCGGCCGCGGGAGTCTGCTGCGCTCGGACGCGGCTTGTCGAGACAACCGCAGTCACGCCAATGATCACGCCTAACCCTGTCCAAAGAACTGGTTTCATTAGCTTCATTCTGGGTACCTCGAGGAAAATCCTACTCCTAGACAGACGGCGGTGCCCTGGAGAAGGACTGTTCTGGGCCAAATACCGAATCGCTATGCAGTCCCAGAATCAAAACTGACCCACCACCGGGTTGCGTGGCTACTTGCTTTGGAGCCCATGCCGAACGAGCAGTCAGGCCGTTTCGTCGTCGCGGTAGTAGGTCTGTCCGACCGATGACGCATCGAATCCGGCGGGCCACACGTCTTCACGGCCGTCACAACAACGGCGGCACGGCCCCCCTGCTATTGGCGTATCACACCTCAAGATTCCTTCGCATTGCCCGACACGACAGCAGAGGCCTCACAGGTTTCAATCTACTTCGCGAGGCTGCGCCGACTTCAATGATCAGCGCGTGGTCCAGTGCTCCGCCACGCTTTCAGCGCAGCGATGAAGCGCATCGAGTTACAGCAAACTCCGATGGCAGATAAGAAAGCGCGAGTTCGTTCCGATGTACCAGGGACACAACCCAATGGCATGAGCGCTTTTTCGCCTGAAACACGTGAGCCCGCCATCAGAGCAGGCCTCACCCTCACGCGGCAGTTCATTGGCGACGCCCCGGGGTCAAATGCGCGGCATGATTGAGAATCGCAGAGTCAATGGCTCGACGCCTAGGGACTTCATTTCTGCTATGGACTTCGATTCACCCACAGCAAGCGTGTAGTCCGCGAGGAACTTAGGGCGCTTCAGCTTCGGATCATCCCCCATTTCGTTGAGCCATCTGTTCGGGGCGCCTAGCGCTGGCACCAACGTGTAAACTCTAACTCGCGTCACAGTTCCGTCGCGCCACGCATACAGGCCGATTCCGCTTACGATCAGGCCCTCAGAGTCGCGAACACCCTTGTCCTGCAGAAAACACTCGGCGATGACAGCTCCTTGAGGTCGGGGTGAAGAATCTCTTGGTCCGGCTCCGGCGCAAGGACGGCCAGCGGACTCGATTCGTACCATACCACTCGACTGCGCGTGAATGGTCGTCGTCGCGACGAACGCTAGCGTCGTCACAATAGATAACAAGCGACCGATAGTTAGCATTCGGAGTCTCCTTGAGAGATAGGAAGGGTCGTACGGCGGCGGCCAGACTCGATCGATTTTTTGACCGCACGTGAGCTTGATCCGTTCGCGTGGACGGTTTAACTACGCTACCTGAGTCATCTCCGCGTACCGCTTTTCGAAGGCGGCCGGACTTATCCGGCCGACCGTCGAATGTCGTCGCCGTTGGTTATAGAACACTTCGATGTAATCGAACAACTCCATCTTGGCGTCGCCGAAGCTGGCAAACTGATCCGCCAGCTCACTCTTGACCGTCGAGAAGAAGCTCTCCATGACGGCATTGTCGTAACAATTGCCCCGGCGGCTCATGCTGCAGATCACCCCACGAGCCGCCAGGCGGTCGCGATAGTCGTCGCTGGCGTATGGCGAGCCTTGATCCGAGTGATGCAGCAGGCCCGTCCCTGGGCTCCGTCGTTTGAGCGCCATGTCCAAGGCTCTGATGGTCAAGTGACGGTCGTTGGAGGGGCTCACCGCCCATCCCACCACGTAGCGCGAGAACAGGTCCACAATCGCGGCGAGGTAGATCTTGCTGCTGGTGCCGATCACGAACTCGGTGGTGTCGCCGACCCATCGCTGATTCGGAGCGGCGGCCGTGAACGCCTGGGCGAGCACATTGGCCGCGATGGGCTGGTCGTGATCACTCAGCGTCGTGTGCTTATATCGCCGGCGGACGCGCGCTTTGAGCCCGTCCTCCTGCATGAGCCGCACGATGCGCTTACGGCTCACGCGCTCCCGCCACTCGATCAGGTCGTCGTGCACCCGGGGGCTGCCGTAATTGCGCCGACTCTCGACGAACGACTTGTGCACGAGGACTTTGAGCCGACGATCCTCGCGCGCATGCGACGACTCGGGTCGTGCCCGCCACGCATAGTAGCCGCTCGGCCGGACGCCCAGATTGCGGCACAACGTCACGATGGGAAAGTGGGCCTTCTCCGCCGCGATCCACGCGAACTTCACGCGTGGTGCTTCACGAAGAAGGCCGAGGCTTTTACGAGGACGTCGCGGTCCTGCCGGAGCTGCCGATTCTCCTTGCGGAGCCGCGCCAACTCCTCGCGCTCGGCGAGGGTCAGGCCGCTCTTGCCCTTGGTCCGGTTGGCGCGCGCCTGCTCGACCCAGAGCCGGAGCGCCGACCCGGTCAGATCTAGGTCACGCGCCACTGCGCCGACCGACCGGCCGTCCGCGAGGACTAACCGGACGGCGTCGGCCTTGTACTCATCTGTGAATTGTCGGCGCGGACGCCGCGTGGGGGTATCTGCCATTGTGGACATCGTATCTGCCTTTCAGAAAGTGTCCACGCGATCGGATCAAGCTCATTCGAGCGTGAGACTGAAGCGGCGACGGCGCGAGGTGATGTCGCGTTTCTGGATCGCGCCATCGCTGACGACTTCACCTTCACCCACGGGGATGCCTGGAGGACTGGCGAGAAACCCAGTCGA
>JBKJQX010000239.1:0-53207 GCA_046594875.1 Vicinamibacterales bacterium
TCGCCGCCGCACTGCTGTCGATCGCCCCCGTCCTGATGGCCCGCGGTGGCCGCCCACCGGCGCTGTCGATGATCTGGCTCGCGGCCGTGGCCGTGTCGGGAGTGCTCGCGTCGCTCCTCGCCACACGCGCCGTGCGCCGCCTGCCACTCGTCGCCTCACTGCGGAGCGAGTGAGCGTAGCCAAGGGGGTTACACGAGGCATGGAGGACTGAACGAGGTCCTTGCTCGGGAAGGACAGCGCGCCAGGCATCGGGTCTTCCGAAAGAAGTTCTCCGTGCCTCCGTGCCTCCTGTGATCCGTCGTGATCTGTCGTGATCATCGCGGGCCGCTATAATAGGCCCGCGTGCATTATCACCTTCGCGAGTACCCGCTTCAGCAAGGCGCGCTTGAGATTGCGTACATCGAGGAATTCTTCAACGAGTTCCCGAAGCGGAAGAGCGCAACAGAGATCATCAACCGACTTGAGGACCGCGAATATCAGATCCTCATGGCCGAAGCGCCGCTGCCTGACGATCCGGGTACCGTCGTGCCGGTGTCCTACAAGGTGTCGCACGAACTGCGCGAACACGAAACCGACCCCGTGCTGGCGGATCTGGTGGAGCGCCTCAGGGGTGCGGTCATCTTCTCGGGCCGGCGCATTCTCTATACGTGGCTGGGCGCAACGCGCCGCGACTGGCGCGGCCAAGGGCACTTCCGGGCGCTGACCGAGGAACAGGAAGTGTGGGCTGTCAGCCGAGGATTCGATGAAGCGGTGGTGAAAACCAAGAACCGCTACTTCGACATGCGGGCGACGCTCGACATGCTCCAGTTCAACGTCATCAAGCTCGAAGTGGCTCCGGACGTGCTCGACGCGAAGGTCTATCTGAGCAAACCCCTCGGCCTCTCCGTACTCGACGCGCACCGCAGCCATCGTCAGGTGACACGTGCGTGATCGGTCCGTTGCCTGAAGCGGCGTTTGAGCACATCCGCGATCACGCGTGGCTGCGCGCAAACGGGCTATTCGTCGCTGAAGGCCGTCACGTCGCGACACGGCTGATTCAGTCCTCCAGTTTCACGACCGTCGCGCTGATGGTCACGCCGACGGCGCAGGTGGCCATAGCTGATGCCATTGACCGCGTGGAACCAGGCCGGCGTCCGGCGGTCTTCGTGCGCACGCAGGCGGAGCTCGATGCGATCACCGGATTTCGCCTGCACCAGGGATGTGTCGCGCTGGGTGGGCGCCCGGTCATGGCGGACGAGCTGGCACTCGCAGCAGACGGTCCCATCCTCGCGCTCGAGCGCGTCCGCGACCCCGATAACGTCGGCAGCATCATCCGGACCGCGGCCGCGCTCGGTGGCGCCGGATTGCTCCTCGGTCCCGAGTGCGCCGATCCGTTCTATCGCAAGGCCGTGCGTACTTCGATGGGATCGGTGTTCACCCTGCCGATGGCCACCGCGTCGGCGTGGCCGGATGCGCTGCGACGGCTCAAAGAGCTGGGGCGGGTGGTGGTGGCCCTGACGCCAGGCGGGCGAGACATTCTGCCAGAGGCCAGGGCGCTCGCGGGCGATCGGCCCGTCGTGCTGCTGCTGGGCTCCGAAGGGCAGGGCTTGACGCCTGATGCCAGAGCAGTGGCCGACATCGAGGCGCGTATCTCCATGGCGTCGATGGCGGATTCCCTGAACGTCGCGGTCGCTGCGGCTGTGGCACTCTATGCGTGGAGGATGGAGTGATGCATCGATACGGTGCCGTGGCGGGTCTGACGATGGTGGCGGCAAGTGTGCTGGTGGCGCAGGCGCCGGCCACGGAGATCTATCTGGCTCCGTTCACAGAAAGTGGTGCAAAGGTTACGGTCGGCAGGGCCGTGAACATCACGAACAACTCGGGCTACGACAATCAGCCGCAATTCCTGGCAGACTCGAGCGGCATCTTGTTCTCGTCCAACCGCGATGGCGCGCAGAGCGACGTGTATCGTTACGACATCGCGCTGAAGAAGATCGTACAGGTCACGGCCACTTCCGACAACGAGAACTCACCGACATTGACACCCGACGGG
Source organism: Vicinamibacterales bacterium (assembly GCA_046594875.1). Classification (GTDB taxonomy): domain Bacteria; phylum Acidobacteriota; class Vicinamibacteria; order Vicinamibacterales; family SCN-69-37; genus SYFT01. The sequence continues at coordinate 2,033 of JBKJQX010000239.1, forward strand.
CGGACGTTTACCACGGTGCGTGGATCAGCGCAGCGGCTGTGGCGCTACACGCTGGAAGGTGAGGATGCCGGCCTCGCGTGGACGCATCAGGGCCTGATCGGATACCACGTGTGGGTGTCGCCCACGCAGTTGGCTACGTTCATTCTTGGCGCGCAGCGTCAGCCCGCCACACTGCAATTGCTCGACATGCGAAGCGGCACCTCTGAGGTGATCGAAAGCAGCATCGGCCGGTCGCTCCTGATGCGCCCAGGCCGGGGCACGGTGAGCTTCGTCCACAAGCCGCAGGGGGCGCCCTGGCAGATCAAGGAACTCGATCCCGTCACGCGTACCGTGACGGCACTGACGCCAACGCTCGACGGCAGTGAGGACCTTGCCTGGACCCCCGCGGGCTCCATCGTCATGGGGCAGAAGTCGAAACTGTTCCTCTGGCGCCCCGACGCCAGCGGATGGACGGAGATTGCGGACCTGAGCCGGCAAGGCGTGGGCACCATCACGCGCCTCACCGTGAGCCCCAACGGCCAGTGGATCGCCGTGGTGGGGCAGGCGCCCGCTCAATGACGTTGAAGGCTCTGTCGCAGTCACGGCGCCTCGCGGCCGTGCAGTCGCCGATCATCCCCATCGTCAGCCGCTGGATCGAAGAGACACCAGGAACTGTGTCGCTTGGACAGGGCGTGGTGTCGTACGGCCCGCCTGACGAGGCCGTGAACGCAGCGCACGCGTTTCCGGTTCACGCAAGTGACCATCGATACGGCGCGGTTGAGGGTGAGGCCCCGCTGGTTGCCCTCGTGGAGGAGAAGCTCCGCCGCGAGAATGACATCGCGGTAGAGGGCGCAAGCCGCGTCGTGGTGACGGCCGGCGGCAACCAGGCCTTCATGAACGCCATTCTTGCGGTGACGGATCCTGGCGACGAAGTCATCCTGCAGGTGCCGTATTACTTCAACCATGAGATGGCGATTGAGATGGCCGGCGCGGTCGTGGTGCCGGTGCGCACCGACGACGCGTGCCAGCTCGATCTGGGTGCCATCGAAGCCGCGATTACCGCCAGGACACGAGCCATCGTCACCGTGTCGCCCAACAACCCTACGGGCGCCGTGTATCCCCAAGGTGCCATTCGCGCCGTCAACGACCTGTGTCGCACTCGCGGCGTGTTCCACATCTCGGACGAGGTCTACGAGTACTTCACGTATGACGAGACGCCGCACTTCTCGGCCGGGTCCATACCCGGCGCGGCGCCGCATACCATCTCGCTGTTCTCCTTCTCGAAGGCCTATGGCATGGCGAGCTGGCGCATGGGCTATATGGTGATTCCCGAATCGTTGTGGGAAGCGGTGAACAAGATCCAGGACACGTTGCTTGTGTGTCCGCCTCTGGTGTCGCAGCACGCGGCCGTGGCGGCGCTCCGTGTGGGTCGATCGTATTGCGCCGGACATGTTGCGCGGCTCGACCAAATGAGGACGATGATGGCCGAGGCGCTGTCGGCGCCGGGGCTGCCGTGTGAGGTGCCTGTGGCGCGCGGGGCGTTTTATTACTTCATCGACGTACGCACGTCGCTCGATTCGCACACGCTGACCGAGCAGCTGATCCGAAGGCACAAGGTGGCGGTGATTCCGGGGTCGGCCTTCGGTGCGTCGGAGGGTTGCCGCATTCGCGTGTCGTATGGCGCCCTGGACGAGGCGACTGCCGAAGAGGGCGTTTCACGCCTGGTTAATGGGTTGAAAGATTTGAAGGGCCTCTGAGGTCTAACCTCAGAGGCCGTTTGTTAGGATTGTCATGAAAATCGCCACTTGGAACGTCAACGGCATTCGCGCGCGGCAGGCGCAGCTGCAGGACCTGCTCACCGCCGAGCAGCCCGACGTGGTGTGCCTGCAGGAGATCAAGGCCACGCCGGAACAGGTGCCGGCGTTGATGGTGTCACCCGGCGAGTACTGGACGTACTGGCACGGCGGTGGGGGGTATTCGGGGGTGGCGCTGCTGATACGCCGCGCGTTCGCGCCGGAGCCGCCGCAATTCAGCCATCCGGCCTTTGATTTCGAGCATCGGATTGTGGAGGCACGAGTCGTCTGCCCGCCGCTGCCTGGAAGTGGTGCCAACCCTGGCGAGCTGCGGTTCGTCTCGGTCTATGTGCCCAACGGCGGTAAGGATTTTGAGGCCAAGATGCGGTTCGCCCAGGCGTTGCGTGACTGGCTGGCTGAAACAGTCACCCCGGGTACGGCGCTAGTCCTCTGTGGCGACTTGAATATCGCCCTGGAGGAGCGGGACGTGCATCCAAGAGAGCGCAAGCTGAACCAGATCGGCACTCGTCCCGAAGAACGGGCGCTGCTCTCTGGCGTGCTCGGGGGCGGACTGGCCGATGTCGGCCGCGCGCTCGATCCCGACAACGATCAGCTCTTTACCTGGTGGGCTCCGTGGCGCGGACTGCGTCAGCGGAACATCGGGTGGCGCATCGACTACATCCTGGCCACACCAACCGTGTCCCGAGCCGCCACGCACTGCGTGTCCATGCGTGAATTCGGCACCAGCGACCACGCACCCGTTATCGCTACTTTTTCATTATGAGACTTCGCGCTCGGCTCATCGTCGCTTTCCTGATCCTGTCGGTCGTGCCTCTGGGCGCGGTGACGTTCTACTCGTACACCAGCCAGGTGCGTGCACTGCGTGACCTGGCCACCAGTGAAGCCGATGCGCTGTCGGGTGAGATGACCGAGCGTATGCAGCTCGTCACCGGCGAGCTCACCACACGGGTCGAGCAGTTGATGGACATGCAGCCCGTTCCTGTGCAGGCCTCACGGCCGAAGGCCGCGCAGCAAGTGGCGGCACCAGTGCCGGCGGCGCCTGCGGCGTTGCCGATTATTGACGAGGCCACCAATGAGACCCAGGCCGCCGAGGCGCTCGGCGCGGCGGCGATGCTACTCAAGTCCGTCGAATTGCGCGGCGCCAGAGGTATCGGACGTCCACCGGGCGGCGGTCGTGGTGATTCGACCCGCGGAGGGTCCGGGCGGAGCGGAACGCAGCCGCTCGCCGAAGCCACGTCAGGACGCGGCAATCCCGACGGGCCGCCCCTGGCAGGGCAGCGGACGCGCCCACCGCGGCCAGAGGGTGACCCAGCGCGACAGCCGCCACCGATTCCGACGCCGCCGATCGGATCCACATCAGTGGTGACGGATATGCCAAAGGTTGGTGAAACGACAAAGGTCGCTGCGTCTCCTCAAGTGGCCGCGACGCCCCAGATCGCCCCAGGCGCGCCGGTGCCTCCTGCGGGACCGTCCGAACGCATCGTCATCGACATGGGCGCGATCACGCGCGAGATGTTTAACAAGTACGTGCCTGAAGGCGGAATGGAGAAGCTGACGACCGAGCAGCGGCAGCAATTGGGCCGCGACATCAGTCAGCGCATGCAGGGCATTGCAGAAGGCATCAGGCTTAGCGCCGAGCAACTGCAGAAGAAAGCCGACGAGGCGAAAGTGAAGCCCGCGCCTGCAGTCGCGGCCGTTTCTGCCCCGGCTCCCCCGAAGCCGCCCAGTGCACCCGTGCCCGCGCCGGCGCCAGTCACGCGGGCGTCCAAGCTCGTCGGGAACCGGCTGGACGTCACGCTGAGCCAAGGTGGCAAAGTGGTCAGCCAGGTCAACGCCACCATCGATCTTGAGAATGTGCTGGCCACGGTGTTTTCACCCACACGTCGCGAGCGCGGCGAGGTGGCGTTTGCCGTGGGCGCCGATGGCCGCGTCTACACCGCAACAGATGCGGATCGGAAGATGGTTGAGGGCTTGGGCGCGGTGGCGCGCCCTGACGGTCCTCTGGGTAAAACGGTCCTGCCGGACTGGGTGGTCTTTACACAAACCGATCCCAGCGGCTCCGGCCTGCGTTTCGGCATCGCGCGGCCGGTAGGCGATTCACTGGGCGCCCTGCGGCGGACGGCTGGGCGCAACGCCGGTCTGGGTCTGCTTCTCATCAGCCTTGCCATCGTCCTGGTCGTGCCCCTGTCAGGCCGACTCACACGCAATCTGACCGCGCTGACAGCAGGTGTGGACCGTATCGCCCACGGCGACTATCGCGCCCGCGTGCCAGTTCGCTCGAAGGATGAAATTGGTGATCTGGCGGTGGCGTTCAACAAGATGGCCGCCGACGTGGAACGGCACCAGCAGTCGGCCATCGAACAGGAACGTCTGCACCGCGAGCTCGAACTCGGCCGCCAGATTCAGAACGACATGTTGCCACGCGAACCGATGCTGTTCGGGCTGACACAGGTGCAGGGCGTGTCCATTCCGGCGCGCGAAGTCGGTGGCGACTTCTTCAACTACTTCGCGCTTGAAAACGGCCAGGTAGCGCTGATCGTTGGCGACGTTTCTGGCAAGGGCGTGGGCGCGGCACTCCTGATGGCCAACATTCAGGCGTCACTGCGCACACGTCTTGCCCTGGGCCAGAGCCTGGCAGACATCGCGGTGGCCATCGATCGAGACCTGGCGACCACCGCCACCACCCGGCTTTATGTGACGCTGTTCCTTGGCGTCTTCGACCCTGCCACTCGCCGCCTTTTGTACGTCAACGCGGGCCACAACCCACAGTTCGTGCTGCGTCCCAATCAACCCATCGAAACGATGGCGGCCACCGGCATTCCCATCGGCTTGCTGGCGGGCCGAGGTTACCAGCAACGCGAGGTCAGTCTCGCGTCTGGCGACCTGCTGTTCTTCTATACCGACGGCTGCGTGGAAACGGAGAACGAGGCCGACGAGATGTTTGGCAACGGGCGCCTCGAGTCGCTGCTCGTCTCGATCGCCACCCAGGGCCCTGTGACCCCCGACCGCGTGCTGCACCAGGTCGAGCAGTCGGTGACGGCCTTCCGCGGCACCCGCGAACCATTCGACGACGCGACCATGATGGCGGTCAGCATCGGGTAGGGGGACGGGTCTGTTTTCCACAGAAACAGCAAAAAAGGGGACAGGTCTCGGTGCGAGTGAAGTCGAGACCTGTCCCCTTTTTTGCTGTTTCTGTGGAAAACAGACCCGTCCCCCTAATACCGCAGTGCAATCAGCGGATCGACCGACGCTGCGCGGCGTGCGGGGATCACGCTCGCGAGTGTTGCGGTGGCCATGAGCATGACCGCGGCTGCGAGATAACTGGCCGGGTCGAAGGCCGTGACACCGACCAGCACTCCCGCCAGAGCCTGTGCGCTCAGGGCGGCGAGCGCGGCGCCCACCAGTGTTCCGACGATGACCAGGCTCAGCGCTTCGTGCAGCACCTGCCGCAGCACCTGTCCGCGGGTTGAGCCAAGCGCCATCCGGATGCCGATCTCGCGCGTGCGTCTGGCCACGTTGAACGCAATCACGCCATACAGCCCGATGCCCGCCAGCATCATCGCGAGTCCGGACAATCCGCCAAAGAGCGAAGCGCCGAGACTGATTGGAAGCAGGGAGGTGGCCAGCATCCGATCGACCGTGCCGAGTTCGAGAAACACAAGACGCGGCTCGGCGGCACGAAGGTCCCGTTCGACGGCTGCCACCAATGCGGGGCCATCGCCGGCCGTGCGCACCAGCAGACTGCCGGCCGTTGAAATGCGTTGTGATGAGGCGAAATGAATGATCGGCTTGGCCGTCTCGCCAACGGTGCCAATCGCGTAGTCGCGGACAATCCCGACAATCTCCACCACCGGCCCCGTCTGGTCGCGCAGACGCAGGCGGCCACCGAGGGCGTTGCCGTTCGGAAAGAAACGAGTGGCCAGCGCTTCCGTCACAACCGCAGCCCTGATCGAGTCGGGCGTGTCGCGCGTATCAAATGTCCGCCCTTGCACAAGAGGCACACCGAGCGTCGCAAAATAGCTGGCGGAGACCCGGGTCGTGTCCACCGACGCACCGTTCGCCGGTGTCAGTTCCGGCCGGCCGTCCACCACGATCGATGTCCGATGATGATTCGGCGAGAAGGGCAGCCGCTCGCTGAATGCGACAGCCTCGACGCCGGGCAAACGCTGCGCGCTGGCCAGCGCCCGTTCGAAAAATTGCGTGGCTTGGCCGTCGGTGTAGCCAAGCATGTCCATGCTGACGGTGGCCGCCACGAGACCGCCGGTCTTGAACCCCGGACTCATATCGAAGGCTGCTCGCACACTTCTGGCGAGCAGGAACCCGCTCACGACGAGCACCACCGAGACAGACACCTGCACCACTACCAGACCCTGTCGCAATCCGAACCGCCGGCCCGACGATCCTTCTGGAGCCGCGTCCTTGAGGCCGGACACGAGATTCGGTCTCGAGGCTCGCAGGGCGGGCAACACGCCGAACGCCAGACCGGTGGCCACCGACACCGCCGTCGCAAACGCGGCAAGGCGCCAATCGATCTTGAGATCAAACGACAGGGGAAGTTCGATGGGCAGGGTGGCTGACGCCAGAAGTGACGTGGCCCACATGGCGAGCACCAGACCGAGTGCGCCGCCCGCGGTTGAGAGCAGCAGACTCTCCACCACCATTTGCCTCACCAGTTGGGCGCGTCCGGCACCGAGTGCGGACCTGAGCGCCATCTCTCGTGTGCGAGAGACGCCTCGCGCCAGCAGCATGTTGGCCAGGTTGGCGCAGGCGATGAGCAGCACCAGGCCCACGGCACCCATGAGCAGCGCACTGACGGGGCGCAGGTTCTTGTCCACGTCGGGATGAAAGCGCACGTTGCCGGCCGGCACCACGGTGAGCTGACGTTCGCGATTGCTCACGGGGTACGCGTGTGCGAGGTCGGCCATGATGGGGACCGCAGCGGCCTGCGCCTGCTCGGCGCTCACGCCCTCACGCAATCGCGCCTTGGCGAACATCCACCGGTTGCCACGTTGCTGCAGTCGCGTGGTGCCGGTGGCCGAAGGCACGACATCGATTTGGCCGGCCGGCTCCACGTCGTTCACCATGCTCACTGGAATCCAGAGTTCCGCGGAAAGCCCGGGCATCATGCCATTGAAGGCTTCCGGCGCCACGCCAATCACGGTGTACGGCTTGTTCTTGATGAAGAACGTGGCGCCGACGATGTCGCTGCGACTGGCGAAACTCTTGCGCCACAGTCGTTCGCTGATCACCGTGACCAGGTGTCCGCCCTCGCTCTTTTCGTCCTCGGGCGAGAAGCCCCGGCCGGCCACGGGGCGCACGCCAAGGGCAGAGAAATAGTTGGCGGTGACCACCTCGCCGAATGCCAACCGATTGTCGCCGTTGATTCCCACCGCGGCGAACATCATCGCGTGCCCGATCAGGTGCTCGAAGGGCGCAGTCGGTCCCGTCAGGTCCTGGAGGTCCGGATACGACGTTGAGCCGAAGTCGCTGCCGCGTTCGTCGCTCGTATAGACCGATACCAGCGTGTCCGGCCGTTCAAACGGCAGCGGACGAAAGAGCAGATTGTCCACGACCGCGAACAGAGTGGTGTTCAGGCCGATGCCGACCGCCAAGGACATCGTCGCGACCAGCGTGAAACCGGGTTGCTGGCGAAGCGTGCGCACAGCATAACGCGCGTCTTGCAGGAGCGTGGACAACATGGGACCTCGCCGTCCTCCACTACGTTGAAGTTACAGACGGGGTTCAATATTCACTACAATCCCCCCATGCGCACACTGGCGACGCTTCTGGTGATGATCCTGGCCGGCAGCCTGGGCGCGGCGCAGGAACCGGTGAGTACGCAGGCTGAGTATTCTCCTCTTGGCTATTACGACCTCGTCCAGCACGAGCAGGCGTATCCGGGAGTGGTGGGAAGCGCCGAGGTTCGCGCGGCGCAGGCACAACGCTTCTGGGCCTTTCGCGGCCTGGCGTATCGAACAGCGCCCGATCCGCTCGGCCCTGTCTGGTCGAGTCTCGGACCCGAAACCGTCCTGCAGACCCCGACCTCCGGGTTGGCCAACAGCGTCTCGGGCCGTGTGTCAACACTGGCGATCTCTCCGCTCTGCCAGAAGGACGGGCTCTGCCGCCTCTGGGTGGGCACGGCCGGCGGCGGCGTCTGGCGGACAGACGATGCGCTGAATACGTCGGACCCAGGATGGCGGTGGATCGGGCGCGACCTGGGCACCAACAGCATCGGCGCACTGGCGCTCGACCCGAACGATCGCTCGGGCCAGACGATCTTCGTCGGCACAGGCGAAACCAATCAGCCCAACAACTCGGCGGCGGGCACGGGTCTTTATCGATCCACCGACGGCGGCGATCGCTGGGTGCGTGTCAACACGTGGGTGATTGACCCGGTGCTTTCGCCGTCGCCGATCGATTTCACCGCCACGCGCGGCATCAGCACGGTGGTGATCGAGCCCGGTAACTCGCAGACCATGTACGTCGCCACCGCCACGGCGATGTACGGCATGACGGCCGTGCGCGGTGGCCAGAGTCAAATCACCGGGTCGCTGCAACCGCGGCCGGGGCTCTACAAGACCGACAACGGCGGCACCACCTGGTCATTGGTCTGGGTGCCGCCGCTCGCGCCCATCCTGCCTGTGAATCCCCATCTGGGCGTCGGCGTCAGCGACACCATGACCGGCGTACGCCACGTGAAACTCGATCCGCGCAACGTGAAGGCCGTGTACGCCTCGGCCTGGAACAACGGCATCTTCCGATCGGCGCCGAGCCTTGAGGCGGGTGATGCCTCCTTCAAGCAGGTCTACGCCATCGTCAGCCTTCAACAGTTCCAGGATTTGGCGATGTTCGACCTGACGGTCAAGGACGGTCGCACGCGCATCTATGTCTACAACGGGACCCAGGCTACGGCGCCGCAGGGCCTGTATCGGCTCGACAACGCCGAGGTGCCGGCATCCGCTTTGGCAAGTGGCGGCGCCAACACGTCGGCGTGGATCGGGCTGACGTCTTCGAGTACCGCGCAACCAGGTTCCACCAGCCGTTCCATTTGTTCGTCGCAGTGTTTCTACGACCTCGTCGTTGCGGTGCCCGAGGGGCAGCCCGACACCGTGATTCTCGGGGGCGTGCAACTGCCGACGTTTGGGGAGGCCACCATTCGATCGACCAACGCGGGTATGAGTTTTTCTGCGCACGGCCGTGATGCGCAGAATCCACGCGTGAACAGCCACGTGGATGTGCGATCGGTGGTGTTCCATCCCGAAGACCCGGACATCGCGTTTGTCGGGTCTGACGGCGGTGTGGTGCGCACCGACGGGCTGTTCGTGGACATCAGCAGCCGCTGTGCGTCGCTGTTTCCCACCGCGCCGCAATGTGCCACGGTGCTCGCGCGTGTGCCCAACCGGCTGATCTTCATGAACCGCGGGTTGCAGACGATGCAGTTCTACAACGTGTCGATTGACCCGAAGGATCCGCTGAAACGCCTGATTGGGGGACTTCAGGACAACGGCACGATCTGGCACGACGGTGTGGCAGAGCCGCGCGTATGGAAGCCATTTTTTGCGTTTGGTGACGGCACGTCGGCGTCTGGGTTTCACCCGACGCGGTCCGAAGTGGGGTTTGCCAGCTTCCAAAGCAATCGCTACTTCACGAACTTCCGAAACGCGGATCCGAATCAGTGGGTGAGAACCGACGACCCGATTACTGCGTCGGGTGAACGGGCGACCATTACCGCGTCTACCGGCCGGCAGTTCATCTCATTCGACCAGGTCAATCCCGATACCCAGTTCACGGCGTTCCAGCACGTCTGGAGGACGCAGACCAACGGTGGTGGCCAGGCGTTCCTTGAAGCGAACTGCCGGTTTCCGAGCGGCGCCGTGGCTGGAGCCATTTGCGGGGATTGGCGGCCTCTGGGTGTGGCCTACCCGTTTGCATCGCAGACTACTCCAGACTCCGCCTCGCGGAAGCCTGGCGACCTGACGTCTGACTTCTACGGCACCAACCGCGTGGGCGGCATTGTCGTGGCCGCGGAACGCACACCCGCCGATGCCGGCACGTTGTGGGCGGCCACCAGCTTCGGCCGGTTGTTTGTCACAAAGAATGCGGACGGTCCGGCAGCCAACGTCACGTTCACCCGCATCGACACGCCCACACTGCCCAATCGGTTTGTGACGCGCATTGTCGTGGATCGCGCAAACCCCAACGTGGCGTTTATCTCGTACACCGGATTCAACGCGATTACGCCCTCCACGCCAGGGCATGTCTTCCGCGCGGTGTATGACCCCGCCACGGGCGTTGCGACATTCACGTCATCGGACTTCGATCTTGGTGACCTGCCGGTCAACACGCTGGCGTACGACGACGCGCGCGGGGATTTGTATGCGGGCACCGACTTCGGTCCGCTGGTGCTCAAGGCCGGCACGTCGCGATGGGTGCTGGCCGGCCGCGGCTTTCCGGAGGTCGTGATCGTGGACCTTGAATACTCGCCGTCGCACGGTGTGCTCGTCGCGGCCACACACGGCATGGGCATCTTCACACTCAGTGTGCGCTGAGACGCGTTTTGGAAGCTAGAACTTGACGAAGAGTCCTACTGTGATGATGTAGCGGGTTTGAAGCCCGCTTGTGGAGAAGGCCTTGAAGCCCAACAGCGGTGCACCGCTGAGGGTTGAGTCCCGGCCCGTGTTCCGACTGTTGCTGAACTGGATCGCCGGTGTCGTGAACGACTCGATGAAGCCTTCGGGGGTGCCCGTGGCGACCGACGGCTCTGAATCGAGTCTGAGTGCGAGCGTCTGCTGTCCCAGCAGCAACCGTCCATCAACTGAGAAGCCCAGACGGTCGTTAATCGTGCGTCGTACGCCGGCCCCAACCACACCAACAAGCGCCGTCCCCTGCTCGTATCGCAAGCGCAGCGTGTCTGTTTCACTGATGGGCACACTGCTGAGGATGTTGAAACGATACGTGCCGGTCAGTGTCAGCGAGGGTAACTCGCCGACGCTGTGCACCAGGCCTGCGCCGAGTGTGACGTAGGGCGAAACCCGGTGAGTTCCGATGGTCCACTGCGCGGCCACCGTGGTCGCCAGATCGCGGCTGGAAGGATTGGCTACTGCCGTCGTTGCGGCAACCGCCGTGTTGGTAAAGGGGCCTGTCGCGAGCAGGCCGTTGAAGGCCGTCACAAAACTCGATCGTGCGGCTGCCACCGCCTCGGTCAAGTCCTGCGACACTTCACGCGAGCCTGGCATCATGTCGGCGCTGAATTCCAGCGCCAGGCGGTCGGTGAGTACGCGCCTGATGCGCAGGCCGAATGCAGACGCGTTGTTGCCGGTCAGCCCCAGCGAGGCCAGCGCGGTATCGAGCGGCGCGATGCGGGCCGACACACCGAACTCGGCATTGACGCCGTTGAGCAGGCTCGACCCGTCGCCGAGGAACCAGGTGGACACGCGCCGGCTCTGATTGATGGGACCCGATGTCGTCAAGGGAGCGCCGGTTGGCGGCAGATTGGACGTGCCGCCTGTCGGCAACTCGAACAGCGAGAGCCCCGCCACGCCTTCCACCTGCCAACGTGGCGCGGAGGTCGACGACTGTCCGGCAGCGGGCACGGCGACCAGAGTGAGTATGAACGTAGTCGCCGCAGCCTTCCAGCCCCGAACTGTGTGTGTCCGTCCCATAGGGACGAGACTGTATCAGTCTTGCGCCTGTGGGCGCACGAGCCGGCCCACTCTGTTTCGCATGCCCGACAGCACGTCGTAGAACGTCGGGATGACGAGGAGCGTCAAGAAGGTTGACGTAATGACGCCTCCGATCACGGCGCGCCCAAGTGGCGCGCGGAAATCTGCGCCTTCGCCGATGCCCAGCGCCACGGGCACCATACCCGCGATCAACGCGAAGGTCGTCATCAGAATCGGGCGCAGGCGCTGTCGCCCGGCTTCGATAATCGCCTGTTGACGAGGCATGCCGGTGGCTTCGGCCATCTTCGCGAAGTCGATGAGCAGGATCGCGTTTTTGGCGACGATGCCCATGAGCAGGATGACGCCGATGAGGCTCATGATGTTGAGCGTGTCGCCGGTCAGCATGAGCATGAGCACCACGCCGATGAGCGAGAGCGGCAGCGACAGCATGATCGCCAGCGGATCGAGGAACGATCCGAACTGCACCACCAGCACCAGATACATCAGCACGACTGCCACGCCCAGCGCGATGATGATGCGCGAGAACACCTCCGTCTGATCCTCGGTTTCGCCACCCTGCGTGATGGCGTAGCCGTCGGGCAGCGCGACCCCGTTGATGCGCGTCTGAATGTCGGTGATGACCTCGGTGAGCGGCCGGCCCTGCGTGTTGGCCTGAATGGCGATCACGCGATCGCGATCCAGGTGGTCGATGCGGGCGGGGCCCAGGGCCGAGGTGATGGTGGCGACCTGGCCCAATGGAATCGCGCCCTGACGTCCGTCCGCGCCACGGACCATGATGGGCAGCGCCGCGAGATCGCTGGACCGCTGGCGTGCGTCTGGCGCGAGGCGCACGGTCACGTCCCGGGTTTTGCCGGTGGGATCCACCCAATCGCCGGCATCAACGCCGGCGAATGCCGGTCTGAGCGCCTGCGCCACGTCGGCTACGCTGATGCCGAGCGAGCCGGCGAGGGCTCGATCGACGCGCACGTTCATCTCCGGCTTCTGGCCCCGCGTGGAGAATCCCACGTCCACCGCGCCAGGCACCTGCCGTACTTGCGCGATCACCTCGTCGGCGAGTCGCGTGAGTTCCCGTGAATCCGCGCCCCGCACTTGCACCTGAATCTGCTTCTGGTTGTCGAGGCGTCCGCTCGAAATCGACGCCACGACGCCGCCCAACTGGCCGTACTCGCGCCGAAGGTCCGCCGCAATCTCGTCCTGGTGACGCGCACGCGTGGCTTTCGGCGTCAGCCGCACGTAGACTGCGCCCTCATCCACGGCTCCGGTCTGATTGCCGATGGTGGTGTACGTGTAGAGCACCTCACCCGCCTTCGCGCGCGCCAATGCGGCCGCTTCCTCGGCTTTGCGCTTGGTGTAGGCCAGGCTCGATCCCGGCGGCGTTTCCACCTGGACGATGAACTCGGAGACGTCCTGCACCGGGAAAAATCCGCCGCCGAGGTAACCCAGCGCAGGCATCGCAAGCGCAAACGCGAATGACCCGATGGCCAGCGCCACCATCGCGATGCGGTGACGCAGCGCCCAGCCAATCACCGTCTTGTACCGGTCGGCTTGCCGATCAAACCACCGGTTGAACGCCGCCAGACCGCGCGAGATGAACCACCGCTCGGCCATGGGGACGTGGGGATCGGGCCAGTACGCCGACAGCATCGGGTCGAGCGAGAACGAGACAAACAGCGACACCAACACCGAACACGCAATGGTCAGGGCAAACGGCGCAAACCATTGTTCCGCCTCGCCGCCCATGAACGCGATCGGCACAAACACGACGATGATCGACAGGGTGGTGGCGGTGACCGCGAGCCCAATCTCAGACGTGCCCTCCCGCGACGCGTCATAGTGGCTCTTGCCCATCTCGATGTGGCGAACGATGTTCTCGCGGACGACGATCGCGTCATCGATCAGGATGCCAATCGCGAGTGAGAGGCCGAGCAGGGACATCGTGTTCAGTGTGAAGCCGAACGCCATCACGGCGATAAACGACGCGAGTACCGACACGGGAAGCGCCAGGCCCGTGATGACCGTGGAGCGCCAGGAGTTGAGAAACAGGAACACCACCAGCACGGTCAGCAATGCGCCTTCGATCAGCGCAGACCGCACGTTGGCCACAGAATTCTCGACGCGAGTACCCGCATCGCGCACGATGTGCAGCACCACCCCTTCGGGCAAAGAGGCCTTGATGCGGTCGGCTTCGGCGCGGACGGCGTCGGCCACAGCCGTCGTGCTGAAGCCGCGCGATTTCTTGATGTCGATGCCGACGGCGTCCTGCCCTGAATACACCGCCGTGGTTCTCGGCTCCTCAACCCCCACACGAATCGTGGCGACGTCTCCAAGCCGGATCACCCGGCCGTCGCGTTGGGCCACTGTCACGCGTTCGAAATCTTCCGCCGTCTCCACGCGACCCCGAAGCCTGATCGTGCGCTCGTCACTTGTGCCCTGCAGGCGCCCCACGGGAGCGGCCAGATTCTGCACGCGGACCGCTGCCACAATCTCCGCCACACTGACGCCTGCCATCTGCAAGGCCTCGGGGCGGATCTCCACGGACATCTCGCGCGTGTTCGCGCCCGATACATCCACGGACCCCACACCAGGCAGGGCACGCAGCCGGCGGGTAATCCCGGGGTCGGCGAGCAGCGTCAGTTCCGGAATGGCGAGTATGTCGGATGCCAGCGCGAGCGACACAACGGGAAAGTCCGTCAGGCTGATCTTGGTGAGCACCGGCTCTTCCATCTCGGGAGGCAGATCGTTCCGGATCTCGTTGATCTCGTCACGAATCTCCTGCACCGCTTCCTGCAGGTCCTTCTCGTACGTGAACTGGATCGTGATGGTCGCGAAGCTGTCGAGCGATGACGACTGAATTTCCTTCACGCCGCTGATGCCAGCCAGGGATTCTTCAATCGGTTCAACGATCTCTCGCTCAACGTTGTCGGGTGACGCGCCCGGATACGGCACGGCAATGACGACGATCGGCGGCTGGACTTCCGGAAACTCATCGGTATGAAGCTGCGTCAGCGCCACGAGGCCGAAGACCACAAGGGCCAGCATGGAGACGACCGTGATGACTGGTCGCCGGATGGCAAAATCTGAGATCACCATGAGTTAGATACCCGACGGGACCGCAGCGGTCTTCGGAATGGCGCCGACCACGCGTACGGGAGTGCCGGGCGCGAGCGTCTTTGCCGCGCCCAGAATCAGGACGTCGCCTTCGGCCACGCCGCTTCGCACTTCGATGAGTTCAGTGTCTGATTGCCTGATCCCAAGCGTCACCGTGACGCGTGCGGCCTTGCCGTCGCGGATGCGCGTGACCGTGGCGGTGGGGCCGGTTTCATCCACCGCGCCGGCCGGCACGATGACTCCGCGCCGGGTTTCGGCGTCGACACGGCCTTCAGCGAAGAGCCCGGCAATGAGCCGGCCCCCGGTATTGGGCAGCGTGACAAAAATTGTCACCTGACGCGTGATGGGGTCCGCCGTGGGACTCAGGCGTTCGATGGTGCCGGTCACCACCTCGTTCGCCAGGCCGCGGATGCGGAACCGCACCTTGGCGCCCGGGCGCACGAGCGAGACCTGGTCGGAGGTGACCGCGGCTTCCAGCCGAAGGCTCGACGGGTCGATGATGGTGACGATCGCCGTGCCTGGCGAGACGATGTCTCCGGCGTTGGCGGGCCGCTCCGAGACGATGCCGCTGATGGGCGCCTTGACGACGGTGTCGTCGAGCTGCTGCCAGACGGCTTTCTCGCGAGCGCGGGCGGCCGCCAGTTGCGCTTCCGCGCCCGAGACCATGTTGCGCGCCTGCTCGAGGTCACGGGTCGCGAGCGCCCCGCCTTTGACCAGCGACTCGGTGCGTGCGGCTTCGCTCCGGGCCACAGTCAGCGACGCCTCGGCGGACTTGACCGCCACCTGCGCCGACGCCATTGCGTCATCCAGATCGCGCGCCGCGATGCGGCCGATGACCGCATTGGCCCTCACGGCCTGGCCGCGGTCGACCGTGAGGGACACGAGCGGCCCTCCGACCTGGGCGCGGACCGTTGCTTCACGGGCGGGTGTCAACTGTCCCGAGACGAACGGGCCGGACGTGATGTCGGCGACCGTCGCAGTCGCGACATTCTCAGGCGCGAGCTGGACGACCGCGGGCGCGGCCGCGGCCCCTGGCGCGGCCTCGGGTGAGGCGCCGCCGCATGCGGCAAGAGTGGCGGCCATGGCGGCCAGTGCCGCCGTGAGTACGGTTCGTGAGTGACGCATCATTCGTTTCCTACCGGAAGGTGTGGCAGCAGGGCGACTCGTGCCCGCGCCAACTGGAGGTCGCGCGCGGCCTGGGCGCGATTGGCCTGCGCTGATTGCAGCGCGAGGCGTGAGTCCGAGAGTTCGAGCTGGGTGGAAAGCCCCTCACGAAACCGCAGGTCGGCGATCTCGAAGGCGCGAGCCGCCTGCGTGATGGTGCCCGCCGTGGCTTCCCACGCGGCCTGGGCAGCCTCCAGATCGCGCAAGGCCGTGTCTCGTTGCAGGGTTGCGGCCTCTCGGACCTGTTTCAGGCGCGCCTCGGCCTCCGTCAAGTCCGCGCGGGCGGCGCGGGTCTCGGCCTGCGCCAGATAGCCCATGAACACCGGCATCGTGACTTGCGCGCCGAGGGTCCAGTTGTTCCTGATCTTGCCGAAGTCAGGAAGGATGTTGTTGGGATAGTTGGTGAGGCCGAAGCCCGAGACGAAGTTGACGGCCGGCTTCTTGGCGGAGTCCACGATCTTGAGACCCAGCTCGCGGACGCGCACGGTGAGTTCGGCTTGTTCGAGCGTGGTGCGGAACGCTCCGTCGGCCGAACCCTGTGCTTCAGCGAGTGCGCCCGCGAATGGCGCCGGCGCGGCCAGTTCGGCCGCTTCCAGGTCCACGTCCAGGCGGAGGTTGGTGTCGGCCGGCAGTTCGACCAACTGTCGCAGGCGCCGGTAGGCTGCGTCGCGATTGGCACGCGCACGAATGACAGCCGGTCGCTGGTTGTCGCGTTGCACCTGCGCGCGCAGGACTTCGAACTCGGCCTGGCGGCCCGCGTCGAACGCCTGGCGGGTCTGCTGATACGCGGCGTGTGCCTGTTCGTAGCCCGACTGCGCGATGGCGGCGAGACGGTCGCTGAGCGCCGCGTCGTAGTAGGCGCGGGTCACGTCCAGTTGCATCAGCGCGCGCGCGGAGGATGTGTTCAGTTCCGCCGCGCGGATGCCGGCGGCGGCCTGCTGCCGCTGCGCCGAGATGCGTCCCCCTGAATACAACGATTGGGAGAGGGAAAACGTAAGCCGGTAGGTGTTGGCCTGGCCGAACGGCAACTCGCTGAAGTCCGTCCCATCGTCTCCGCCTCCGCCACTGTCGTCGAAGATGCCGCTGAACTCGGACGCCAGCGTGCGGTCGTAGGCACCGGCGAACGTGATCTGTGGATAACGCTGACTGTTGACGCGCCCGAGGCCGGCATGCGCGCGGGATTCGCCTGCGCCGGCAATGACCAGGGACTCGCTGTGGGCCTCTGCACGGCGCAGGGCTTCTTCAAGTGACAGCACCACCGGTGATTGTGCTGCCGCCGGCAAGGCGGAAAGGACGAAGACGAGGAACGCGGGAAGAATTCGCATTACAGATTCACCGGACGCGCGCCAATCGCGCGGAGGAAGAGGTCGAGATACAGGTCGATGCCGTCTTTCATCGAGTAGGGATAACGCTCCGGCATCGGGTCGCGGCCCATCGCATCGGCAAAGAGGGTGCCCATCAGCATGGCCGCGGCGGCGCGAGGTTCGAAGTCGGCGGTGAGGAGACCCCGCGACCGTGCGTCAGCCAGGTATCCCGTCAACTCGTTGTTGATCGTGATCGACACGCACATGGCCTGTTTGCACTGTTCGGGGTGTTCCTCGAATTCGCCCATCGAGGTGCGAATCAGCGAGCGGAGCTTGTACAGATGTTTGTGATGATCACGCGCCCATTCGGTGAGCTCGGTCGTCGGGTCGGCTGGCACCGCGGGCAGGCGCTTGTAGTGGGTTTGTTCGGCGAAGGCGTGAAGGGCGGCATGGATCAGGGCTTCCTTTGTGGGGAAGTGCCTGAACAGGGTGACTTCATTGACTCCGGCTTCCTGGGCGATACGCCGGGTGGTGGCCCCGCGGCTGCCCATTTCGGCAAACAGCTTCAACGTGGCTTTCAGGAGCGCTTCGTGGACGTCAACGGCAACCATCGTCCTGACGTTATCCGGTTTGACGTTAGTAAGCAAGTGGTTACTTGCTTGCATGGCCTGGTGGTACTCTCCCCGGATGCAGTTGGTGCTGCCGTGGCTGAGCTCCAAACGGCCGGTGACCGGGGTCGCTCCGGCACTTATTGAAGTGGGGCCCCATGCCTACCCGGTGACTATTGCCCGGCATCGGCGCGCACGACGGTATGTGCTGCGCATGACGTCAGAGGGCGAGTTGCGAATCACGGTGCCGCGCGGGGCTTCGGTGGCTGGCGGACTGGCATTCGCGAAGGGTCAGGGCGCGTGGATTGCCCGGGAACACGCCCGGCGGGTGTTGCGCAACGGCACCTGGTCGGAAGGCGGCCTCGTGTGGTTTCGAGGTCAGCGCGCACCTTTTGTGCTGACCGAGACCAGCCTGACGGTTGGTTTGGAAGCCATGCCTCGGCCCAGGGGCGCCGTCCAGCCGCGCGACGCGTTCGAAGCGGCGATGCGAACCGTCGCCAACACGGAGCTCCCCGCCCGTTGCCGCGACTTGGCGCACGCTCACGGCTTGACGGTCAGCCGCGTGACCATCCGCAATCAGCGATCGCGGTGGGGCAGTTGTTCATCGAGAGGTGCGATTGCCCTCAACTGGCGCCTGGTCCAGATGCCGCCCGACGTGTCGGACTACGTCATCCTGCACGAGCTCATGCACCTGAAGCAGCCCAACCACTCCCGCCAGTTCTGGAGGGAGGTGGCGGCGGTTTGTGGTGGTTGGCGTGCGGCGGAACAGTGGCTCCGCGCGCACGGGAGGGAGATTCTCTAAGAACGGGTCCGTGGGTCCGCAGGTCCGTTGGTCCGTCAGTTCGAGGAGCCGCTCCGCGGGGCCTCCTTCCAACTAAGCCCCGGCGCCTGAAGGGCGCCGGCACCGAGAACTCTGGACTCTGGACTCTGGACCCTGGACTATTTCACGATCCCGTTGAGCTCTTCGATGATCTTGTCGAGCTCAGCCTTGAGCACGCCGTAACGCTCGATCGCATCTCGGCCCACTTTCTGATCCACGCCCATGCCCAGGCGCGACACGTACTGCACGTGCGCCTGAAGCCCGGGGCGGCCGTACCGAATGGGCTGGGTATTGAGTTTGTCGGCCAGGGCAGTGACCTGCTTCAGTTTCACGGGGTCAGCGGTCGTCCCACTGCCGAGCTGCGTCTGCGCCGCCCGCACGCGGGCCACCGTCTGGTTGACGCTGCTCACCAGCGCGGCCATCTTTACGCCGTGGTCGAACTGCTCCTGCAGGTCGGCGGCGGTGACGCCGTCGGCCGCCACGCGCGGATCGATCAGCACCGTGAGGTTTTCCGTCAGTGTGGCGTCGCCCACCTTCATTCGCACCTGATACTGCGCCGGCGCCATCGTCAAACCGTTCTGGTGTCGAACGTCCCACACGAATCGGTTGAACCCGGCGGTGCGGGTCACGCGTCCGACGGGCTGTGAGTTGGACGGCGCCGTGCGGCCCGCCATCATCGGCGCATCAGGATCGGCCTGCGCCGCCGGCGCACCGCCACCACGGCCCCCGCGGCCTCCTCGTCCGGCGCCACCGCCGGCGGCTGCGGCGCTGCTGTAGGAGGAGACCACTTGTCCCTTCCCGTCAAGCACCTCAATCGTGACGTGGCCGTCGGGCGCCACCGGCAGGTAGTAGTCCACCGTCGGTCCCAGGGTCTCCGGGCTGCTGCGCGTGCGATAACCGTCGCGCGGCTTGAACAATTTCGGCGCGGACGGTGCGGTCACCGGCGCCGCAGTGGGTGCCATCTGCTGCAATGGACTGAGATTGTCGAAAATCCAGAAACCACGGCCCTGTGTCGCAATGACCATGTCGCCCTTGTGGAGCGTGATTTCATTGATCGGAACATTCGGCATGTTGAGCTGGAACGACTTCCAACTGCCGCCGTTATCAAACGAGATGAACATGCCGAATTCGGTGCCCGCGTAGAGCAGGCCCTCACGGGTGCGATCTTCCCGGACTACGCGCGTCGGCCAATCCGCCGGAATCCCGTTCTTGCCGTCGGTCAACCGCTTCCACGTGGCGCCATAGTCGTCGGTGCGATAAATGTACGGCTGATAGTCGCCGAGCAGGTACCGATAGACGGCGAAGTACGCCGAGCCGCGTCGATGCTGCGAGGCATCAATCCAGGCCACTCGTCCGCCTTGCGGCAGATCCTTCGGTGTGATGTTCTTCCAGGTCTTGCCGTTGTCGCGCGTCACGTGAAACGGGCCGTCGTTCGACCCTGTCCAGATGACACCCGCTTCGAGCGGAGATTCGGTAATCGCGTAGAGCGTGCTGTAAAACTCTTCGCCGGTCACGTCGCGCGTAATCGGCTCGCCGCTGCCGCCCTGGCAGCAGGACGGGAACGCGGTCAAGTCCGGCGAGATTTTCTCCCAGGTCACACCCAGGTCGCGGGTGCGGTGCACATGCTGCGACCCGTAGTAGAGCACCAGCGGGTCGTGGGGCGAGAGGGCCATCGGCGACACGCGCTGAAACCGGAAGATCAGGTCGCCGCCGTCATTGCCGTAGAGTGACTGCCCGCCGATCCAGTAGTTCTTGGTCTGGCCCGTCTTGCGGCTCATCACGGCGTATTGCCCCTTGCAGGAGCCATAGATGATGTCGGGCTTGCTCGGGTGAGGCATGATGGGGCCGGTCTCGCACCCGGGCCCATCCCCCAGGTTCGTGTCGTACACGTCGCGATCGCTGTCAAGGACGACTGTGCTGTTGTCCTGCTGCGCGCCATAGATCCGGTACGGGAATTCGTTGTCTACGGCCGCGCCGTAAAATTCGCCGGTCGGCTGATTGCTCTGCGTCGACCACGTCCGGCCGCCGTCGGTGGACACATTCGCGCCTCCGTCGTTCGCCTGCACCATGATCTGGCCGTTGGTCGGGTTCACCCAGATGTCGTGGTTGTCGCCGTGCGGCGTGCGCATCGACTGAAACGTCTTGCCGGCGTCGGTGGACTTGTAGAAGCCCTCGGCGCCTCCGTAGACCACGTCCGCGTTCGTCGGGTCGGCGCCGAGTGTCGTGTAGTAGAACGGGCGCTGCGTCATCGCCGCCTGGATGTTGGCAGGGGCACCGGTGTTGGCCCACGTCTGCCCGCCGTCGTCGGATCGGTAAAACCCGCCGCCAGGCAGGGCCTCGATCAGGGCAAAGATGCGATTGGGGTTGGCCGCAGTGACCGCCAGGTTGCCTTTGCCAATCAGTTCCTGGGGAAGTCCCGTGGCGATCCTGGTGAACGTCTCACCGGCGTCGGTGCTCTTGTAAAAGCCGCCCACTTTGCCGCCGCTGATGATTGTCCACGGCTTGCGTTCGAGGCGCGCCATCCACGCATACACGACGTTCGGGTTGCCGGGCTGGATCTCCACGTCAGCCGCGCCCACTTCGTCCGACAGATACAGGACTTTTTTCCACGTCGTGCCGCCGTCAACCGTCTTGAAGACGCCGCGTTCACTGTTGGGCTTGAAGACGTCACCCGTGGCCGAGAGCCAGACGATGTTGGGGTTGGTCGGATGGATACGGACCGACCCGATCTGGCCGGCGTTATAGAGCCCCGCAAACGCCCACGTCTTGCCGCCATCGGTGGACTTGTAGACGCCTCGTCCGGTGGACACGTTGCTGCGCGCACCGTCCGATCCGGTGCCCACGTAAATGATGTTCGGGTCGGAGTCAGCCACGGCAATCGCACCAACCGATCCCAGCGGCACCTGACCGTCGGTGATGGGTTCCCAACTCTGACCGTTGTTGGTGGTGCGGAACACGCCGCCGCTGGCCACGCCCATGTAGAACGTCGTCGGCTGCGACGGTACGCCAGTCACTGCCGTGACCCGGCCACCGCGCGACGGCCCGATCGATCGGTACTTCAGGCCCTGGAACATCGCCTGGTCAGAGACCGCCGAGGGCGCCTGCCGCGCCAGGAGGGGAGTGAACGTGGCCGCCGCCAGCGCCAGCGTGCCGGCCGCCAGGGAAAGAAGTCGCAGATGTCGAGTGGTCATGAGTGTCACCTTCGAACAAAACTCTACCCGATTTCTCTAATAGGTCTGCCGTGCGACCCATTCGCGCAGCAGCGAATCCACCATCGTGTAGCGCGGGCCGTCCTTGGTGACGAGGTCGGCCTTCACGAGGCCCGCGAGCGACGACTGGACGCTCGACGCCCCCGCCAACCGGTGCCGGGCACGAACATCGGCCGACAGCACCTCGCGCCCCTGCTCGAGGACCAGCGCGCGCAGGGTGGCGCGCTGCGCGAGCGTCAGGCGCTGCCAGGCTTCCTCAAACATGGGGCCGTGTTCCTGCAGCAGCCGCGACAAGGTGGCGTGCAGATCGTCGAGCGTGGCGGTTTTCCGGCCGGCCGCGCGCATGTCGTCCCACAATTCGTGCGCCAGCCGCTGGACGTCATACGGCACGTTGCCGGCCAGGTCGACGATGGCGGCGCCGAGGCCGGCTTCAGGGCGAATCCCGCTGCCCGCAAACCGGCCCTCGAGAAACGCGGCAAAGTCGTCCGGGTGAATCTTGTCCAGACGCATCACCGGGCCGGCTTTGTAAAAAGGCCGCTTCGAGGTCAGCATCCGCTCCATCAGCGAGGGCTCAGATCCGGCAAAGACGTATCCCACCTGCCGCTGGTCCTGCACGGCCGCGCGCAGTGCCTGTTCGACGCTGCCGCCGTTGAAGGAACCGATTGCCTGAAACTCATCGAGGGCCACGGCCAGGCGGCGCTTGCGGGCCGCGGCGATTCGCCCCGGGAGGGCGAACACTTCATTCGCCAGGCGCGTGATGTCGCGATCGCTCTGAGCCGATGGGAAGGCGATGGCGAACCGTGACGTCCCCGTGGCGGTCGCCTCGAAGCGGACTTCGGGCCGCACCGCGCGCAGCAGGTCCGTCGTCCACTGCCGCAGGCGGCCGGCCGGGGTGTCGGCCAGGAGCAAGGCCCGGGCGTAGGCCTCAAGGAAGCCGACGTACGAACTGGAACTGGCGACGGTGACTTCCACGGTCAGCACGCCCTGTTTTGCCAGGCCGCGCAGGACGTGACGCACCAGCGACGACTTGCCATACCGGCGCGGTGAAATCAGGAACACCTTCTGACCGGCGAGCAGATCCCGGCTCAGCCGGTCGCGTTCGACCTCCCGGTCCGCAAACGCCGCAGCGGTCACGATTTCGCCGTACACAAAGGGGTTATCCGCCATTACCTTGAACTCCGTAATGATTACCTAGAATAGCGTAATTCAGGTCATTCCGGCGAGGGCGCCGGACCAAACGCCGGATCCAGCAATGCGCCGAATTCTCCGAGGATCATGGCTGTGGCACCCCAGACCTGATGGCCGTCCACGTCGAAATACGGTACTGAGATCGGAAGGGCCCGCTGGCTGCCGGGCTGCGGTCGCAGGCGTCGATCCCATTTCAACCCGGCGGGATCGCGCAGGGCGGCCAGCGGCGCCTCGATCACCGCCTCCACTTCGCGCGGGGATGGCGCAAACGCCGGCCGGGCGTCCGCGACGGCGATGATGGGATGTACGATGAACCGACTGACGATCACCCAGAGGGTCGACAGTGAGCCCAGGACACGGACGCTGGCGGGGTCGAGACCAATTTCCTCGTGGGCTTCACGCAGGGCGGCCTCGGCCGGAGTTTCGCCACCGTGCAGTCCGCCGCCAGGCAGGCTGATCTGGCCGCCGTGGTGGGGCAGGTCGGCGTGCCGCTGCGTCAGGACGATGGACGTGCCTTTGGCGCCGGGGTACAAGAGCAGCAACGCGGCGGCTTGGCGCGCGTCCTGGGGGCGCGCCGCCGGGTCCCAGGCCGCTCTGATTGGTTGCGGGCAGAACCGACGTTGTACGGCGGCGCCGGGCAGCGGCGCCTGCAGCCGCGCGCGCAGGATCGTCTCGAGTGCGGCCAGGTCGGCGCCGGGCGGGAGGGTCACCCGGCGATTATGACTTTCGGAAAAGACGTCGGGTGTCTTTTTCAGAGGGTGACGTGAAAAAGACACCCGACGTCTTTTCCGTCAACCGCCCCCGGGATCATTTTCACTCAGACCGCAAAGCGAGCGAGGGCGCAATCCGTGTCGCGCGGCGCGCGGGGATCCATGTGGCCGCGGTCGCCGACAGGAACAGCGCCACAAACGCGGCCGACACAATCGGCAGGTCAAAGCCACCGCCGCCAAATACGAAGCCGCCAATGGCGCGCACCACCAGAGCCGACAGTCCCAGGCCCAGGATCAGGCCCGCCGCGGTCAGCGCCAACCCGTCGCGCATCACAAGCGAGACCACATCCCGCGACGAGGCTCCAAGCGCCAGCCGGATGCCGAACTCGCGGGTGCGGCGCGCCACGAGATACGCCTTGACGCCGTAGATGCCCAGCGCCGCCATGAACAACGCGACGCCGCCAAACATGCCAAACAATGTGGCGCCCGTGCGGATGACCCACAACATGGCATTCCGCTCGCGGAACATCGGACCGGTCTCGAGCGTGACCACCGGGAGGTTCGGGTCGATGTCGCGCAGCAGCGCACGCAGCGCCGGCAGCATCGCGGCTTCGCCCTCGGGGTTCGTCGTCTGCGCGTGCAGGTACACCCCGAATTTGAAGTTCTGCGCGTACGGGCGATACAGATGCGGCCCCGCCTCATCGTTTTCCATCTGGTGCCGGATGGCCGGTGCCAGGCCCACCACTTCAATCACTTCAACAGACCCATCGTCGCCTGGCCTGGTCTGGACGAGGCGGCCGATCGGATCTTCCAGGCCGAACAGTTGCGTGGCCAGTGCCTGATCGATGAGGCCCACCGGCGCGCGTCCGGGCGTCTGCCACTCGGCGTCCGTGAAGCCACGGCCTCGCACGAGCGACAGCCCGAGCGCCTGGAAGTAGTCGGGCGAAATGCCCATCGTGACGGCCGACGCTGTCATGGTGGCGTAATTCGGATCACTCGGTGTGATGACGGGGCCGGCCTTCTGCACGCGCCCGCTCTCCTGGATGTCGCCAAACGGCATCTGTGTGGCCAGGCCCACGTTCGTGATGCCTGGTACCTGACGCAGGCGATCGAGCACCTGGCCATACAGCATCGTCGCGCGGGCGCGGTCGTAGTTGGCCAGGCTGGAATCCAGATTGGAGAGAATGCCGCGGTCAAACGAAAAGCCGGGATCGACGTCTGCGGCCACGACCGCGGCACGAATAAAGGCACCGGCCGTGGTGAGCAACGTCAGGCTGAGCGCCAGTTGTCCCATCACCAGCAGGTTGCGCGTGGCGAAACGCGCGCGGCTGACTTTCAGTTCGCCTGCGTGTTCTTTCAGTTCCGGCAGCACGGAGGTTCGCGCGGAGGCGAGCGCCGGGCCCAGGCTCGACATCATCGTGCCCGCCACGGCGAAGGCGAGCGTGGCGACGAAGATTCTCCAGTCGGGCGCGGGATCGATGCTGACGAGCACCGGCAAGAGTCCGCTCATGCCGGTGAGCAGGGCGCCCATCGCCGCCCACGATGCGAAGATGGCCACCGCGCCACCCGCGACCGCCAGGACCAGCCCTTCGGTGACGAGTTGGCGCACCAGCCGGAACCGGCTGCCGCCGATCGCCAGGCGGATAGCGAACTCCTTGCGGCGTGCACCAGCGCGCGCCAACTGCATGTTCGCGAGATTGAGTGAGGCCACGAGCAGGACGATGCCCGACATGGCGAGGAGGCTGACGGCGAGGATGCTCACGGCCGAATCGTCAATCGGACTCGTGCTGACGGAAAATCGCGACAGCGGCCCGGCCACCAGTTCCTGATCTTTGTTTTCCTCGGGGTAGGCCGACTCCATCCAGTGGCTGGCTGCCGACAGGAGCGGTGCGGCCGTGTCGAGCGTGACACCCTCGCGAAGCCGACCGAACAGGATCAGCGCGTGGTGCCGGCGGTTTGCGAGGTTGCTCGTGGCCCGATTGTTGGCAAAGTCGTTGATCAGCGATTCATAGACACCTGTGGGCACCCACAACTCCGGCGTGACCATGGCGATTGTGCCGGTGAAACCTTCCGGCGCGATGCCGATAATAGTGAAGTCGCGCTGATTGATCTTGAGGGTGCGCCCAATGGCGTCCTGGGGCTTGCCCATACGTTCCCACGCGAGGTGGCTGATGATTGCCACGGGAATGTCGGCCCGCGGGCGTTCCTCCTCGCGCGTGAAGGCCCGGCCCATCAGGAGCGGCAGCTCGAAGGTGTCGAACAGATCGGCCGATGTGATGTCGATGAACGCGCGTCTGGTGGAGTCGCCTTCGGCGATGCCGACGAGCGCAGGCTGATGCGCCGCCAGCGAGGCGAAGATCTCCCTACGGGAGCGCAGGTCCGCGAAGTTGTCGTACGAAAAGGCGCGAAAGCTGTCGGGCTCGGTGCGGTTCTTTGAGTAGATCGCGACCAATTCGTCGCCGGCGCCCAGGCGCGGCTTGAGCACCAGCGCGTTGACCAGGCTGAAGATCGTGGTGTTGGCGGCGATGCCGAGGCCCAAGACGAGCACCGCGACAAGGGCGAAACCTGGCTGGCGTTGAAACAGGCGGAGGCCGAGGCGAAGGTCCTGCAGCAGGGTGGTCATGGGCTGTCAGACGACAAGACCGGGGCCCGGGTTCAAGCGCAGGAGCCCATTGCCTCATTCTTCCCCTCGGGTCCCGGAGTACAATCTGGCGCGAGTTTGGGGGAGACCAATATGCGACGTGTGTCTATCGTTCTCGGTTGTGCGCTCATGCTTTCCATCGCCATTCCGGCTGGCCTGTCAGGCGAAGCGGGGGTTGGCCCCCAGGGGGGCGGTCAGGCGCCGGGTGGGCGCGGCGGCGGACAGGGGGCAGCGAGTGTCCGCTCGATTGCCGATCGCACGGCGGGCATGCAGAAGATAGATGGGTTCTTCCCGATGTATTGGGAAGAGGGCACGGGCAACCTGTTCCTCGAAATTCCGGAACTCGGCAAGGAAGTGTTGTGGGCGAAGGGGCTCACGGCCGGCCTGGGTTCAAATGACATCGGCCTGGATCGCGCCCTGCTGGGCGGTTCCGCCATTGTGAGCTTCCAGCGCGTGGGGCCGCGGATCCTGATGGTGGAGCCCAACTATGACTACCGGGCGAACAGCGCGAATCCAGCGGAACGCAAGGCCGTGGAAGATGCCTTTGCCAAGTCGGTGCATTGGGGCTTTCAGGTGGCTGCCGAAGGCGGTGGACGGGTGCTTGTCGATCTGTCCGACTTCCTCATGCGCGATACACATAACGTGTCGGGCCGGTTGGGCGCCGGGTATCGTTTCGATCGCACGCGCAGCGCGATCAACCTCACCGACACCAAGGCGTTCCCGAAGAATTCCGAGATCGATCTCACCGCGACATTTGTGACTGATGCCGCAGGCGGAGGCGGCGGCCGGGGCGCCGGAGCCGGGGGCGCGGGCGGCGCTGGAGGCCCACAGCAGGGAGGGCGCGTCTCAGATGTCGCGCCCGATGCGTCGGCGGTGACGCTGCGTCAGCACCATTCGTTCATCGAGTTGCCGGACGGCAACTACACGCCCCGGCTGGCCGACCCCCGCTCAGGATTCGGCGGCGTCAGTTATGTGGACTATGCGGCGCCCATTGGCACCGATATGCGGACGCGTTATGTCAATCGGCACAGACTGCAGAAGAAAGACCCCACGGCTGCGGTCAGTGAGCCGATCACGCCGATCATCTACTACGTCGACCGCGGCACGCCCGAACCCGTCATGTCGGCGTTGCAGGAGGGCGCGCGCTGGTGGAACGAAGCTTTTGAGGCCGCCGGATTCCGGAATGCGTTCCAGGTGCAGGTAATGCCGGAAGGCGCCCATCCGATGGACGTGCGCTACAACACCATTACGTGGGTGCACCGGTCCACGCGCGGGTGGAGCACAGGCGGGTCCATCACCGATCCCCGCACCGGGGAAATCATGAAGGGCCATGTGATTCTCGGTTCCCTCAGGTGGCGGCAGGACTATCTGATCTTCGAGAGCCTGCTTTCGCCATACGTGCAGGGCAACGAGAAGCCCGCCGTCCTCGAACAGACGGCCCTCGCGCGCCTGCGCCAGCTTTCCGCGCATGAAGTGGGTCATACGATTGGCATCGGCCACAACTACTACAACAGCTCCAAGGGCCGGATCTCGGTGATGGACTATCCGCATCCCCTGATCACGCTGCGCCCGGATGGCACGATGGATTTTTCGCAGGCCTACGACAGCGGCATCGGCGACTGGGACAAGGTGGCGATTCAGTACGGCTACTCGCAGTTCCCCGCCGGCACCGACGAGAAGGCCGCGCTCGCCAAGGTCATTAATGACGCCTGGGACCAGGACTACCAATACATGTCCAACCAGGACACCGACGTCAACCCCAACGTCGATCAGTGGAACAACGGCACCGATGTCGCCGCTGAGTTGACGCGCCTGCTCGCACTCCGCCGCGCCGCCATGGAAGGATTCGGCGAACGGGCCATCCAGGTGGGCCGGCCGATGGCGCAAATGGAAGAGGCGCTCGTGCCGCTCTATCTGCACCATCGCTACGCGGTCGAGTCCGCGGTGACGGCGATGGGCGGCCAGGAGTACATCTACGCGATTCGCGGCGATGGACGAACGCCGATGAAGTGGGTGCCCGCGGCCAGGCAGAAGGCCGCGCTCGATGCGCTGATGAGCGCGTTGCGTCTCGGGGATCTCGTGCTGCCGTCAGCCGTCGTGCAGGGCATTCCGCCGAGGCCGCCGGGTTTTGGCCTCACGCGTGAGTCGTTTGCGCGCACCACCGGTGGCGCCTTCGATCCGGTGGCGCCGGCCGCAGCGGCCACCGAAATTGTCGTGGCAAGTTTGCTGACGCCCACGCGCGCCGCGCGTATGGTGGCGCAGAAGGCCGTGGACGCGTCACTGCCCGGCCTTGACGAAGTCATCGGCAGGCTGGTGGCCACGGTGTTTGACGCCCGTCCGGCCAATGGCTACGAAGCGGAGATCAGTCGCACGATGGAGCGCGTCGTCATGAGCCAGTTGATGGAGTTGTCTGAGGGCGCGCCCAACACACAGGTGCGCGCCATCGCCACGCAAGCGCTCCGGGCGCTCCCCACGCGCCCGTCAATGACGGCCGTGACCACCGCTGGGGCCGAGCGCGCTCACCGCCAGTTGCTGGCCG
The DNA here is from genome assembly GCA_046594875.1 of Vicinamibacterales bacterium. Classification (GTDB taxonomy): domain Bacteria; phylum Acidobacteriota; class Vicinamibacteria; order Vicinamibacterales; family SCN-69-37; genus SYFT01. The sequence goes on from JBKJQX010000239.1 coordinate 30,800, forward strand.
ACGACATCAAGCGCTTCCTCGATCGCCCGTACATGGAACTGCGGCCCGCCGCCATTCCCACGCCACCGCCCGGCGCGCCGATCGGCGACTTCGGGATGGACTATTTGTTGGGTCTCGACTCGTGTCGATGGAGAGAGCGCTGAAAAATGAGCCCATTGACGGGTACGTAGCTCGGGCTGTTCCTCAAGCCCGAGATCACTGTCGCCGAGCCCTGGTCACGCGTGGGGCATCGCCGGGGCGCCTCCGCGACTTACCTGAAAACCTCACCGACACGTATCACCTCGGGCTTGAGGAACAGCCCGAGCTACGGACGGCAGGCCGAGCTACGTACGGCCTGAGATCTTCAGCTTTGCGGCTTGTAGTACAGAACGAGAGAGGCGCCGATGGCGACGAGGAGGAAGCCAACCCAGAGGAGCGGATTAGGCGACGCCTTCGGAGGATGCAGGTACATCGTGAACAGCACGTTCACGACCGGCGCGCCGCCGAAGACCAGCGGCATCACGTAGGTCGGCAGACCGCCTGCACGGAACGCATAGATGATGAACACGGCACCAAGGGCGCCCAGCAGGCCGGCCCCCGTGGCGCCCATCGCCCCTTCGGTGGACCAGCCCTTGTTCAACTCACCCTGGGCCATCAGCGCTACCACCGGCACGATCACGCCGACGATGAAATAGGCGATGCCGACGCAGAGCAGCGCGCGGAACGGACTGCCGAGCTTCACTTGCCCCTGATGCAGTGACGGCCCGTAGAGCCCCCATGACAGAGCTGCACCCAACGCCAACGCCACCCAATGCATCTCGGGTTACTCCGACGTGATCCGCATGGCGTAGAACGAGCGCCAGACGAAGAAGATCGAGATCGCGAAGAAGCCGAGCGCGAGCGCGTGTGTCAGCCCGGCGCCCTGTTCGCGCGTCAACTGCACGGCCAGTTCCACCGCCAGCAACCCGAACAGCGTGGTGAACTTGATCACCGGGTTCATGGCCACCGACGACGTGTCCTTGAACGGATCACCGACGGTGTCGCCCACGACCGAGGCATCATGCAACGGCGTGCCCTTGGCCTTCAGTTCCACTTCGACGATCTTCTTCGCGTTGTCCCACGCGCCACCCGCGTTGGCCATGAAGATGGCCTGGTAGAGACCAAACAGCGCGATGGAGATGAGATAGCCGATGAAGAAAAACGGCTCGGCGAACGCAAACGCCAATGTGCCGAAGAAGACGCCGAGGAAGATGTTGAACATGCCCTTCTGCGCGTACTTCGTGCAGATTTCGACCACCTTCTTCGAGTCTTCCACCGACGCCTTGGTCGCGCCTTCGAGCTTGATGTTGGCCTTGATGAACTCCACTGCGCGATACGCGCCGGTGGTGACGGCCTGAATCGACGCGCCCGTGAACCAGTAGATCATTGCGCCGCCGGTAATCAGGCCCAGCAGGAAGGGCGGGTGCAGGATCGACAGCTTGTCCAGATTGGCCGTGAGCTCGTTGGTCAGCATCACGATAATCGCAAAGATCATGGTCGTCGCGCCGACGACGGCCGTGCCGATCAGTACCGGCTTGGCCGTGGCCTTGAACGTGTTGCCGGCGCCGTCGTTCTCCTCGAGGTTGTGTTTGGCTTTCTCGAAATTCGCGTCAAACCCGTACTGGGTCTTGAGCGATCCCTTGATGCCGGCGATTTCTTCGATCTGCGACAGTTCGTACACCGACTGCGCGTTGTCGGTGACCGGTCCGTAGGAGTCCACAGCAATGGTCACCGGGCCCATGCCCAGGAAGCCGAACGCGACCAGACCGAACGCGAAGACCGCCGGGGCGATCATGCCGATCTGCTCCAGCCCGAAGCCGCTCACGTAGTAAGCCGCCGCCATCAGCAGCATAATGCTGAGGCCGAGCCAGTACGCCGAGAAGTTGCCGGCCACCAGGCCCGACAGGATGTTGAGCGATGCGCCGCCTTCGCGCGACGAGGAGACCACCTCGCGGACGTGGGCGGATTCGGTCGAGGTGAAAACCTTGACCAACTCCGGGATGATCGCGCCGGCCAGCGTGCCGCAGGTGATGATCAGCGACAGCTTCCACCACATGGTGGTGTCGCCCGACAGGTTCGGAATGAGGAGGTAAGACGCGAGGAAGGTCAGGCCGACCGACACGATGGAGGTGAGCCAGACCAGACGGGTCAGTGGCGCCTCGTAGTTCATCCTGTCCACGTTGACGTACTGCGCCTTCGCCCACATTTCGTTGACGAGGTAGGAGACGCCCGATGCGACCACCATGATGATGCGCATCATGAAGATCCAGACCAGCAACTGCACCTGGAGGCCGACGTTGTCGACGGCCAACAGAATAAACGTAATGAGCGCCACGCCCGTGACGCCGTAGGTTTCGAAGCCGTCGGCGCTCGGGCCTACCGAGTCGCCCGCGTTGTCGCCCGTGCAGTCTGCAATGACGCCCGGGTTGCGCGCGTCGTCTTCCTTGATTTTGAAGACGATTTTCATGAGGTCTGCGCCGATGTCGGCAATCTTCGTGAAGATGCCGCCGGCGATTCGCAGGGCCGATGCGCCGAGGGACTCGCCGATGGCGAATCCGATGAAGCAGGCGCCCGCGTAATCACCCGGAACGAACAGCAGGATGAACAACATCAGCAGCAGTTCGACGCTGATCAGCATCATGCCGATGCTCATGCCCGCCTTGAGCGGAATGGCGTAGCAGGGATAGGGCTTGCCCCGGAGGCTGGCGAATGCCGTGCGGGAATTGGCGAACGTGTTGACGCGAATGCCGAACCACGCCACACCGAAGCTGCCGGCAATGCCCACCAGGCTGAAGAACAGGATGATGCTGACCTTGGTCAGCGAAAAGTGCAGGAGGAAGAAGTAGTAGTAGAAGATGATCGTGCCGATGAAGAGTTCCAGGATCAGCAGCAGCTTGCCCTGCTGGATCAGGTACGTCTTGCACGTCTCGTAGATCAGTTCTGAGACCTCAAGCATCGACGCATGCACCGGCATGTTCTTGAGCTGCGTATAAATGACCAGGCCGAAGAGCAGACCCAGCGCGCAGACGAGCAGGCCAACCATCAGCAGCGTGCGGCCGTCGACGCCCAGGAAGGACACCTGGCTCAGGTCGGGCATGACCAGGTTGGCTTCGCCGCCTGAATGCACGGGCGCCGGTGGCGCCGTCTGGGGCGTGAGCGTGTCCTGCACCTGCAGCGTCGCCGGTGCCGTCTGCGCGTCGATGTGGTTGCTGTTGCTGAGTGTCAGGGCCGCGATCGCGACCAGACCGGCGGTGACCGCCAGGCGAATACGTCGAGTTGTAATCTTCAAACCTGTCTCCCTGTCGCGCAGGCAGTGGCCTGCCGCGTCGAACATCATCGCCTGAAGGCGTAGGTTCTGTCGAGGCCGAGCCCATTTGAGGCTAGAATCTGCCGCATGCCCGCACTTTACGTGATTATCCCGGTCCTCGGGATCCTGACCATCGCCTACAGGTACTACAGCGCGTTTCTGGCCACCAAGGTCTACATGCTGGACGACAGCCGACGGACTCCGGCTCACGTCAAGAACGACGGGCACAACTTTCATCCCACCCCCCGCTGGGTGCTTTTTGGCCACCATTTCGCGGCAATTACGGGTGCCGGCCCCCTGATCGGCCCAGTTCTGGCGGCCCAATTCGGGTATGCGCCCGGTCTCATCTGGATCGTCGCCGGCGTGTGTCTCGCGGGCGCCGTCCACGATTCGATCATTCTCTGGGCGTCCACCAGGCGGGGCGGCGCGTCCCTGGCCGAGATTACCCGGCAGGAACTGGGCCCGGTGGCCGGGTTTACCGCCGCCCTTGCGATTCTCTTCATTATCGTCATCGCCCTCGCCGGGCTGGGTCTGGCGGTCGTGAACGCTTTGGCCGAAAGTCCCTGGGCCGTGTTCGCCATCGGCGTCACGATTCCCCTTGCGCTGTTCATGAGCCTCTGGATGTACAGACTGCGTCCCGGCAAGGTGGGCGAGGCCACCATCATCGGTGTGGTCGGCCTGCTGCTGGCCGTCATCTTCGGCAAGGCGATTACCGAGACCTGGCTGGGCGGCATGCTGACGCTCTCGCGCATGCAGTTGGTCATCGCGCTGGGCGTCTACGGGTTTGCCGCGTCGGTGCTGCCCGTGTGGATGTTGCTTGCGCCGCGCGACTATCTCAGTTCGTTCATGAAGATCGGCACGATTATCTTCCTGGTGATCGGCGTCATCATCGTGAACCCGATCCTGCAGATGCCGGCGTTCAGCGGATTCACCGGCGGCGGCGGGCCGATTGTGCCGGGCGCGTTATTCCCGTTTGCGTTTATCACCATCGCCTGTGGCGCCATTTCGGGCTTCCATGCCCTGATTGGATCGGGCACTACGCCGAAGATGATCGACAAGGAGTCGGACATCCGGCCGATCGGCTACGGGTCGATGCTCATTGAAGGTCTGGTGGCCGTGATGGCGCTGATTGCGGCGTCGGCCATGCATCCCGGCGATTATTTCGCCATCAACACGTCGCCCGCGGTGTTCGCGACGCTGAACCAGCCGATCGTGAACCTGCCGGAACTCGAGGCGGCCGTAGGCGAATCGGTGGCCGGCCGCACGGGTGGCGCGGTGTCACTGGCCGTCGGCATGGCGCAAATCTTCTCGAGCCTGCCCGGCATGCGCGGTCTGATGGACTACTGGTACCACTTCGCCATCATGTTTGAGGCGTTGTTCATCCTCACCACGATCGATGCCGGCACACGCGTGGGCCGATTCCTGGTGGGAGAGTTCATCGGTCGCGGATTCCCGAAGATGGCCGATCACAGCTGGGTGCCGGGGTCCATCATCAGCACATCGCTGGTGGTTGTCGCCTGGTCGTATTTCATCGCCACAGGCAGCATCAGCACCATCTGGCCGATGTTCGGCATCGCGAACCAGCTGCTGGCGACGGTTGCGCTCGCGGTTGGCACCACCGTCATCATCAGTGCCGGCCGACGCCAGTACATCTGGGTGACGCTGATACCGATGTGTTTCCTGGCTACCACTACGCTCAGCGCCGGCTTCCTCAGTGTGAAGAACAACTTCTGGCCGATGGCCGTCGGCGCCAGGCCTGAGCTGCAGATGCAGGGGTATCTCAACTCCATCGTGACTGTCATCATGATGGTCTCGGTCATCGTCATTCTCGCGACTGCGGTCAAACGTTGGCTGCAGCCGGATGCACCGACAGGCGCGGTGACCGCAGAGGGCTGATCGGCCCGGTTATTCGGCCATCAGAGCAGCCGGATCACCAGAAACCCGGCGACGAGCAACACCAGAAACGCGAGTGACAGCGTGTCGAAGTGTTTCTCGATCATCGCCCGGACCGGCGCGCCAAAGATGCGCAGGATGAGCGCGACGAGGAAGAACCGCGCGGACCGTCCGATCATGCTCACAATCAGGAATGGCCAGAAGGCCATGCCGGTGGCGCCTGCCGCAATGGTGGCGACCTTGAACGGAATGGGCGTAAACGCTGCGGCCAGCAGAAACCAGATGCCGACATCACTGCGATAGGTCGTCACCACCGTGTCCCATGCCGACTGGGCATGGTAGAAGTCGATGATCGGCTGGCCGATGGTCGGCATGGCCACCATGCCGATCCAGTACCCCACCATCGCGCCAATCACCGAGCCGACACTGCACAAGAGCGCCGCGCTCAACCACCGGTGCGTGTTGGCCGCCACGATGGCAATGAGCAGCACGTCGGGAGGAATCGGAAACACCGAGGACTCAACGATGGCGATCAAAAACAGGGCCAGGAGGCTCTGCGGCGAGTCCGCCCACTTCATCGTCCAGTCGTACATGCCGCGGATCCAGCCGCGAATTGTTTTGATCATGAGGGGGCCTGTTTGTGCGTCGGTTGCGCCCACCATCATATGATGCGACGGTGGCGGCACTCACCCGGGCGGAGCGACTCGTTGTGGCGGTGGCCGCGTTTGGCTTCTTTTTCGACGCGTACGAATTGCTGACCCTGCCGCTCATCGTGGGGCCTGCGTTCCTGGACCTGCTGGCGGCCGCCCCGGGATCACCCACCTACAACTTCTGGGCCGGCTTGATCTTCTGGGCCCCGGCGGTGTGTGGTGGGTTGTTCGGTCTCGCCGGCGGCCATCTGGCCGATCGCTTCGGGCGGCGGCAAATCCTGGTCTGGAGCATCCTCGTGTATGCCGGGGCCTCACTGGCGGCCGCGTTCAGCAGTTCGGCGCTGATGTTCCTCCTGTGCCGCTGCCTGATCATGGCCGGCGTCTGTGTGGAGTTCGTGGCCGGCATCGCCTGGCTGGCAGAGATGTTCAAGGAGCCGAGGCGGCGTGAGGCCGCAGTGGGGCTGGCTCAAGCCGTGGCGGGGTTTGGCGGACTCGCCGTCACCGGCGTCTGGCTACTGATCATTCGCTACGCAGATGGCCTTCCGGAGATTGCCGGGGGACACGCCGAGTGGCGGTATCTGTGTCTATCGGGCCTCCTCCCCGCGATCCCCCTCATTGCGGTGCGGCCGTTCCTGCCCGAATCGCCGATGTGGGTGAAGGGCCGGATGCAGCCACGGCCGCGGGTGAGCGCCCTTTTTGAAGGGTCGATGCGGCGCACAACCCTGGCGGCGATTGCCGCTACGGCGTGCACCTACGCGCTGGCGTACGGGGCGATGCAGCACCTGCCCAGGTTCGTGTCGATGCTGCCCGAGATCAGCATCCTCGCCGAGAGCGCCAGGAAAGAGGCCTCTGGGCAGATGCAGATGATTCAGGAGTCCGGCGGCCTGGTCGGCCGGTTCCTGCTCGCCGGCTTGGTGGTGGTTGTGGTGGCGCGCCGGCGCATGCTGCGCGTCCTGCAGATGGCGGCGCTGGTGGCGTTCCCCCTCACGTTCGTCTGGTTGAGCGGTACCGGGTTCACACCGCTCGGCTTTGGCGTCTTCCTGACGGCGATGATTACCGCAGCGCAGTTCAACTTCTGGGGCAGCTATCTCCCTCGCGTGTTTCCTACGCATTTACGTGGCACGGGTGAAAGCTTCGCGGCGAATGTGGGTGGCCGAATCATTGGCACCACCGCGGCGCTGGCCACCACAATGCTCGCCACCCGATTGACGCCCGCGTTCGGCGTCGGCCGTTCTCTCGCCCTGGCAGCCGCTGCGGTTGCCACGCTGGCGTGTGTGATGGGACTCGTCGCCAGCCGGTTCCTCACTGAACCCGAATCGGACCAGTTGCCGCAGTAAGGCCGTTCGCCGCCGGCCCTCACGCGGCGCAGAGACTCGCTCAGCCGGCTCTTGAGCTGAACAACGATTGTGCTGGTCGCGGCCATGTGGCCAGCGTGGTCACCTGCGGTCCCGAGGTCAAGACAGCCGGTGCGCCTTGCGTCCGCCACGGGTGAGCGGATCGAGGTCGGCCGTCGCAAGCATCCGATCGGCCGTATGCAGCGCGCGGTCCACCAGTGCGCGGACGCCGTCATGCAGGTCCTTGCTTGTGGCCACCTGCGCAACGTTCGCTTCCATGTCTTCGGCCGTCCAGCCACGCGAGTGCGCCACGTAAGGGAAGGGCGGGAATATGCACCCGATTTCCGCGAAGAACCCGAGAAGCTGGCCGGCCACGGCCTGCACGTTGTCCTGACCGCCCGTGATGATCATCGCCGCCACTTTGTTGCGAATGAGCTGGCGATTGCGGATCGTGATTTGGTTCTGCACGCAGTTCAGCCGCTCCACCATCTTGTAGTAGAGCGCGCTTGCATTGCCCCACCGAATGGGCGTGGCGACGAGCACCACGTCCGCCCAGTGGACGATGGCCTCGTACACCTGGTCCATCTGATCCTTCGAATCCATCTGGGTGATGGAGCAGGGCCACGTGCACGCGTGTGCGGAGATGGAGTAGTACCCCTCGCACGCCCGGAACCGCAGCGTGCTCAGCCGAATCTCGCGTGTGTCGGCGCCGGCCGCCCGCGCATGGTCGAGCGCCACGCGCAGGAGCAGGTCCGATGTGGACTCGCGCGGCTGCGCCTCGTTCATGTTCGTGGTGGAGATGCCGACCACCCGAAGGCCGCCCGAAGCGCGTTCAACCGGCCGCGACAGCGGGTGCGCCTCATGCGGCGCCTTCGACCGCTTCGTCGCGCTCGACAGATTCACCCACAGCGCCCCGTCCCTGACCTCGCAGTCGTATCGCGGAACGATGTCGTTCTCGGAACCAGGCTCGCCGACACCTGTCCGGCAGTGGAACTTCCAGGCGTGCCACGGACAGGTGATGTATTCGCCGTCAAGCTTCCCGTTGCCCAGCGGCCCTCCGGCGTGGTTGCACACGCCCGACACCACGCCGAACTCGCCGTTGACCCACGACACAGCCAGCCGCGTCCGCCCGGCCACCAATTGCTGCAGCGGGACGCGGCGCAACTCGTCCACCGGCCCGACATTCACCCACTCATCAGCCATGCGGCCTCCCTTTCTCCTTCTGATCCGTCGTGATCAGAAACTGATCCGCAGTCCCAACTGCATCTGCCGCGACGCGAGAGGAGCTTCGTTGTCGGCGCTGTCGGCGAAGGCCACGAGCGACGGCGGGCCGAAGTTGGCGCGATTTGAGGAGGTTGAACACCTCGGCGCGCAGCTCGACGGTGCCGCGACCGGCACCGAGGCGGTTCAGCCCAAAGAGCTTGCTCAGTGCCAGATCCACCGTGCGCTGCGAGCGCGACCGGCTCGTTTGCACAAATGGCGTCATCACTTGCCTCGCGCGCGCGCGACTTCAGGATGCGCCAGCAGGAAGGCGCGGCGCTGTTCGACGAAGCCGCGGAGGCTGGTGGCGGACAGTGGCGTCCCTGCAGCGCCGAAGATTCCCACCAGGAACGTCTCGGTCGGCTCGTGTTTGCGCGTGTCACGCTCGACCTCCTCGCGGATGAGCGAGACGTAGCGGTCGACCATCGGGCCAAGGCGATTCCAGTCGAGCCATTCTTCCGCGATCTCGCCGATGTCGCGCAGGTATCGGTCTCGAAGCGCCGGAACGGCCAGCAGCCGGTGGCGCAGGGCCTTGTTCGGGTCGGTCAGATTGACGAGCGGATCCGGCTGGGCTGCGCTGCCCGCGCGTCCCCGGAATCCCTCGTTTGCGTCGTGCGGCGTCAGCAGGAACCGGCCCTGCTCCGACAGGTACACGTTGAAGTCGCTGCCGTCGTTCCAGTAACCGTCGCCGTTGGCCAGCGCCACATCAAGCGCGAGGAACCGCAGGACCTCGTCCACCTCCATCACCGGCCCCAGCGCCGCCTCGAGCTGTTCGGGCGGCGTCTCGTTCAGCACCTTCGTCAGGCGCACGAGGGCTCGCCACGCGTCAAGGTTGTCCGCGCCTTTCATTTCATACCAACGGCGGTACGACGCGATGTCGTCACCCAGATAAGAGAAGCCGCCGCCCACCGAGTTGTTGGGCGATTTCCAGCGCGTCCCCTTCGCGCTCTTGAAGGTCTCGCGCGCGAATTCGCTGCTGAACGTCTGCTGATTCACGTACAGACCCCAGCTTTCGCCGTTGATGACCACGCGGGTGAAGTTCGCCCGCAACGCCGGAATGTAGTCGCGCGCCACGTCGAGATAGAGCACCGACCGAAGGAACGTCGGATCCTGGTTGGAATTGAGCAGGTTCAGCGACGCATGGCCCAACAGGTGCTGGTCGTGCACGAAGTCCATCTCGATCGACAGCGGGCGCTTGAGACCCGCCGGGACGTTGCCATACGAGTTGTTTCCGCGAAACGCGAGACCGACGTCGCGATAGGTCCTGCCGTCGACGACGAGCGTGGCGGGCACACGAACGTCCGTGTGGTAGAACGCCTCGAGCTCCTGTTCCCAGTCCGGATGTTCGAACTGCAGGAACAGTGTGCGGAGCGCGCCGGCGTCGTAGAGAGACACGGACGCCGGATAGGACCGCACGCCGGCGGGAGACACAGCCGGTCCGGGCGTGCCGACACGAGTCAGGCGCGGGCGCGTGGGCCGCCGGAGGTCAGGATTCGCGACAATGAACGCCCTCGCTACGTCGCGCTCCGCCCGGTCCAGGCGCTTGTCGCCGTTCCGATCGAACCGCGCCACAAGCGCGACGGCCGGCTCCGCGCCCTGCACCGGTACGCCGCCTCGCCCGGGGGCAGGCGACTGCGCCGGTGGCGTCCCCTGTTGCAACTGATGCGCCGCGACCACCGCCGAGACCCCGGCCACTACGATCAGGAGCGTTTTCATGGCTACTTCCAGGTGATTTCCATGCCAAAGAAGTGCACGAACGCCTGCCGGCTCGGCCGATTCTTCGGGTTCTGCTGAGGGCTTCGAATGTAGAAGTCAATTTGTTGCGTGGCCGGGTTCGTCGCCCCGCCCGGAAGCGTCGCCTCGGGCATGGGATGCCGCACACGCAGCGTCTTCCGATCCCGCAGTCCCTGCGTGACCATGAAGTGCATCTCGTAGTCCTGATAAAGCGGCTTGCCGTCGAGTGTGGCGTGCCCGTAGCCCCAGCCCGCCAGGAAGCCAAACGTCTTTGGCCAGTTGTTGTCCCCGCAGCCCGCGTCGGTGCCATGCTCGTGGATGTAGGCAACGATGCCGCCGTCCTGGCAGGGGCTGAACTCCTGCCATCGATCCATAGTGAGCACGAGGTCGCCCTCGGGAATCTTCATCGTCGCGACGAACGTGCCGGTGTTCCTGATTTCGTCAACGTCGATCGCGGCCGTGCCCGAGACTGGCTTGACGTTCTTTGCGTCGTTGTCGAGGTGATCCCACCCTTCGGGATCGTTCAACCCGCCCACCATGTAGATCCGGTTGGCGGAGATGACGAAGCGGCCGTCGTATAGGTCGTGCTGAGCGGGCGCGAACATGTGCACCTGCGCCCCAGGCTGCTGGCGGGGATTGATCGCCTGCTGGGCCAGAGCCGCAGCGCCTGCGAGCGCGACGAGGGTCAGAACCCGATAACGCATGGCCCCTCCTGGAATTGTGGGGCACAGTGTACCGCGAATCGCACGTGCGGCGAGACGGCGCGATCATGCCTGCCACGTCAGCATCGGTGCCCGTGACGATGCCATAATCCCATCGGCCCATGGCAGATCCGAATCTCTCGTCGTTCATCTGGTCCGTCGCCGATCTGCTGCGGGGCAATTACAAGCAATCCGAATACGGCAAGGTCATCCTGCCCTTCACGGTGCTTCGGCGGCTGGATTGCGTGCTGGAGGCCACCAAGTCGGCGGTGCTCGCCGAACGGGACAAGCGTAAGAAGGCTGGCATCAACCCCGAACCGTTCCTGCTGAAGAAGTCGGGACACCTCTTCTACAACACGTCGCCGCTCGACCTGAAGAAGCTGATGGGCGACCAGGACCACATCGGCGAGAACCTGCGGTCCTACATCCAGGCATTCTCGGCGCCGGTCCGAGAAATGTTCGAACGGTTCGAGTCTCACACGCAGATCGACCGGCTGTCGAAGGCGGGGCTGCTCTATCTGGTCACCGAGAAGTTACCGCGTCGTGGCGATGATTGGGGAGTTGTCTAAGTGACCGCCGGCGGCACGCCCCCGTCGTCGAGCCTGGTGCTTTACCAGACCGAGGACGGCCGTACGCGGGTGCAGTGCCGGTTCGAAGACGAGACGATCTGGCTGACGCAGGCGCAGATGGCCGAGTTGTTCCAAGTGACGGTCTCGAACATCAACCTGCACATCAAGGCCATTCTCGAAGAGGGTGAGCTGAGTCGGGCAACTATTAAGTCTTACTTAATAGTTCGATCCGAGGGAAAACGGGAGATTTCCCGCCAGGTGCTGCATTACAGCCTTCCGGCGATCCTCGCCGTCGGCTATCGCGTCCGGAGTGCGCGCGGAACCCAGTTCCGCCAGTGGGCCACGGCCCGGCTCGAGGAGTTTCTGGTCAAGGGCTTTGTGCTGGACGATGAGCGGCTGAAGAACCCGCCCGGGCCGGGTGTGTCCGACTACTTCGATGAGTTGCTGGAGCGGATTCGCGACATCCGCGCCAGTGAGCGCCGCATGTATCTGCGAGTGCGTGACATTCTGGCGTTGGCGACCGACTACGCCCCAAACGCGGCTGAGACGCCGCGCATCTTTCAGATCATTCAGAACAAGCTCCATCATGCCGTGACCGGCATGACGGCCCCGGAGCTTATTGCGGCCAGGGCTGATGCCGGCCAGCCGAACATGGGGTTGACCACCTGGAGTGGAGGCGCCGTGCGCCGGCACGACGTCACGGTGGCTAAGAACTACCTGCGGGAGGGCGAGATCACCGAGCTCAACCGGATCGTGGTGATGTTCCTGGACTTTGCGGAGGACCAGGCGCGTCGGCGGGCGCAGGTGTTCCTCAAGGACTGGCAGCAGAAGCTGGACGATTTTCTGCGATTCAACGAGCGAAACGTACTGCTGGACGCAGGGCAGGTCACGCGTGAGGCCGCTGACAGCAAGGCCGCTGCGGAGTATGACCAGTTCGCAGAGCGGCGACGGCTGGCGGCGGAAGCGCAGGGCGAAGCCGACTCGCTCCGTGCGCTGGAGGCCGCAGCCGAGACACTGCCAACGCGCGCTCGCCGAATGAAGGCTGACACGTGAGCTTCCCGCGATGCTCCTGAACCACGCTGGGCTGAGGGAGTCGCTACGCGGCGGATCAGTTAGAAACTTATCCGCAGTCCCAACTGCATCTGCCGCGCGGATGTAATGGTCGTTCGAACCTGGCCGAATGACGCGAGCGGCGCTTCGTTGTCGGCGCTGCCGGCGAACGCCACAAGTGACGGCGGGCCGAAGTTCGCGCGATTGAGGAGGTTGAACACCTCGGCGCGCAGCTCCACGGTGCCGCGGCCCGAGCCCAGGCGGTTCAACCCGAACAACTTGCTCATCGCCAGGTCCACCGTGCGCAGATCGGGTCCGATAAGTTCGTTGCGGCCAACGTTCCCGAACGTCCCGATTGGCTGCAGCACAAACGCCGTCGGATCAAACCACTGCGCCGGGTTGCTCGTGACCGCGTTCGACGCGTTGCGGCCCGGCGCATAACTCGGCCGATCCGGCCCGGTGCCGGGGCCCAGCGACGGAGACCAGAGCGACCGCGACCGGTTCGTCTGCACGAACGGCGTCAGCGGGCTGCCGCTGCGCAGTCGGAGGATGCCGGACAGGCGCCATCCGCTCAAGGGCTCCCACACGAAGTTGGTCACCCAGTTGTGCTCGGCGTGGAAGTCCGACAGACCCTTGTTGTACCCTGCCACGAACTCGGGCATCGCGGACGTGGTGGCCGTGGTTGAGTCCGAGAAGAACGTGGAGTTCTGTGTGGTGTCTTCAGACTTCGACCACGTGTACGACGACTGCACCTGCAGGCCGTGGCTCCACCGCTTCTTCACTTCAACGATGAGCGCCTTGTACCAGGAGTCGCCGTTGCTGGACTTGAGCTCAATCGCCGAATAGCTGCGATTGGGGCGCTGGAGTCCTGCCGCATAGAACAACGTGCCGTCGGCGAGCCTGGCCGGCGTGGGCACGTTGACATCCGAGTTGCGCCATAGGTGTGTGCCGCGTGCGCCGGCGTAGCTGACGGTCGCCACCCAGTCCGTCAAGAACTCCTGCTGCACACTCGCGTTCCACATCTGCACGCGCGGCAACTCCACGTCGTACTGGATCGGCCGTACCGAGATGCCCGTCAACCGTTCAAATGGCGGCACCGGAAACGTCGGATTCGCAATGACCACCCGCGGCGTGCTCGGCGGGTTGGTCACGGTGACGATGAGGTTCTGGTGGTTGTTGGTGTTGTAGTACAGCCCGTAGCCGCTGCGAATGGAGGTGCGGCCATCACCGCGCACGTCCCAGACCACGCCTGCGCGGGGCGAGAGCGTGGGCGCAGGATTTTCATACAGCTGGCCCACCACCGGCGCGCCCAGCAGGTCGGGCATGTTGATGTCGCGCCCCCCCTCATCCACCGGCATCGTCGATCCTTCGAATCGCAGCCCCACGTTGGCCGTCACCCGGGGGGTCAGCTGAATGTCGTCCTGCACGTAGGCGCCGTAGATCGTGAACGGCCAGCGGCGGTTGACGTCACCATTTGGCGTCAGGCCGATAAAGCTCGCAGGCGTGTTGCGCAGGAATGCCGCGAGATTGGCGAAGCGGAACACGCCCAGGCTGAACGTCGGGTTGAACTCGCTCGAGACGTAGTGCTCGGCCAGCGCGCCAGCCTTCAGAAAATGCCGCCCGCGAGACTGCGTGATGTCGTACCGCAGACTCAACACATCCTGACGGAGACGGAGGTTGGCCGAAAGCTGAGGGCCGAAGCGGGGGATTCCGCCGATGTCGATGGCGCCCATCAGCGAACGCCCGGCGGCAAACTCACTGACCGGCTGCGTTGTGTTGGCCTCCACGTTCTGGCCCACACGCGTGCGGCTGTAGCCCAGATGCACGGCGTGGAAGGTTCGCTGTCCAAGCGCCTGGCGATATTCCGCCGTTGCAAACTGATTGCGCGAGATGAACGAGCGCGGAAACTGCGGAAAGTCGGTCGGCAGCCGCTGCTCCGCGTCGTCAAACGTGTAGCGGGCGAAGAGCTGCGCGCCACTCGCGAGGACCGCGTCCAGGCGGAGTTGGGCAAAGTGCTGGTCGAGCTTCTGATCAAACGGGAAGGTGTAGCGCGCCAGGCCGCCGCCGAGGTTTTCGCCGTTCGCTCGAGGGAACTCGTTGAGGTAGGGCAGCACCGCGGGGTTGATCGGGATCGTGACACCGCCCGGCAGCAGACCCAGGCGTGCATTGTCATCGGGCACGGTCGTCAGAATCGTACGGCCGAGCGTTTCGAGGAGCGCCTCGTAGCCGGCGAAAAAGAAGAGCCGGTCGCGGACAAGCGGCCCGCCGAGGGTGCCGCCGAATTGGTTGCGCATGAAATCCGGCTTGTCGCCCACGTCGAAGTAGTTGCGCGCGTCGAGCGCCTCGTTCCTGTGGAATTCGAACGCGCTGCCGGCGAATTGGTTGGACCCCGACTTGGTGATGGCGTTGATCTGGCCCCCGATGTTCCGTCCAAACTGGGCGCTGTAGGAGTTGGACTCCAGCCGGAATTCCTGGACGGTGTCCATGCCCAGCGCCGTGCTGGCTGCCGACCCGGCAGGTCCATTGGTGAAATCGTTGAGCAGCGTGCCGTCGAGCAGATATACATTGGCGCGCGGGTCCTGGCCGTTGACACTCATGGCCACGCCGTGCGCCACCACCGAACCGTTGTCGCGATGCGCGAAGGGCGTCACGCCCGGGAGCAGCGACATCAGGTCGGTGTAATTGCGTCCGTTCACGGGAATCTGCGCGATGGTGCGTTGATCGACGAGGAAGCTCAATTCCGACGATCGCGTATTGACCTGTGAGGTGGCGGCGGTCACGGTCACGGCTTCGGTCGCGCCCACTTCCATGGTCAGGATGATGGCGGCGTTCTCACCAACGGTGAGGGCGATGCCGGCGCGTACGAGCGGCCGAAACCCGGCCAGCTCCGACCGCACCTCGTAGTTGCCGGCCGCCAGGCCGGCGATGGTGAAGCGGCCATCAGCACCGCTCGTGGCCTGGCGTGTCGCGCCGGTGGCCATCTGGCGCGCCACCACCTGTGCTCCGGGCAGTACCGCGCCCGTGCCGTCCTGTACCACGCCCGCGAGCGTAGCGCCGGTCTGCGCGGAGGCAGGGGTCGTCAGGACAAAGAGGGCCAACACACACGCGAACACACTTCGAATCATTTCGATTTTCCTGACTTCGGGATTCCGGGACTCCGGGACCCTGGACCCTGGACTCTGGACTCTGGACTCTGGACCGCAACACCCGGCGTCCCCAGAAAGTATAGTGAATGTATCCGCATGCAGGAACCGACCACGATGTCCGTTTTGGGGCAGGGTCGGGCCTGAGGCGCGCACCATGCCTGCCAATTTCCGCTATCAGCGCCGCGCCCAGTTCCATGAGACGGACCTTGCGGGCATCGTCCATTTCAGCTGGTACTTCCGCTATATGGAAGAGGCCGAACACGCCCTGTGGCGGCATGTGGGTCTCAGCATCTCGCCGCCCAAGGCGGAGTTCGGATTTCCGCGCGTCAACGCCACCTGCGACTTCAAGGCGCCGTTGAAATTCGAGGACGAGTTCGAGGTGGAGATTGTGGTGGAGGCCATCGGGCGGCGGTCCATCCGGTACCGCTGCACCCTCTGGCGTGGGACGGATGTCATGGCGACGGGGTCCATGACCTCGGTCTGTGCGACGCACGACGATGATGGACGGGTAAGGTCCATCGACGTGCCGGACGCCATCGCCAGCCGCCTGAGGTAGGGCCCCTGCCGTGCCATAATGCCGCCGTCATGACGAACCGGCTCACATCCGTGCAATGGCTGATCTGCGTGATCGCGGCCATCGGCTTTGCGTTTGATATCTACGAACTGCTGATGCTGCCGCTCATCATCGCGCCGGCCCTGCGCGAACTGGTGAATGTGGCGCCGGGCACTCCGGCCTACAACGACTGGGTCGGCGTCATGTTGTGGGTGCCGGCCATCGCCGGCGGCATCTTCGGCCTGCTTGGCGGCTACCTCACCGATCGCCTGGGCCGCCGCCGCGTGCTCACATGGAGCATCCTCCTCTACGCGTTCTCCGCCTTCGCAGCCGGGTTCAGCACCACCATCTGGCAGTTCCTCTTCTTCCGCAGCCTGACGTTCATCGGCGTGTGTGTGGAGTTTGTGGCCGCAGTCTCCTGGCTGGCCGAACTCTTCCCGGACGCGAAGCAGCGCGAGAAGGTGCTTGGCTACACGCAGGCGTTTTCTTCGCTCGGGGGCGCCCTGGTCACGGCCGCCAGCGTCTGGATTCTGGCAAATGCGGCGTCGTTGCCCGAGATCTATGGCGCCCACGAAGCCTGGCGCTACACCTTGATGTCGGGCATTGTGCCCGCGCTGCCACTCATCATCATCCGGCCGTTCCTGCCGGAGTCACCGGCGTGGCTGGCCAAGAAACAGGCCGGCACGCTGCGGCGGCCGAGTGTGGCGCAACTGTTCAGCCCGCAACTGCGTCGCACCACCATTGTCACCACGCTGATGTTCGCCTGTTCGTACGGCGCCGCGTTCGGCGCCATTCAACACATGCCGCGCATTGTGCCCGCCACGCCCGATGTGGTCACGATGGCGCCCGAGCGCCCGATGCCGCAGGATGCGCCTGGCGCGGCGCAGTGGCGCGCCGAGAGCGGCCGCATGAAGCAGCAGCAAGCGGCGGCGGTGCAGTGGTGGCAGGAGATTGGTGGCCTTGCCGGCCGCACTCTGCTGGCGATGCTCGTGATTGTTATCGCCAGTCGACGAGGCCTCCTGCGCGTCTTCCAGGTACCAGGCATCATCGTCGTGCCCCTGGTGTTCTGGTTCGCGCCGACGTCGAGTCTCGACACGCTGAAGATCGGCATGTTCTTCGCGGGCCTGTTTACGGTGGCGCAGTTCAGCTTCTGGGGCAACTATCTGCCGCGCGTGTACCCGACGCACCTGCGCGGCACGGGTGAGGCATTCGCCGCCAATGTCGGCGGTCGCATGCTCGGTACCGGCTTTGCCTTCGTCACCACCACGCTCGCGTCGAATCTGGGTGGCGCGCCTCATGTGCAACTGGCGATGGCGGCCACGATCGTCGCAACGTTTGTATACGTCGCGGGCTTCGGCCTCAGTTTCTTCCTGCCTGAACCCAAGGGCACGGACCTGCCCGAGTAGGAGATTCGTGGTGTTGATCCTGCTGGCGCGCATCGTATTTGTGGCCTTCGTCGCCACGCTTGGCGACTACGTCTGGTTCGAGTTCGGTGTGCGCCACACGCCGTTGCATGGCGTCCTGCATGGCGCTGCGTTGCTGCTGGCTGTCGGTCTGGTACTGGGTCATCACGCGGGCTCGGTGATGCGCGGCGCGGCCGGCGGCGTGGCGGCCGGCGTGGCGGGCGCCCTCGCGTTTTATGCGGTCGTCGGCGCGGCGGGCTATCTCGGCGCACTGATTGCCGCCTGGGTGTTCATGTGGATCTTCCTTGCGGTGGTCGCCGCCTGGCTGCGGGGCGCTTTGGGCGCGGTGGGCCGCTGGGCCGTGCCCGGTGTGGTGGCGGCTGTCGGTAGCGGGCTGACGTTCTACCTGGTCTCTGGCATCTGGACGGATCACCCCGAGTCACGCAACTACCTCTGGCACTTGGTGGCGTGGACGGTAGCCTGGGCGCCCGGCATCGCGGCGCTGACATGGGCACGAGAGCGGTGATCACGCCTGGGGCGTCGCTCACGACCCCCAGCGGGTCGCGGCGTGGCTGCTGAGCCACTCGTCCGCATGCCGCCACAGGAGCAGCAGCGTCAGCAGCAAGGGCGCACTCTTGACCAGGGCGACGCCCACAAGGGCGGGCAGAGATTCGACCGCAAACCCATACCGGAACCAGTTCACGACGATCAGATTCTGGCCCAGTGACAGGACGAAGATCAGCGCCACCACGATGAGCGCCTGACGACTGAAGTACGCCCGGGTGGCCACGACGAAGATGAGGAACGGGAATAACAGCGACAGATAGTGTTCCCAGACCGTTGGTGACCACAGGAGGAAGAACACCACGGCCAGCAGGAAGTCCGCATGACGTCGTGCCGCGTCCGTCCACGCCGCGCGGCGGCTTCGCCAGGCCAGCCACAACACGGTCAGGACGACACTGGCCTTGAGCGCATAGGTCAGGATCAGCAAGGCCGCACGGGGCGCACCCGAGGCCGCATTCGGACCGGCGAACAGGCGCAGATTCTCGACCACGACGTAGATCGAGCTGTTGAAGTACCACGCGTACGTGAGCTTCGAACTGCGCGCCATCAAGTCGAGGAATGACAGATGCACCGGCCATCCCATGACAACAAGCGAGAGTGCACCAGCCACCGCCAGCACGGCCGCCAGCTTCATGACATAGGACAGCCCGGTGAGGCCACCGAGCAGGATCAGGGTGGGTGCCAGCGACGGTTTGATGAGGGCTGCCAGCACCACGCATATCGCGGAGACCCAGAGACGTCCGCGGGTATGCGCGACGAGGCCAATTGAGATCAGCAGGAGCACGGTGGCGGTCGTCTGTCCGCCGACGCGGAACACCGTCCAGAACGGCTGGTAGATCAGGCAGAGGAACGCAAACACGGCGGTGAACTTCAGACGCGCCTGATTGTCACCAGGCACCAGCGGCCGGTAAAACGCCAGGAGGATCGTGAACGTGGCGGCATATGCCAGGACGTTCTGGATCTTGAAGAGAATGAGCGCCGTCTCGGCCGAGAACGGCGCGAGCGGCAGATAGAACAACGCTGAAATCGGCGCGCCGAAAAACCCGGTGCGGCCCTGGGGCGGCACGCCGTTGATGAGGCTCAGGGGGGAGTACAAATCCGGGATCTGTCCGGCGGCCACGCGCCGGCCCGCGTCGTAGAAGTTCGCGAAATCCCACCCGAGGCCGGCCGGTATCGCGATGCCAATCAGGCAGCCGGCGCCGATGAGGGCCACGAAGAGCCGCGTCCAACGCTGGTAGACTGCCGATCGGTCAGGGCCGCTCCTCATGCACGTGCAGGAATGATACCGTCTGACACACGTTTTCCTGTGAAGCCACCCCCCCCACTCAGTCACCACAGCTTTCTCGTCCGGTACCTGACTCTCTCGGGGGGGGAGACGTTCAGCAAGTTGTGTGTCATGGCCGCGTTTGCGTACCTGGCGCGCGTCCTCGACCCGTCGAGTTACGGCGTCATTGAGCAGGCGCTCGCCATCACCGTGTTCTTCGTGCTTGGCGTGGAGAGCGGCATGGGCCTGTATGGCGCGCGCGTCGTCGCTGCCGACCCCGGCCGGGTGCCGCAGCTGGTACCGCGGGTCATGCTGCTGCGGGCCGCTCTCGGGGTGCCCGCGTTTGTCGTGATCATGTCGGTGGCCGCCCACTATCGCCTGGCGGGCCTGGGCATCCTCGCGATCTATGGCGTCGCGGTCCTCGTGACGCCGTTTCTGACGCAGTGGGTATTCCAGGGCCTTCGGCAGATGCACTGGGTGGCCGGCGGTGCGGCCGCGCGGAATTTCACGTTCGTCGCGCTGGTGTTCGCGCTGGTCCGGCCCGAGTCGGATATCCGGTTGGTGGCTGTGGCCGAGGTGAGCGGCATTCTCGTGCTGGCGTTGGTCAACGCGTATTTCCTCCACGGCCGGTTGCGTGTGCGCCTGGATGCCACCGACCTCGCGGCCGGCACGCGACGCCTGTTCGGTGATGTCTGGTTCATGGGCCTGAGCGATCTGATGTGGGCCTGTCTGTGGTACTCGCCCGCGCTGGCTGTTGGATGGGTCAGTACTGGTGGCACCGAGCAAGTGGCGTGGGTTGGCGCGGCGCTCAGGCTGGTGCTGGCCGTGCAGGTGTTCGTGTTCCTGTACTTCTTCAACCTGTTGCCGAATCTGGCGTCACAGCTTGCTGAAGGTCTCGATGGATGGCGCGACCTCATGAAGCGGTCGATCGCGACCGCGCTGTGGCCTGCGTGCCTGATTGCGATCGGCGGGACCCTGTTTGCGCCCGTCATGATTCCGGCGGTGTATGGCGCCGCGTATCAGGCCGCCGTGGTGCCGTTCCAGATTGCGATCTGGATGATTCCCGTGGCGTGGCTTAACGGCCATTTTCGATTCAGCCTCATTGCCGCGGGCCAGCAGTGGTCTGAGTTCCTGGTCTCGGTCGGCACGGCTGCAGTGACCGTGGCGGCCGCAGTCTTCCTGAGCCATTACCACGGCAGCGCAGGCGCCGCCTCCGCCCTGCTTCTGGGTGGAGCGGTCAATACCGCCCTGGCTGGTGTGGCGTCGCACCGTGGCATTGGACCCGTCCCGATCGTGACCACGGCGGGTCCCGCGGCCCTCGCGACCGTGGTAAGCCTCCTTGTCGGCGCCGGGATCACGGCGACTGCCGGCGTCTGGGCCGGGACGGTGGCCGGGTGTCTGCTCTTTGTGATCATCGCGGCGCGCCAGGACAATGAACTCGTGCGGGGTGTGAGTCGATGGATCAGAAGTCGGCGGTGATCGTCAGGGTGTTTCCGATCTGGCTCGCGCTGGTCGGCGCCTTCGCTGAAGTGCTCGTCCTGTACTTCGAGAAGCGCCGCGATCCATTAATGTTGCTCTCGGGCGACTTCGTCTGGATGGCGCCGCTGGCGTTGATGACCGTGGTCGTATCGGTCGTGCTCCTGTTCGCGCTTGTGGCGCGGTTGTGGCGGCACCCGGCCGTGGCCTGGCTCAGCGTGTTCGCGCCAGCGGCGCTTGTCGCGGTCAATCTGCTGATTCTGGTGCCCGGCATGGCGCACTACGCGGCAGCGTTGCTCGCGACGGGCATCGCCGTTCAAATGACACGCGCGGTGCTCGCGCGGCCTGAGGCTGTGACTCGCCTGATGCGGCGCTCGGCGCTCCCCGTTGTCGTGGCGTTCCTGGCCTTCGGCGGATTCCAGTTCCTCAGTTCCTCAGTTCCCCAACTCCCCACTTCCCCAGTTCCCCAGCTCCCCACTTCCCCAGTTCCCCAGCTCCCCACTTCCCCAGTTCCCCAGCCGAAAGTGCTGCTGATCACGCTCGACACGGTGCGCGCGGCCAACATGAGCGTGTATGGTCACACGCGGCAGACCACGCCGCAGCTCGAGCGGTTTTCCCGGCAGGGTGTCGTGTTCGCGGAAGCGCATGCCACCGCGCCATGGACGCTGCCATCGCACGCCAGCATGTTCACCGGCCGCTGGCCGCACGAACTTTCCGCCGACCACGACACGCCGCTCGACGGCGCTTTCCCCACGCTGGCGGAATACCTGCGTGACCGGGGATACGCCACGGCTGGATTCGTCGCCAACCTGAAATATGTCGGCGCAGGCACGGGCCTGAACCGGGGATTTGGCCGGTACGAGGACTATTCGCCGTCGATCGGCGAAATCGCGTCCACGTCGACACTGGTCAGGACCATTGCCGACAATTTCAGGCTGCGCCGCCTCATCCAAAATGACGAACACTTGAATCGCATTACCGCCGACGAACTCAATGCGCGAGCCATTGGCTGGATCGGCGCGCAGTCGGGCGCGCCATTTTTCGCGTTCCTGAACTACTTCGACGCGCACGAGCCGTACCTGCCCCCGCCGCCGTTTGATCGACAGTTCGGGCCCGGCCGTGAACACGGCCGACACAGCCCGCTGCATCACTGGCTCTGGAATCCCGCCGTGCGGCATCGTCCGTTTGAGGATGCCGAGCGGCAGGAGGAAATCGACGCGTATGACGGCGGGCTCGCGCATCTGGACGCCGTGGTCGGCCGACTTCTGGACCACCTCGACCAACAGGGCATTCTCGCGAACACCCTGGTCGTGATCACGTCCGATCATGGCGAGGAGTTTGGCGAACACGGGGTCTACGAACACGGCTACTCGCTGTATCGACCCAGCGTGCACGTCCCGCTGATCATCATTCCGCCACGATCGACTACGGGTAGCGCGCCAGTCTCTATCTCGACACCGGTCAGCCTGCGCGATCTGGCCGCGAC
>JBKJQX010000018.1:0-6974 GCA_046594875.1 Vicinamibacterales bacterium
ACCTACGGACTGCTTAATAAGCGCTCGCGTAGCAGTCGCGTCGCGGATCTGCCCCCGCGATGCGTGTTCCGGTCCGCGGGTCAATCATGACTCCCGTCGCGCAGCCGCTGATGGACACCGCCGGCACGAAGCGGACGTCGTGGCCTCGGGCCTTGAGCGAGTCGAGCACGGCCTGCGGGATGCCTGTCTCTAGATCGAGTCGGTTGGCATCAATCCGATGCGGCCAGAACGACCCCAGGAAGTGAAACGTCTGGATGCGCGGCAACTCGAACGCTGCGTGCAGGTTGGGATACCAGGCCGATCGAAACTCGAGTACGTTCAAGAGCGCCTGCAGGATCGTCTGCTCCTGGTTGTCACCGCCAGGCGTGCCCAGGGCGAGGAACGGTTGGCCGTTCTGAAGAATGATGCTCGGCGTCAGCGTGTAACGAGGACGTGACCGTGGCCGAATCTGTCCGGCCTTTGTCGGATCAAGCCAGAACTGCTCACCACGCGTGGAGAGACCGACCCCCGTGTTGCCCGCGATGACGCCACCGGTAATCCATCCGCCTGACGGAGTCGCGTCAAACACGTTGCCGTCTTTGTCGATGATGGCGATGTGCGTCGTGTCCTTGAGAGACGGGTCCGCATCACCGGCTCGCACAGGCCCGCCTTCCGGACTGATGGAACTCACGGCACCGGGAGCGCTGGACTGCCGGCGCGCGATCCAGAACGGCCAGGTCTTCACCGCCGGATCAAACGGCAGCGGGTCGCCCGCCACCTGCGCGGCCTCTGCCAGGCCCATGTTGATCTGCGACGCGCGCTGCTGGGCGTACACCTTCGACAGCAGCCCTGTGGCAGGCACGTCCACAAAAGCCGGATCGGCGTAATAGCTGTCGCGGTCGGCGTACCCCATCTTGAGCGCCTCGGTCACCACGTGAAGGTAGTCGGCCGAGTTGTGCCCCATCTTCTGCAGGTCGAACGTTTCAAGAATGTTGAGCGCCTGCAGCAACGTGGGCCCCTGGCTGTTGAAGCCCTGCTTGTAGACCTGGTAGCCGCGATACGTCACCGAGGTGGCGGGCTCCACGCGGGCATAGAAGTCCGTAAAGTCTGCCTCGTCGAAGGGCGAGCCATGTTGCTTGAGGAAGGACACGATCTCACGCGCGATATCGCCTTTGTAAAAACGATCGCGCGCGGCCGCGATGCCCGCCGCGCGTCCGCCCATCACCGCGGCCCGTTCGGCGTCCACCATCTTCTGGAGCGTGGCGGCAAGATCAGGCATGCGAATGGTATCGCCCGCTTCGTAGAGCGACCCGTCAGCCTTGAGCCACATCTTCTGGTTCGTTGGCCACGCCTTGATGAAGTCCTGCTGCCGCGCAATCGTGGACGCGGTGCGCGGGCGCAGCGGGAAGCCGTCACGCGCGTACTCGATCGCGCGTGCCGACACCTGGGCAAACGACAACGTGCCCCACTTCTCGAGTACGGTCAGGGCCGCATGCGGTGCCCCCGGCACCACCACGGGGTCGAGCCCCGCACCGGCCAGCGTCTTGTTGCGCGACGTAAACCAGTCAATCGTCGCCGCTCTCGCGGCCCACCCCTGCCCCACCACCGACGTCACCGCCCGTTCGCTTTGGGGATACACGAGCACAAGCCCCTCGCCGCCCAGTCCATACAGGTCCTGCTCTACCACCCCGCCCACGAGCATCGCCGCCACGCCCGCATCAAACGCGTTCCCGCCCTTCTGCAGGATCTCAATGGCCACGGCGGTCGTCAGCGGATGCCCGGCCGACACGCCGGCAT
This sequence comes from Vicinamibacterales bacterium, assembly GCA_046594875.1. Lineage (GTDB taxonomy): Bacteria > Acidobacteriota > Vicinamibacteria > Vicinamibacterales > SCN-69-37 > SYFT01. Next base: position 1,777 of record JBKJQX010000018.1, read on the forward strand.
TGCGTCCCATCACGGGAGGGCGCTGTGCCGACAGCGACGGGACGACTGCGAACATCAGGGTCAGAACGAACAGCGAGCATGTTCGGAAAATACGGGACATACGGGGACGATACCGCATTCGCTCGTGAAATTGAGGATTGAGGATTGAGCGATTGAGGATCGGGATGGAACGGATTGCTGATTCTGGATTGAGGATTGGGATGGATCGGATCGCGGGACGTAGGGATTGTCGGATTGCGGGGTTGCGGGATTGCGGGATTGAGACATTGGGAACAAAAACCCTTGGGGTTCACACACGAGGCATGAAGGGCTGAAGGACTACGAGATCGTTATGCAGCCCCCGGCAGCCATGAATGCGTGGCGAGTCCGGTCGATGATGTCCGGGGCTCGCGACCTGCGCGACTCGCCCTTGACCTTCGAGCACGGCAGTGTGACCGATGTGTCGATCACACTGACCGGCCGGCGACTACCGGCGCGCGGCTCTCACCGACATGGAAGACGACGAGTGGCGGTCGGCCGCATTTCTGGAGTCGCTACTGGCCGCTTCTGTCGCGGTCGTGGTCACCGACGGCGCGACGACGCGGCAGGACGTCAGGATTCGCCTCCCCAATTCAGTCCCCCCCAATTCAGTCTCCCCCAATTCAGTCTCCCCCAATTCAATCTCCCCCAATGAGGATTGAGGATTGAGCGATTGAGGATCGGAATGGGACGGATTGCTGATGCTGGATTGATGATGGGAATTGGGGGATGGCGGGATCTGGGGATGGCGAGATTGGGGGATTGGGGGATTGGCAATCGCCCCGGGGATTGGCAATCGCCCCATCCCACAACCCAAAATCCCCCAATCCCAAAATCCGTCCATCCCCATCGAAAATCAGAAATCACCAATACGTCCCATCCCGATCCTCAATCGCTCAATCCTCAACCCTCAATGGAGGCAACTGTGTACAATGGGCGTTCCCAAGTTTTCCCCTGAAGGAGTTAGACATGCGAGCAGTGTATGTATCGGTGGCGGCGTTGGCCGTGACCCTGGCAGTGACGAGCGGAATGCAGGCGCAGCAGGCGGCGGCCGCCATGCAGGACGCGGACCGCAAGGTCGTAGGTGGCGGCATCATGGCGCCCGGCTGGGCCGGTAAGGCCGATGGCGCCGGCGTGGTAACGGATGCGAAACTGGTGCTGGCCGCGGGCAAGTTCACCATCACCACGGGCCCGGCAATCAGCTACTGGAACCCGGCCAACACGGCGTCGGGCGACTACACGGTGTCGGCCACGTTCACCGAACCGTCGTACATGAACCTGAATGACCACCCGCACCCATACGGCGTGTTCATTGGCGGCAACGACCTCGGCACGGCTGACTCGAGCCTGCTCTACTGCGCACCCTATGGGTCGGGCACGGTCATCATTCGCGGCTTCGGCGGCAGCGTTGACGGCAAGGCCGTCACGTTCCAGATGAACGGCCGCCGCGGCGCACCCGCGGAGTCGGTCAAGAAGGCCGAGAAGGGCCAGTCCGTGACGCAGGACGTGGCGTGGTCGGTCAAGGGCGGTCGTGCCGAGTGCTCGATCAACGGCGCGGTGGTTGGCGGATACGACACGGCTGAACTCGTTGGAGCCGGCAAGCTCAAGTCACTCAACGGTGTCTACGGCATCCGCGCCGCGCACAACGTCGAGGTCATCGTGACCAACTTCGTCAAGAAGTAACACGTCGTCCAGGGTCCAGGGTCCAGCGTCCATCGGGAGGCTGGACCTTGGACTCAGGACTCTTTCTTTTTCCGCGCGGGCTTTTTCGCAGCCGCGGAAGCCTTCGGCTTGCTGGCCGCGCGCTTTTTCTTTGCGGGCGCGGCTTCGGCAACCGCCTCGACCGCCACCGCCGGCACTTCCTCAACCGCGTCCACAGCAGCAATTGCAGGCGGCGCCACGGGTTCGGCGCCCGCAACCACCTCGGTCTCGGCGTCCGCCGTCTGAGCTGACGGCAAGCCGGCGCTGCCACTCTGGAACACCCTGATCACACCTTGCCGGTCGCGCTCCACGCGGAAGGCGCCTTCCTTGTGCGACGCGCGCAGCAGGTCTACCAGCGACGCGAACCCATACGCGCGTTCGTCAAACGGCGGCGTGTGGGCCCGCAGGGTCTGCTTCACAGTACGGAGGTAGAGCGGCCACTTCCTCACCTCAGACGTCGTGATAATCCGATACATCTCGCTCACGCCGTCGGCCGGCGTGCCCAGCACCTGCACGGGGCCGCTGGGTTCCGCGCCCGCTGGTGAAGTCTGCTGCGGCGTCTGCGTCTGCTGCAGGGGCGGCCGCCCGCGATCGTGCCGATCGCGCCGGTCGTGCCGGTCCTGACGGTCGTGCTGTTCTGGTCGTTGTTCAGTGGCCGGCGCCGACGCGGGCACGGCGGCCGTGCCTTCCGCCTCTGCAGCCGGCGCCACGTCCGACAGGTTCAGTCCCTCGGCCGGCGCCACGAGCCAGCCGCCCTTGGCCTGATGCACACGCAACACGCCCGCCTTCTCGAGTTTCTGCGCGAAGTCGCGGAACGAGCCCGCACCGTAGTTTCGCTCTGAGAACGTGGAGTCGAGTTGCAGCAGCGTACTCTTGAGCAGTCCCAACTGCGGGTCCACATCGCGCTCGATCAGCACCTTCATCGCGCGCTTCACCAGCGGAATCACATCGCCCAGTTCCGCGCGCTCGCTCCTGGCCGCACGCGGCCCAGCCTGCCGGCGGCCGCCGCCGATGAGGTTTTCGTAGGCGATGAACTCATGGCAGTTGCGCTGCATGATGATGCTCGTGAACTGCTGGCCGCCCACGACAAACACTTTCTTGTCGTACTGCTTGAGCTTCTCCACCAGGCTGATGAAGTCGCTGTCGCCCCCGACGATGACGAAGGCGTTGATGTGGGGATGGGTGAAGGCCATCTCCAGCGCGTCGAGGGCGAGGTTGATGTCGGCCCCGTTCTTGTCGCCGCCAGGCGTCAGATTCCGCTGCACCATGCGGATGGCGTGCTGCGTGAGCGCGCGGCTGTAGCCACCGGCACGCTGCCAGTCGCTGTAGGCCATTTTGGAGACGACCTCGCCGCGCTCCTTGAGCGCCTCGAGCACGAGGCCGGCGTCAAACGCGGCCCCGAGGGTGTTCTTCACACCAATTTCGATGTTGTCAAAGTCGATAAATACGGCAATACGGAGTCGATCGGTCGTGGACATCTTCCTCGGTTATCTGTCCGGTTGCGGGGTGACCCGCAAGTAGGGCTTCTTGGTTTCGAAGCCCTTCGGAAACTTGGTTTTGGCGTCGGCGTCGGAGACGGCCGGCACGATGATGACGTCTTCGCCCGGCTTCCAGTCAGCAGGTGTGGAGACGGAGTATTTGGCCGTGAGTTGCAGCGAGTCGAGCACGCGCAGCAACTCCATGAAATTCCGGCCGGTGGATGCGGGATAGGTCAACGTGAGCTTGACCTTGTTGTCGGGCCCAATGATGAACACCGATCGCACGGTTGCGGTGTCGCTCGCGTTGGGGTGGATCATGTCGTAGAGATCGGCCACCTTCTTTTCGGGATCGCCAATCATCGGGAAGTTGACCTGATGGCCGGTCACGTCCTTGATGTCGCCTTCCCAGCGGTGGTGGGATTCGACCCCGTCCACACTGAGCCCGATCATCTTGCAGTTGCGCTTCTCGAACTCGCCCTTGAGCGCGGCCGCGGCCCCCAGTTCGGTCGTGCAGACTGGGGTGAAGTCCTTGGGATGCGAAAACAGGATGGCCCAGCCGTTGCCTTTCCATTCGTGGAAATTGACGGTGCCTTGTGTGGTCTCTGCGGTGAAATCTGGTGCAACGTCTCCCAAGCGAACTGCCATGCGGCCTCCTGTAAGCCTCTAACGATATCAAAGCTCGACAGATCGCGCTCGATCGCACATGATGGACGATTGGCGTCTTTCACTGGCCTATTTGTGACTACTGACGAATTTCTGAACGAAATGGACCGCCAGCTCAGGCGGGATGCGGAAGATGCTGCCCCCCCTGGAGCAGGCCATCGAGTCGAATATCTCTTTGCCGTGGACCGCGCGGCCACGCGGGAGGAGGGCGCCCTGGTGGTGCGCCTGCTCGCACGCACGCGCCGCGCGGACGGCACCTGGGATCGGCCTGCGCCGGCTGCCGCCGGCCCCAATGAAGCACTGGCCGCAGCGCCCACCGACCGCCGGTTGCTGGCGTCGTTGCTTGGCGCCACCGCGCGTGAATCCGACCAGCCAGGTCAGCCGCGACCCGACAACGGTCTGCGCTTCGTCCTGCCAGGCGCCCTGGCACTCGAGTGGGTGCCTCTTGCAGCACGAGCCGGTCGCTTGATCCTGCGCGACAGCCCCGAGTCCACGTCCATCCGGCCGTTGCAGTGGGACGACGGGCCGGTGTGGCGGTTCACGGTGGAAGCACATGCCAAGGCGGAAGCACATGTTGATGAGCCCGACGGGCATTGGGTGTCGGGCATGTTGGTACGGCGCGAAGACCGGCTGAACGTCACCGACCCGGTGTTGCTCCTGGAAGTGGGCCTGCTCTTCACGCACGAACGCGTGGCGGCGTTTGATCCGGGCCTGTCATTCGGTGTCCTGTCACTGCTGCGCGAACAGGGCCACGTCCTGGTCCCTGCCGCAGACACGGCGCGTCTGGCGCAGATGCTCAACCGGTTGGGTGTGGATGCGGCCACGCTGCCCGAGTCACTCATCCTCGCCCCGCTTCGCGTGGCGCCTTCCGCCCGTTTGCACCTCATGCCTGTGGAATCGCCGGTCGGAGTGCCCGCTGGCGGCAGCCCGGCGCCGGCCGATACACACGTGGACGCGACGTTATCGTTCGACTATGACGGTACACACGTGCCGGCCACGCCGGCCGGGACGTTTTTCGATGCGGACAGGCAGCGCATCATCCACCGCGATCCGGAAGCTGAGCAGGAGGCCTTCGAACAGTTGCTCAGCCTCGATGCCGTCCGCGCGGCGCTCAACGATCCTGGAGCCTGGCGTGTGCCAGCCAAGGACCTGGGGGCCTTCGTCCGCACATTGATCCAGGACGGCTGGCGCGTCGAAGCCGGCGGCGTGCCGTACAAGGCCGCGGGCCCCGCGCGCCTGACGGTGACGTCGGGCGTGGACTGGTTCGACCTGACCGCGGTGGTCCCCTTTGGCAGCGCCTCGGCAACACTCGTGGAGTTACTGGCCGCGCTGCGTCGC
>JBKJQX010000171.1:0-12101 GCA_046594875.1 Vicinamibacterales bacterium
ACCCCACCTACCTCGCCAAGCTCACCTACGTGCGCAACTACCTCTCGGCGCTGCCGAAGGAAACCAGAGTCCTCGACGCGGGCTGTGGCGAGGGTGTGCTGGTCGAGGAGTTTCGCAGCCGCCTGGCCATCGAGGGGATCGACCCCAACTACAGTTCCGACTTCGTCACGCGCGGGTCCCTGCTGGCGCTACCCTACCCGGATGGCACATTCGATCGCGCCACGTGCCTCGACGTGCTTGAACACCTGACCTTCGAAGATCAGCCGAAGGCACTCGCGGAGTTGTTTCGTGTGCTGCGCCCCGGCGGCGAATTGCTCGTCTCGGTGCCGAACCTGGCCCACCTGCAATCACGCGTCCACTTCCTGCTGCAAGGCCGACTGATTCACACGGCCAGCCTCGAAAAACACCCAGGCGATCGGCCGATCGGCGAATACCTCGACCTCGCGCGCCGCACGGGGTTCAGGCTCGTCGAACGGCGCGGCATCTTTCCAACCGTCCCGATTCTGACGCGATGGATTCGAAAGTCACCCGCGCGGTTGCTCCCGCTGCACCGCGCACTCACCCGCCTGCTCCCCATTCCAGGATGGTGCTTTCTGAACCTCCTGCGCTTCACACGATGAACGCCAGATTCATCGCAGGCGCGGCCCTGCTCGGCCTGGTGCTCCGACTGGGATTCGGTCTCGGGTACTGGGTGGACAAGCCGCTGATGAAAGACGAGCAGGAATACCTGCTCCTGGCCACACGCGTGGCCACGGGCCAGGGGTTCACGTACCCCGCCGCCACACCCGCCAGCGGATTCTTCGAGCGGCCTCCGGGCTTCGTGGTGTTCCTCGCCACGATTCTCGTGGCGACGCAGGACGCTCTCGTCACGACCCACGTGCCTGCCAGCGTGGCCGAGTTGCCCCCGAACTCGTCACACATCCCCACCGCGATCACCGTGGCCCAATGCCTGATCGGCACGCTGGTCATCCTGCTCATCGCGGCGCTGGCCGGCCGCGCCGGTGGTCCACGCGCTGCGAAACTGGCCGCGCTCGGCGCAGCCGTGTATCCCCCAATCGCCTGGGTGAGCGGCTACGTCCTCTCTGAGCCACTGTATTCGGCCCTGGCACTCGCCACCGTGTGGGTGCTGCTCAATGCCGGCGACGCCACTGGCGCTCGGCAACTCCGCCTCGGAGTGACAGCGGGCCTGATTGCCGGCGCGGCACTGCTCACCAAGGAGGCGATGCTCTTCTTCCTCCCGCTCGCCGCGCTCTGGCTGCTGCTGCACAAACGCCGGCAACTGTTCGTCGCGTTTACGCTCGGCGTCGCCCTCCTCGTCTTGCCGTGGATCGCGCGCAACTACGTGGTGCACGACCAATTCATCCTCACCGCGGCCCATGGCGGCGTGACGTTGTGGACTGGCAACAACGCGCTGGCACACGGCGAAGGCGACCTCGCCGCGAACCCCGACATGGGCCTGGCCCGCAAGGCGCTTGAAGATCGTCACCCGGGCCTGAGCAACCAGGCGATGGACGACGTGTATTACCGCGAAGTGAGGAACTTCGTGCGTGAGCACCCGGGCCGATGGCTGCTCCTTGAAGCCAGAAAGTTTTTCTACACCTTCGTCCCGATCGGCCCGTCCTATACCCTGCACTCGAATCGCTACTACCTCACATCGCTCGTGTCGTACGGCCTGCTCGCGCCCTTCGCCCTCATCGGGCTGTGGATGCTCCTGCGCCGTCCAGGCGCCTCTCCGCTCTGGGCCCTGGGCCTGCTCGCCCTTTCCTCCGTGATCGTCTGCCTGGTGTTTTTCCCGCAGGAGCGCTTCAGGATTCCGGTGATCGACCCGGCCGCCATCGTGGCGGCGGCCGTGGCGCTGGCGTCACGGCGCCCTGCATTATGAGAACACCCGTCGTCGACGCACCCGCGTGGCGACGGGCAGCGCTCATTGTTCCCGTCGCTTTCGCCGCCGCCCTGCTCGTGCACGTCTACGTGCTCCAGGGCTTTGCCAACTCAGGTGATGAATTCGCGTACGTCTGGCAGGCGAACGCATTCGCCGAAGGGCGCGTCACCGCCGAGTCGCCGCAACCAGTCGAGGCATTCAGACAGAATCACCTCGGCGATGTGGACGGACGCCGCTTCAGCAAGTACCCACCCGGCTGGCCGCTGCTCCTCGCCGTGGGCGCGCGCGCCGGGTGGCCGGGCCTCGTCAATCCGCTGCTGGCCGCGCTCGCACTGGCGGGCATCTATCGCCTGGCCTGTTCCTGGGTGGGCCCGCGCGCCGCGGCTTTCGGCGTGCTCGTGACGGGTCTGTCGCCGTTCTTCCTGCTCAACGCCGGGTCGTACCACAGCCACCCGGCGTGCCTCTTCGCGCTCACAGGACTCGCGCTCTCACTGGCGTGGGCCAACGAACGTCCTGGATCGTGGCCGCTGCTCCTTGGTGGCGCCTGCTTCGGCCTCGCCGTTCTGGTGCGCCCCTACACGGCCCTGCTCATCGGCCTGCCCCTCATCGTCGGACTCGGTCATCCCATCATCCAGAACGCGAGAGCGGCCGATCGAAGCGCGTGGCCCCTGGGCGCATGGTTTGCGCTGGGAGGAGCGCCGGCGCTTGCGGTGCTGCTCGGTGTCAACATGGCAGCAACCGGGTCTGCATGGACCCTGGCGTGGAACCAGTTTGATTCGAGCGAAGCGCTGGGCTTTACCAGTTACGGCCATTCGCTGTGGCGCGGACTGAAGACGGCCGTGGTGTTGTGCGGCGAGGGCGTGGTCTACACCTCGTTTGTGGCGGTGCCGCTGCTCCTCGCCTCGCGCCGTCAGGCGGTCGCGCATCGCCGACTCCTGTGGCTCCTGCTGGTGGCGCCCATCGTGGGGTACGCCTTCTGGTGGTCGCACGGCGGCAACCGCTACGGCCCGCGCTTCTACTTCGAAGCTCTGCTGCCCTTGACGCTCCTGGTCGGCGCCGGCCTCGGCCACCTCGCGCGCACCCGCTACGCCTGGGGCGTGATCACCGCAACGGCCATCGCCATCGTGGCGTCGGGAGTGGTCCTGGGCCACCGCGCCTACACCCAGGTACTCGCGCGCCGCGACGTGTATCGCGTGGTTGACGCGGCAAAGCTCGATCGCGCCGTCGTGCTGCTCAAGACGGCCTCTGCCGACATGGAGCGGCTGGATCTCAATCGCAACCCGCCCAGCTTCAGGGATGCACCGGTGTTGTTCGGTATGGCCACTCCGAACCTGGACCGTGAAGTGGCGGTGGCGAACCCCGGCCGGCAGGTGTTCTACTACGAGTGGCGCGAGACCGGCGGCCAGCTGTCACCGGCGCCAAAACGCAAACCGTGAGAAAACTCCTTGGCGCGCTCACTCGCAACGTGGCGATCTACGGCGCCGGCGACGTCGCCGTCACCCTCGTCAGCATGGCCCTGCTGCCGCTGTACTTGCGGGTGCTTTCGCCGGCCGACATGGGCGCACTCGCGCTGCTGCTGGTGACCGAAACCCTGATCAAGATCGGATTCCGCTGGGGCCTGGATGGCGCGTTCATGCGCTTCTATCTCGATCGCGACGAGGGTCCGCAACGACAGAGACTCGCCAGCACCCTGCTGACGTTTCTGGGCGTGGCCTCCGGTGGGTTGCTTCTCGTGCTCCTGCTGACGGCGCCGGGACTTTCGCGCCACCTCTTCGGTGACGCGGCGGCCGACTACCTCACCGCCCTGCGACTCGTACTGGTCAACACATTCCTGCTGACGTTCACGTTTGTGCCGTTTCACGTGATGCGCATGCGCAAGGAGGCCGTCACGTTTTCGGCCTTCACCTTTGGACGCTCGGTGGCCACGCTCCTGCTTCGGATTGGATTCGTGCTCTACGCCGGGTGGGGCATTACCGGCATGATGCTGGCCGACATCATCGTCACCCTGGTGCTCCTGCCGTTGCTCTGGCCGTGGCTACGCGTAATGTGGCGGCCGGTCTTCTCTGCCGATGAGCTGCGCCTGTGCCTGCGCTTCGGCCTGCCGCGGCTGCCGCACGGTCTGGCCCAGCAGGCGCTTGATGCAGGCAACGTGTATCTGCTGGGTCGGTTCATTCCGCTCGAACGCATCGGCGTGTACCAGATCGGCACCACGATCGCCCGCGCCATCAAACTGTTTCTTTCGGCGTTTGAAACGGGCTGGGCGCCGTTCTACTACGAGACGGCAAAGCAGCGCGATCCGCAGATGGTCTTCAGGAAGATCACCACCTACGGCGTCGCCATGTTGTCGCTGCTCGTCGCGGGCACCACGGCCATTGCCACCGACCTTGTGAAGATCCTCACGCCGGCGGTGTACGACGATGCCGCGCTGGTGGTGCCACTCATCGCATTGGGCATCGCGTTTCAAGGCGTTTACCTGCTGACGTCCATCGGCCTCAACCTGACGAGCCAGACAAGGTACTACCCGCTCTCCACGTTTGCGGCGGCGGTCGTCGGCCTGGGCAGCGGCTGGATCTTGATGCCGCGTTACGGCGTGGTCGGCGCAGCGGTGGCGTTTGCGCTGTCGTACGCCACACTGGCCGCCGTGGCCGGGTTCTTCTCGCGTTGGCACTACCCGATGACCTACGAACGCGGCCGCATTGCGCGCGTGGTGCTGGCAGGCATCGTGGCCGCTGCGGCAGGAGTGGTGCTGCCCGACATGCCGCCGCTGGCGGGATTTTTCGCTCGGGGAACAACGACGGTAGTAGTCTTTGGCGTGTTGTTGTGGTCGGGAGGATTCCTTCGCGCCAGTGAACGCGCGCTGTTGACCTCGGTGTGGCCGCTGGCGCGACGGAAGGCCCGTGCGTCGTAGCCTGATGCTCGCCATCGTGGCCGTGGCCTGCGGCCTCGGACTTTGGCTGCGCCTGAGGGGACTGGGCTTCGGTCTGCCGGCCGTCTACAACATGGACGAGGTGGCGATCATGAATCGCGCGCTGGCGTTTGGCACCGGCGACCTCAACCCCCACAACTTCCTCTACCCGACGTTGTACTTCTACGTGCTCTTCGCGTGGCAGGGCCTCACGTTTGCCGCCGGCTGGGTGATGGGTTGGTGGGATTCGGTCGCGGCGTTCCAGCGCGAGTTCTTCGTTGATCCCTCGCGCCTGTATTGGTCGGGCCGCCTGCTGTCCACGCTCTGTGGCGTGGCCACGATCGCAGCAGTGGCGGCGCTCGCCGCGCGGCTATTCGGCAGAGGCGCGGCCGCCATCGCGGCGCTCATGATGGCCGTCATGCCCATCGCCGTGATGGATGCGCACTATGTGAAACACGATGTGCCCGTGACGCTGCTGATCGTCCTCGTACACGTGTGGCTGGCCCGCGTCGTGACGACCGACGGACGGGCGCGCTCCAGAGACGTCCTGGTGACAGGTGCGCTGGCCGGGCTGGCGATGTCCACGCACTACTACGCGGTGTTTGTGGCACTGCCTGTGGCCGCTGTGCTGCTGACCCAGCCCGGCGTGGCGTGGGCAGGCCGGCTGCGCGACGGCCTCAGGGCCGGCGCGACCGCGACGTTGCTGTTCCTGGTGGCCTCGCCGTTCCTGCTGCCAGAGTTCGGCACCGCCTGGATCGACATCACCCAGAACCAGGCCATCGTCATGGGTCGCGCCACGGAAACGACCGGCATGTTCGCGGGACTCGGGCGCTACTTCGCGTTGCTGAAGGAGCACGGCACGCCACCAAGTGCGTGGGTTCTCTCGCTCACCGGCCTGGTCATAGCCTGGCGACATCCGCGGCGCGGCCTGCTGCTGGCGCTGTTTCCCATCGTCTTCCTGCTCTTCATCGCCAACACAGTGCCGGCGACCCGTTATCTGAATCCGATCCTCCCCTTCCTGGCGATCGGCACGGGTGTGGTGCTGACGGCGGTCGCGACGGTGTTTGCGTCGAGGAAGTGGGGCGTGGTGTTGGTAACGATCGTCACCCTCAGCCAGGTCGCGCGGGGCCTGGAGCCCAGCATCGAGTTGGGCGCGTTCTTTAGACAGACCGACACTCGCACGCTGGCCCAACAATGGATTGAGGCCGAGGTCACGGCCGGCGCCTCGGTTCTGATTCAGCCCTACAGCGTCCCGCTGCGGCAGTCTCGCGAGGGCCTGATTGAAGCGCTGCGCCAGACGGTAGGTTCGGAAAGCCGCGCGACAATCAAGTTCCAGCAGCAACTCGCCCTGTCGCCCTACCCAAGCCCGGCCTACCGGACGATCTACCTGGGTGACGGAGGCCTGGATAAGGACAAGATCTACATTTCTGCACGGGAATTCGACCGCGAGGCCACCCTCGCGCCGCTCCGGGCGCTGGGGGTGCAGTACGTTGTTCTGAAGCGGTACAATGTTCCGGACGCGTCGCTGGCGTCGCTTGATCGAGCGCTGGCGAGCGGCGGACGTATCGTCGCCACGTTTTCCCCGTACCGATCGGACGTCGATCAGGGTCGGCTGGCGATGGTGCCGCCGTTCCTGCACAACACGGATGCCCGTCTGGATCCCGCGCTCGCGCGGCCAGGTCCGGTCATTGAAATCTGGGAAATCTGGCGGACCGATTGATCGCATGAGTTTGAGCACACGTCTTCGCGAAGTGGTCGCCCGTCGGGCGCGAAGTGTGCCGGCGCTGACCAGTCTCTGGGCGAAGTATCGGCGACAGAAGTACCGGAATTACATCGAACGCTTCGAACGCGAGAAGACCGGCGACGCCGGACGCCTGCCCATCGGCGTCGTCTATGAAGCGACGATGCGGTGCAACCTGACGTGTGAGTTCTGCTATGTGGGGGACCTGCTGAACCTGGAAGGCGAATGGCGGCAGGAGATGCCGATCGACGTGCTGCAGCGTGCGTTCCCGCCGCAGGACGGCCTGCAGGTGAGCCTCACGGGGGGCGAGATCTTCATGCGCAAGGACATCCTGGATGTCATGGAGATGTTCCGCGACAAGGGGTACACCTGCGGCTATCTCACGACCAACGGTACGATCATCAATGAGGAACGTGCCGAAGCGCTGGCCGACCTGGCCGCGAAAGGCTTCCTCAAGCACATCAGCGTGTCGATCGACGGCCCCGGCGAAGTGCATGACCTGGCGCGGGGCGTGAAGGGCACGTTTGAACGCACGTCGGCCGGACTCACCCGCCTGCAGGCCGCCGCCAAGCGGAAGGGCGCGCCGCTGCGTGTCAGCATCAATACCACCGTCACGCACGAGAGCCTGGACGTGCTGGACCAGATGGTGGACGTGGCCGAGTCGCTCGGCGTGGATGCGATCGGCCTGAACCATCTGATGTTCAGCACGCCTGACGAGGTGCAGCAGACCATCCGCATGCTCGGCACGAGCGACCCGAAGGTGATCTCTACGTTTGTCACAGAGGACCCGGGCCTGGATGCCGCGCGCGTGCAGACCCAGGTGGACGCGCTCGCGGCCAAGTGCCGCGCTCACGGTGTTCGCTTCGACATGCGGCCCAAAGTGCGCACGCCGATTCTGAAGGACTACTACACGCCTGGCACACCGCTGAGCGGCCGGTGCCTTTATCCGTTCCTCTACGCGCGGGTCTCATTCAGCGGCAAGGCGTACTTCTGCCCGTTCATCCGGCTCGAGGTGGGCGACCTCACGACGCAGTCGCTGGAAGAGGTGTGGACAGGCCCCAGGTATATGGAACTGCGGAAGAAGCTTGTGGAAGAAAAACTCTTCCCTGTCTGTCGCCGGTGCTGCAAAGTGGAACTCGATGGCGCGCCGATGATGGAGACCGAGGAGTTGGTTGCTGAAGGGGTGGCGGAATGATCGGCGACCGCACACTGCTGGTGAACCCCCCGCTTGTGGGAGGCATCGCGTTTACGCGGCAGGGCCGCTGCCAGGAACGCGAAGAGGTGCTGGGCACCACCAAGCCTCCCTACACGCTGGCGCTGCTGGCGGCGCTGCTGCGCCAGCGAGGCCAGCAGGTGCGGCTGGTGGACCTGACCGCGTCGCGACGAAGCGTGGCGGACCTCGTCAAGGACCTCGACGCGGAGGGCTTCGCGCCCACGCTGATCCTGTTTCCCAGCACCACGCCCACCCTGACCGCCGACGTGGCCGCCATGGCCGAGCTCAAGGCCCGCTATAAGGCGCCCATGTTCTGCTTCGGCCCGCACGCGTCCACCACGCCGGCTGAAGCCATGGCTCGCGCGCCGAAGGTGGATGGCATGTTCGTGGGCGAACCGGAAGACGGCGCACTGGAACTGGCGGCGCTCACCGACATGAACGACATCGGCAATGTCGCGAGCCTGACCTATCGCCGCGGCGCCGAAGTCATTCCGCACCGCGCCCACGGCAGCTTCAACGACTTCCTGACCGCGCCGATCCCAGCCTGGGACCTGCTCGACCTCTCGCAGTACACGCTGCCGCTGGCCAATCAGTCCTACGTGATCCTCGAGTCGTCGCGCGGCTGCCCCTACACCTGCGATTTCTGCGTCGCGCCCATTCATCAGGGCCACAAGTTCCGCGAACGCAGCGCGTCGTCCATCGTGGATGAAATGGCGCACGTGGTGCGTACCCACGGCGTCAAGTTTTTCTACCTCTGGGGCGACACGGTCACGCTCAATGTGAAATCGTTCAGCGCGATTTGCGAAGAGATCATCGCGCGCAAGCTCGACGTGCAATGGTTCGGCAACGCGCGCGCCGACAACCTGCAGGACCCGGCGTTTGTGGATCGCCTCAAGCGGTCGGGCTGCTGGATGCTGGCGCTCGGGATCGAAACTGAAAGCGACGAGACGCGCAAGGACATGATGAAGCGCCTCGAGAGCGAAAAAATCCGCAAGGCCCTGGTCAACATGCGCGCCTCGGGCGTCAAGTCGTTCGGCTTCTTCATCCTCGGCTACCCGGGCGAAGACGCAAACGCGATGGAACGCACGATCAACTACGCCATCGACCTCGACCCCGACTTCGCGAATTTTTATCCGGCGGTCCCGTACCCAGGCACCGAGCTCTACAACAAGGCCAAACGCGAAGGCCTGCTCGTCAGTGAAGACTGGACGAAGATGGAGTACTCGTATTACCTGCTCAAGGGCAACGGACTGGACGAGCAGACGGTGATGGCGGCCACCAACCGCGCCAAGCGCCGGTTCTTCCTGCGACCGAGATACATCGCTCGCCACTTCGGCGACATCGTCAAGTTGGCCCTCACCAAGCGGCACGTGGCCTGGGAAATCGGCACCCGGATGATCCTGGGATCGAAAGTGACTGACGCCAAAACCTAGAGTTGCAGCGTGCGCTATTCCCTCCTGAACTTTGTTGTCTGTCCGCGGTGCCACGGTGACTTGACGTGTGTCACCGTGACCGAGATCCCCTGCGGGGTGTTTCCGCAGGGGTTCAAGCCGTTCGACCGTGTGTCGCCCGGCCCGGGCGTGGGACCGGCGCCTGCCGCACCCGCCACGACCGAACTTGGCCGGGCACTGGCTCGGCTCGCATCACCGGCCGCGCCGCCTGACCGCAACTACGAAGTGGCGGTCGAGACCGGCGTGCTCACCTGCGCAGGGTGCGGCGCATGGTTCCCGATCATCAAAAGCGTCCCTGAAGTCTTGTCCGATCACCTGCGGAACGCTGACCGCGAACGCGAGTGGCTTGCGGGAATCAGCAATCAGTTGCCGGCCGAGCTGGTGGCCCTCTGGAAGACCTTCACGCTCGTCGGCGCCACAGATGCTGGCGCGCATCACAAGCTCGCCGAAATTGCGCTGCCTGCCAAAATCACCGACCCGTTCTTCTGGGGCCCGGGACATGCCGCGCCTTTCAACCTCTGGGCACCAGAACACACATGGCACCTCATCAGAAACCTGGTGGTGGCCGAGCCGCTGTTGCAGCTCACCAGGGGCAGCGTGGTGCTCGACGTCGGCTCGGGCTACTCGTGGACCACCGAGTGGTTCCTGCGCGGCGGCTACGAGCCCATCGGCATGGACATCACCCGCGAGTACCTGGAGATCGCCATTCATCGCATTGGCATCAATCGCCCGCACCTGCTGGTGGGCGACGCGGAATGCCTGCCGATTCGTCAGGCCAGCGTAGACGCCGTATTGGGGTTCGAGGCCTTTCACCACATTCCGAATCGCCCCGCTGCCATGCGCGAATTCAGCCGAGTCCTGCTCAACGACCGGCCCGTACTGCTGGTTGAACCCGGCGCCGCTCACGAACACGCGGCCGTCTCCATCGATGCGATGGCGAAATACGGCACGCTCGAAAAGGGCATGGATTTGGTGGATGTGGCCGGATACGCCGTGGGCTCCGGCCTCGGTGATTGCCGCCAGCACTTCATGTACCGGACATCGGCAGGACTCGCTCCCGTGGAGCTGACGGCCAACAACGTCTACACACTTCGCAAGGGTGCACCCGAGGGCATTGCTCCTGTCTCAGTGCCGGCGGAGCCACCGCCAACCGTGGCGAGTCCCGCACCGCCTCCACAGTCGGCACTCCGGCGCGCAGTGATGAAGTCGCCCCTCGGCCCCACACTCAAACGCATCAAACAACTGCTGCAGTAGAGAAAAAGACGTCGGGTGTCTTTTTGGCCGGCGGCAGGCAAAAAGACACCCGACGTCTTTTTCTCTACACAGGCCGAGCTACATGTCGGACTGCCAGCTACGTCTTTCGCACGACGCGATACACGGGTTCGCCCCGGGGGTGTCCAGCACGGTCCACCGACTCGACCGATGCCTCAATCGTCTCGGCCACTCGTGTGAGCACGGCCATGTGATCGGTCAGCTCGGCCGGCACCGCCACAAACAGCTGCCCGTTCGGCGCCAAGTGGCCCACCGCCGCCGCAACCGCCCGGCCGAACTCCTCGGGTGTCACGCGGTTAGCCAGCGAATGCGCCAACACGAACACGAACGGATGCGGGCACTCACTCAGGTCGAAGTGCCGGTTGACGATGAAGTGGCCACGCTCGGGCCGGAGGCCGGCATGCGGCAATTCGATCCGCACGCCGTCTTCAAACGCTTCGCGGTTCGACTCAAAGCCCCAGTAGGCACCGTGCGCCATTTTCGGCAGCATCGCGATGGTGACGGGCAACGACCCGCACCCGAGGTCCAGCACGTGTTCACCCGGCTTCAGGCCTCGCTCAAACAGAAAATCAGTGGCCCAGGCCCCCAGCTCCGACCACGCGCCGCCCATCAGCTTCCGATGCGGGCGGTCATCCAGGTCCTCGTGTGCCTCGATACCCTCGGCGTGAAGGGCCGCCCGCGCCTCGCCACCCGGCAACGCCGCGTCTTCGCGGTCCGAAATCAACTCCGCATACTGCCCGAGCGCGTCGTCCACCGATCCGTCAAAAACCAGCCGGCCGGCCTCGAGCAGGCACGCACGCTCGCAGATGGCCTGCACCGCAGGCGCCGAGTGCGACACAAACAACACCGTGCATCCGCGCTCCCGCACCTCCGCCATCGTCTCAAGGCACCGCCGCTGGAAGTCGGCGTCTCCCACCGCAAACACTTCATCGATGAGCAACATGTCGGGTTTCAGGTGAGCGGCCACGGAAAACCCGAGGCGCATGTTCATGCCGGACGAAAAATTCCGGATCGGCACGTCCATGAAATTCGCCAGGCCCGAGTACTCGACGATGCGCGGATAAATGTCGTCGATTTCGGCGCGGAGCAGGCCGTAAATCGAGGCATTCAGATAGACGTTTTCCTTCGCGGTCAGGTCGCCGTGAAACCCGATGCCGAGTTCGATCATCGTGCCGATACGTGCCGACCTGGCGATCGACAACCGACCCGACGTCGGCACATGAATGCCTGCAATCAGCTTGAGGAGCGTGCTCTTGCCCGACCCGTTCCGGCCCACCAGTGCCAGCGCCTCGCCCTTGCGCACCTCGAACGAGGCATCACGAAGCGCCCAGAACTCCTCTACCCGCTCACGGCGCCTGCGGCCCGCCGCCGCCAGAAACGCGTCCTTGATCGAACCCGTGCGGTCATGCCGCAGCATGAACCGCTTCGACAAGTGCTCGGCCCGAATGACGACGTCAGAACTGTTCGGCAAAGTTCTCCTCACAACTGGTGAAGAGCGCGGCGCCGCCCAGAAACGCCGTCGCCGTAAAGAGCAGGCATGTCATCCAGACCGCCGCATCGGGCCAGCTCTGGTAATAGAAGAGGTCGTGATAAATCGTGATGAACGGCGCCATGGGGCTCAGCAGCAGCACCGACCG
>JBKJQX010000176.1:0-5651 GCA_046594875.1 Vicinamibacterales bacterium
GTCCTCGGCGGGATGTTGGCCATCTCCTGTTGTTCGGCGCTGGTGCCTGGCACCAGAGCTTCTCGAATCGACCCAGCCGTCGTCTTGAGGAACAACTAGGACTCTGGACACTGGACCCTGTCGAACCTTCCCACTATATCTACCGCAGATATGGCGACATTCTTCGCCACCTTGGCCTGTTTGATCCCCGCGCGACGCGCATCGCGAATCGACCCGATCACGACGTTGCGCGATTAGAACGGCGCTGGCGGGAGTAGACTGGCACAGTCCCAGTCGGAGCCCTATATGTCATCGCGACTCTCTCCAGCGCTGTTGGCCGTTGCGCTCACGTCTGCTGTCGGCAGCATCGGATATGTGGGATCGACCACCGATCGCGCCGCGTCTTCCAGTGGACGGATCGAAGGCGCGGCTGACGCCGACCATTGGTTCACCATTCAGCGCGCGTACCCTTCCGGACGTCTGCCCTCAGTCAACGCACTGGCACTCGCGATGGACGCGCGGCGGCCCGACCCGGGCACGCGTCCGGCGCTTGCGCTCCCCTCTGACCGGTGGGTCTCCATCGGACCCAGTCCCATCTTCGTGAACAACACGTTGCCCTACGCCGGCCGGGTCACGGCTGTCGCCACACATCCCACCGCGCCTGGCACGATCTACATCGGCGGAGACGGGGGCGGCATCTGGCGCACCACCGACGGCGGCGGCACCTGGGCGTCGCTCACCGACGGCCTGCCTGTGCCGGCGATTCAGTCGATCGCGATCGATCCCGTGAACCCGCAGTTGATCTATGCGACGACGATTCAGCGGACCTATGCCACGCGATGGCTTTCCTCGACCAATGGCGGTGCCAGTTGGGCGGTCTCGTCGATCACCACCACCGATGGGCGCACGCTCTCGCCGGCATTGTGCTCGGTCAACGTCTTCAAGGCCTGTATTCCGCCTTCGTCGGGTCGCATTTTGATCGACCCGCTGCGTGCCGGATCGCCCAACACGAGCACGCTCTATTACGTCGGCGCCAGTCACCTGCTCAGGTCCGACGACAGCGGACGCACGTTCCGGGCCGTGCTGGCCCTGCCCGTGGATTTGGACTTCGCCGGCGCTGCGGCGCCCACGCTGAACCCCGAGGCACCGTTCCTGCGAGACGCCACGCTCGACCCCACGCGGCCGGACCGGCTGCTGGCGGTGGTGGCACAACCGCGATGCCTCGTCAGTGACTGCACGCGCATGGAAAGCCGCGTGACGGCGTATCAGTCGTTTGATGCCGGCGCCCGCTGGACGTCACGGGTGCTGACGACGCTGGGCACGTACGACCTGACGGCGGATCTGGCAGTGCGGTATTCGGATCCAGGCGCTGTTTATGTGCCGCGCGCGCGGGTGGCCATCGCGCCATCGGCCCCGGACACGATGGCAGTGGCCGTGCGCGATTTGTTATTGAACCGGCCGCGCGTGTTCCGCACGGCAGATGCCGGAGAGTCGTGGACGGAAACCGCGGCTCCAGCCACGTCTCTCACCTGGCCGTTGGCGCTCGCGTTTTCGCCGACCGATGCCAACACGATGTACGTCGGCAGCAACGCCGTCTACCGCACCACCAACGCCGGCCAGAACTGGTCGACGATGTCGCCGACCCATGCCGATAATATTGCGATCACGTTTACGGCCGACCGCAGTCTGATCATCGTGAGCGATGGCGGCGTCTACAAGGGCACGACCGGCACCTCGCTCACCGTCCTGCACAACGCCCTTCCCATCACCGAGTTCTATTCCGTATCGGCCCATCCCACCAACCCCCTGCTGATGGCCGGTGGGACACAGGACAACGGCACGTTGGTGTTCCAGGGAAACATGGGCTGGTCGCTGATCACCGGCGGCGACGGTGGCGACACGGTGTGGGACCCGAGGCCGGGCACCACCACGCTCTACGCGGAGGTCGAGTGGATCGTCAGCGGCAACTCAAACGTCTTCCAGTTCTATCGATGCGAGATCGGCAGTTGTCTGGCGCGTCGAACCGGCATCGACCTGTCACTTGACGGTCCCTTCATCCCTCGCCTGGCGATGGATCCATCGAACCCGGCCTCCATCTGGATCACGGCCGAACAACTCTTCCGCACCGACAACCGCGGTGACAGTTGGGTCGCCGCCTCTCCCTCTGTTGGCAATGACCTGCGCTGCTGGCAGGACGACGTCTCGGGCCGCACGTGCGCCCGCGCGCGGTACTTCACGGCTGCGGCCGTGGCAAAGACCGCATCACAGACCGTGTATGCCGGCACATTGAATGGGGACGTGCGGCTGACCACCGATCGCGGCCTCACATGGGCGAGTGTGGCCGGGATCGAGGCCGGCCCACTTCCTGTGCGGGCGGTGACCGACCTCGTGGTGGACCCGCTGAGTGCGCAGACCGTATACGCCGCATATTCAGGTTTTGACTCTGGAGGCTCCGGCCGCGGTCACGTCTTCCGCAGCAGCGACGCGGGCCGCACATGGGTGGACATCACCGGGAACCTGCCGGACGTACCGGTGAATACACTCCTCATCGATCCGGACTCGGTCGGTTCAGGCCCGCGTGTGCTCTACGCGGGCACCGACATCGGAGTGTTTCGGGTGACGCTTGATGGCACCACGAACTGGCAACCGTTCGGCACTGGCCTGCCGCCGGTGGTGGTGAACCGGCTGGCCTACAACGCCACCACGCGCCAGTTGCTGGCGGCCACGTACGGCCGGGGCATCTGGGCGATCTCCGGCGGGTTCAGTCGATGACGTTTCGGCAACGCGTGATCGGAGCGATGTTGTGCGGCGCGTTGGTCGCCGCCTGTGGCGATTCACCCGCCGCGCCAACGCCGGTGGCGCTCAACATCGGCGGCGCGTGGAACGGGACGTGGACGTTCGTCACGGCTGGGGCGACCGTCACCGATACCGTTTCAGTGACATTCTCGCAGTCCGGCACATCCGCCAGCGGCCTCTGGACGGCGGCAGCCGGGCCCGGCGGACGATTCACGCTCGAGGTTGGACCGACCATTTCCGGCACGGTGTCAATCAGCCAGACGCTGATCAGTGGCGTGAACTGCAGTGCATCGACGACAATCACCGGGACGGCCTCCGCATCACGAGTGCAATTCACGCTCGGCGCGTTAACGCCTGCAGGGCTCTGTCAGTGGGCCACCAATCAGCAGTTCACATTCACGCGGTGACCCGCCGGCGACTGTAAGATCTGACGCGTGCCCAAGTGGCGTGACGACCCCTCGAAAGTCCGGCCGATGCTGGCATCGCTCGATCCGCCTCCTGTGGTCCGGACGGGCATGGTGTATGAGCCGAAGTACGACGGCATTCGCGCCATCATCGACATCCAGCCTGGCGCAGGTCGGCAGCCGGCCCACATCGCCATCTACTCGCGTAACGGCCACGCCAAAGCGCACCAGTTCCCCGCCCTCGTCACCGCACTCCAGAAGATTGCGGTCAAGCTGAAGGGGCCGTTGCTGCTCGACGGCGAGATTGTGGCCACAGGTGGAGCGGGACGGCCTCTGCCGTTCGGGCGGCTGCAAGGCCGCATTCACCTGACGGCCGCAACCGAAATTGCGCGAGCCGAAAAAGTCCAGCCTGCCGCGCTCATCGTCTTCGATCTGCTCCGAGACGACGACCGGGATGTGCGCGGACTGTCACTGGCCGCGCGTCGCCTTCGTTTGCAGGACGCGCTGCCGGTCAAAGCCGGCGGCAAGGCGCTCGTCCGCCTCAGCGAAATTGTGGCCGACGATGGGCGCGAAATGCTGGCCCGCGCCGAGCGCGAGGGGTGGGAAGGGCTCATCGGCAAAGAAGGACAGTCTGTGTATCACTCGGGCCGGCGGTCTCCGGCCTGGCGCAAGCTGAAGCTGCTCAAGAGTGAGACCTTTGTCGTGGGCGGCTGGACAAATCCACAGAACAGCCGGCATCACTTCGGGGCGCTGGTGCTCGGGCGGCCGGAGGCGGGACGACTGCGATGGGTCGGCAACGTCGGAACCGGGTTCGACGAAGCCGAGTTGACCCGCGTCTTCGGCCGGCTGACATCCCTTGCGGCCAAGACGTCTCCGTTCGCCGATCCGCCGCGCGCGATTGCCAAAGCCCATTGGGTGCGGCCGACGATGGCGGTGGAGGTGGAGTTCACCGAACTCACGGAAGAGGGCATGGTGCGGCATCCCGTCTATCTGGGTGAACGTGCCGACGTTAGGGTGAAGCCCAGGAAAGAGGAAGCGGCTCCTGAAGACCCGCTGATGGCGCTCGTGGCGCGGCTGCATGCGCTTGAGGACGCGCGCAAAGACGGCGAATTGCAATTGCCTGGCGGCCACGCGCTGAGGGTGACAAACCTGGCCAAGGTGTTCTGGCCGGGGTTGAAACTCACCAAGGGAGATCTGCTCAGGTACTACGTCGAGGTCTCGCCGTTTGCACTGCCGGTGATTGCAGACCGGCCGATGATCATGCGGCGATTCCCGAACGGCATCGAGCAGCATGCGTTTTATCAGCAGCGCCATCCTGAGGTCACGCCCGCGGGGGTCAGGCGCGAAGTGCTGGACGAAGACGTGGATCCCGTTGACCCAGGCGAAGGCGGACGCGAGCGACTGATCGGGGGATCGCTCGTGACGTTGCTCTACATGGCCCAGCTCGCATCAATTTCGCTCGACCCGTGGTTTTCACGCGTGAGTGATCCGTTGCACCAGGACTTTGCGGCGATCGACCTCGACCCGGGCGAGGGTACATCGTTCGCGCGCGTGCTCGACGTGGCGCGCTGGGTGAAAGAAGAACTGGACCGCCTGAAAATTCCCGCGGTCGCAAAAACGTCCGGCGCCAGCGGCATGCACATCTACATCAAGCTGCCGAGGAGGGCAACGTATCAGACCGGCCAGTTGTTGTGTCACGTTATTGCGACGCTCGTGTCATCGAAGCACCCGAAGGTGGCGACGATCGAACGGATGGTGAAGAACCGTCCGAAGGGCACGGTGTATGTGGACTACCTGCAGAATATTCTCGGCAAGTCGATCGCAGCGGCCTACTCGGCGAGAGCGAGCGACTACGCCGGCGTGTCCACCCCGCTGACGTGGGAGGAGGTGGCCGACGGTGTGGACCCGCGTGAGTTCACCATTCGCACGGCGCCCGCCCGTTTTCGCGAGGTTGGGGATTTGTGGGAGCCCATCCGCACCGGCAAAGCCGTGGACCTGAAGGCAGTCATCAAGTGAAAAAGACGTCGGGTGTCTTTTTCGTGGAAAAAGACACCCGACGTCTTTTTCGTGTCGTACAAGAATGTTGACGCGATTCGCGCCGGCACCGACCGGCTACCTGCACCTGGGTCACGTGGCCAACGCGCTGCACGTCTGGGGTGAAGCGCGGACCCGCGGCGGCCGGGTGCTCCTGCGCATCGAGGATCACGACCGGGACCGGTGCCGGCCCGAGTACGAAACCGCATTGCTTGACGACCTCGACTGGCTCGGGTTTGTGCCCGACCTGTATCCCACCGCCGCCTTCCGCGCGGGCCACTGCGCGTCGCGCCAGAGCGACCGGCACGAGATCTACGCGGCAACCGCTGCCGCACTTCAGGCCCAGGGCCTGCTCTATGCCTGCCGGTGCAGCAGGAAACACTTGTCGGGGTCCCGGGGTCCCGGAGTCCAGGAGTCGGGCCCTCGAAAAAGACGTCG
>JBKJQX010000064.1:0-4211 GCA_046594875.1 Vicinamibacterales bacterium
GGCAATTCCCATCGGCGATCCCACATCAGCAATCCGTCCCATCCCGATCCTCAATCGCTCCATCCTCGATCCTCAATGGAGGTGATTGTCAATTGAGGCGATTGTCAGCGCCAGAGCGGCGCCTTTAGATCTTGGTGCGAAAGTACTCAATCGTACTCGTGAGTCCCTGTTCGAGCGCCACCTTCGGTTCCCAGCCGAGGATCGTGCGCGCGCGGGTGATGTCCGGACGACGGACTTTGGGGTCGTCGGTGGGCAGGGGCTTGAACACGATCTGGCTCGAAGAGCCGGTCATCTGAATAATCGTCCGAGCGATTTCTTCAATCGACATCTCGTGCGGGTTGCCGACGTTCACCGGGTCGTTGGTGTTCGAGTCCGCCAGTTTGAGGATGCCATCCACCAGATCGGTCACGTAGCAGAAGCTGCGCGTCTGGCTGCCGCTGCCGAAAATGGTCACGTCTTCGCCGCGCAGGGCCTGTCCGATGAATGTGGGCACGGCGCGCCCGTCGTGGATCCGCATCCGGGGGCCGTAGGTGTTGAAGATGCGGATGATCTTCGCGTCCAGGCCGTGGTGCCGGTGATACGCCATCGTGATCGCTTCTGCAAACCGCTTGGCTTCGTCGTACACGCCGCGCGGGCCCACCGGGTTGACGTGACCCCAGTACGTTTCCTTCTGCGGATGCTCCAGGGGGTCGCCGTAGACCTCGGACGTGGAGGCGATCACAAATCGCGCGTCCTTCGCCTTGGCGAGCCCGAGCGCGTTGTGCGTGCCGAGCGAACCCACCTTGAGCGTCTGGATGGGCAGTTCCAGATAGTCAATCGGGCTGGCCGGACTCGCCCAGTGCAGCACGAGATCCACCGGACCGCTGACGTCGATGTACCGCGTGACATCGTGCCGGATGAACTCGAAGTCGCGGTCGCGCAGGTGCGCGATGTTGTTGAGGTCTCCGGTCAACAGGTTGTCGATGCCGACAACGCTGTGGCCCCGGTCGAGCAGGGTTTCACTCAGGTGAGATCCGATAAAGCCGGCGGCGCCGGTGATGACAACTCGCACAAATACTCCTTAAGTAACAGTCAGTACGCCGCGCGGTGGATGCCCCGCATGACGGTGAGCCACATGATCTTGAAGTCGAGCGTGATCGACCAGTTCTCGATGTAGTAGAGATCAAACTCGATACGTTTTTCGAGCGACGTGTTGCCGCGCCAGCCGTTGACCTGCGCCCAGCCCGTGATGCCGGCTTTGACCTTGTGGCGCAGCATGTACTGGGGAATCTGGTGTTTGAACTGCTCAACAAAAAACGGCCGCTCCGGGCGCGGGCCCACAATGGACATGTCGCCCTTCAGCACATTCCAGAACTGCGGCAACTCGTCCATGTCGGTCTTGCGCAGCCAGCGCCCCACGGCCGTCGCTCGTGGATCGTCATCGCGCGCCCAGATCGGGCCGGTCACTTCTTCGGCATCGATCGGCATCGATCGGAACTTCCAGACCGTAAACGACTTGCCATCCAGGCCCATGCGCTCCTGGGTGTAGAAGATCGGGCCCGGCGAGCTGCGTTTGATCACGAGCGCCACGAGCAGGGTCGGCACGGCGCCGACGACGATGACGCCCAGCGACAGCGCGATGTCCACCGCCCGCTTCAACAGGCTGTTGAAGCCCCGCAGCGGCATGTCGTTGATCGAGATGATCGGCATGCCGTCCAGATCTTCCAGCCGCGCCCGCAAGGCGATGAACTGCAGCAGGTCGGGCACCACGTGCACCTCGATGCACTCCCGGCTCGCATTCTCCACGACGCCGAGCATCTTGACGTGCTCCTCGAGGGGCAGCGCCACGTAGATTTCGTCGATGTGTTCGCGGCTGCAGATGTCCGGGGTCTCGACCAGCGCGCCCAGGATGGGCAGGCCGCGATAGCCAATGGTGTCGCTGGTTGTCGCGCGGTCGTCCACAAAACCGATGAGCCTGAACCCCAACTCGCCATGCTGGAGAATGCGGTCGGCCACCATCCTGCCCAGATCGCTGGCGCCGACGATGAGGACGCGTCGAAGGCCGATGCCTTTGCGCCAGCGGCGGCGAAGCTGCGAGCGTACGAATTCGCGCGATGCGAACGCGAAGAGGACATTGAGGCCGAGGAACAGCACCCACACCCACTGCGACACTTCCAGGTAACCCAGGGCCTTGCGGGCGTCGCTCAGGTGATACGTCTGCACGTAGAGCGTGCCCACCAGGGCCAGCAGCACGGTGAGCAGGCTGCCCACCAGCACCGCGAAGAAGTCGTCCATGCGCGACCGGCCGCGTCGCAGGCGGTACAGGCGCTGGAGGTGGAACGCCACGGGCACCATCAACGCCACAAACGGCAGCACGGTCAGGTACTGCTCAAGCGGCGGTGTGCCCTTGGGCGTCTCGATGAGTCCGGTCTGGAATCGAATGACGTAGGCCAGCAGGAACGCCGCAGCCGCCGTCAGGATGTCGGACAGGATGTGAAAGACGACGAAGAGGCGGCTGAAGCGTTTCACCATGCGTGCGGGTGCTCCAGCGCTTCGGCCACAAGGTGTGTGACGCCCGTATCAAAGTGCTCGGTGCTGAAGGCGCACGCGCGTGCATGCAGCTCGGCCGGCGACAACGGCAGGTGCTCGACCTGGCCCATCGCCTCCGCGAAGCGGGAGGCGTCGCCCGCGGCGCCGGCGCCGCCTGGTTCGACCAGCCACCCCGAGACGCCGTGTTCGACCGTCTCACACGCGCCGCCGCGCGCCAGGGCCACGACGGGCCGGCCGCAGGCCTGTGCCTCCACGGGGGCAATGCCGAAGTCCTCCTCACCGGGCAGGACCAGGGCCCGCGCACTCCGGTACAGGTCGCGGAGTGCGTCGTCGCCGACGTGGCCGAGGAATGCAATGCCTGTGGCCGGGATGGCGCGGAGCCGATCCGCATCGGGACCGGTGCCTACGATTTTCAGCCGCGCTCCCAGGATGGCGGCGGCACGAATGGCTGTATCGATTCGCTTGTAGGGCACGAGCGCAGAAACCACCAGGAAGTAGTCGCCAGGAGCCCCGTGGCCTGGCGTGAAGAACCCCGTATCCACAGGCGGGTGGAGTACGGCGGCCCGACAATTATAGTACCGCTGAATCCGCCTCGCAACGTAGGCCGAGTTGGCGATGAAGCGATTGACGCGGGGCGCCGTGTCCCGATCCCAGCGCGCCAACCACGACACCATATGCCGGGCAGCAGCGGACCCCAGATGGCCGAGGCGCTCCGGGCCGAAATAGGCCGGGAACTGATCCCACGCGTAGCGCATGGGCGAGTGGCTGTAGCAGACGTGCACGGCTCGCCCGGTGGGTACGACGGCTTTGGCCGCGCAGTGGCTGGTGGACACCACGAGCGTCGCGTCGTCGAGGTCGAACTGCTCGATGGCACAGGGGAAGAGCGGCAGGTAGTGGCGATACCAACGTGCCGGCGCCGGCAGGCGGTTGATGACCGACGAACGCACCTGCCGGTGTTCGATGACGGGTGTGACCGAATCGGGGACGTACACGAGCGTCAGCAGATCGGCGTCGGGGTACAGACGGCACAGTGACTCCAGCACCTTCTCGCCACCCCGCATCCCGGTCAGCCAGTCGTGTACTAGCACGACGCGCGGCGTCGCGCGGTGCACCACCCTCTGGGTTGTGCGGTGCACAATCTTGTCAGGCACCGATCACCTGCCGGTACACCGCGCGCGTGGCGTCGGCCGCCCGCGCCCAGGAAAACGCCTTCGCGCGGATGTGCCCACGGCGCACGAGGTCGGCGCGCAGCACGTCGTCTCCCAGGACCTGGGACATGGCGGCGGCAAGTGCGGCGGGGTCCAGGGGATCGATGAGCAGGGCGGCGTCGTCCACAACTTCGGGCAGTGACGAGACGTTGGACGTGATGACAGCCGTGCCGCTGGCCATCGCTTCAAGCGGCGGAAAGCCGAACCCTTCAGACAGCGTCGGAAAGACAAAGACCCTGGCGAGCTGATACAGCGCGGCCAGCGTGGCGCCTGGCACGAAGCCCAGGAACCGCACATGTTGATGCAGGTGATGGCGATGCACCAGGCGCCGCAGGTTGGGATACTTCGACAATTCGTCGCCAATGATCAGGAGCTTGACGTCCTCGTGCCCGGTCTTGCGCATCAACGCGAACGCCTCGATCAGGCGGTCCACGTTTTTGTGCGGTTTGATATTGCCGGCGTAGAGCACGAACG